>DASQNO010000106.1:0-18025 GCA_035644935.1 Sphingomonadaceae bacterium
CGCCAGCACCTGAAGCTGGTGCGTCTACCAATTCCGCCATCCGGGCACGGGGTAGGGGCGGCGCTTTGCGGGGGGAACACGCGCTTGTCAACGCGCAGCGGCGCGGGCAATGGGGCGGTTCACCCAAAAAGATGAGGCAGGGAATGGAGCGGCTGGTCACGCTGTTCGGCGGCGACGGGTTTCTGGGCCGCTACGTCGTGCAGGAACTCGTCAAGGCGCGCGTGCGGATCCGCATCGCCAGCCGCGATCCGCGCAACGATTTTTTCCTCCGCCCGCTGGCGGCGCTCGGGCAGATGCACTCGGTGCGCGCGGACATCACCGATCCGGACTCCGTCGCCCGCGCCGTCGCCGGCGCGCATGCGGTCGTGAACTTCGTCGGCCTGCTGAAGGGCGCGTTCGACGCGGTGCACGTCGATGGCGCGCGCAATGTCGCCGCCGCCTCCGCGCAGGCCGGCGCGCGGGCACTGGTGCACGTCAGCGCGGTCGGCGCGGATCTCCAAAGCCCGTCGGCCTACGGCCGCAGCAAGGGCGAGGGCGAGGCCGCGGTGCGCGCCGCCTTCCCGGGCGCGACGATCGTTCGCCCGTCCATCCTGTTCGGCCGCGACGACCAGTTCCTCGGCCGCTTCGCCAAGCTGGCGCGCATCGCCCCCGTGCTTCCCGTCGTCCGCCCGGACGCGCGGTTTCAGCCGGCCTTCGTCGCCGATGTCGCCAAGGCAATCGCCGCCGCCGTTCTCGACCCCCGCGCCCATGCTGGCCGCACCTACGAACTGGGCGGCCCTGAGATCATGACCATGCGGGAGGTCAACGAATACGTGACCCGCACCGCCGGCCGCCCGCGCCCGTTGATCGACGTGCCCGACGCGATCTCCGGCCTCATGGCCAAGGCCACGGGCTGGCTTCCGGGCGCGCCGATCACGCACGACCAGTGGCTGATGCTGGGCACGCCCAACGTCGTCGCGGACGGCGCGCACGGCTTTGAAGCGTTCGGCATCGCCCCTACTCCCCTCGCCGCCGTCGCCGAGCCCTGGCTAGTCCCCTACCGCCGCCACGGCCGCTTCGCCCCCGTTCCCCGCAACGACAACGCACGTGCCTGAGCCATGACCGCCGACCTCATCACCGCCATCCTGCTCGGCATCGTCGAGGGGCTGACCGAATTTCTGCCCGTCTCCTCGACCGGCCACCTGATCCTCGCCGCCGAGCTGCTTGGCTACGACGCGGCGCAATGGGCGACGTTCAACGTCGTCATCCAGCTGGGCGCGATCCTGGCGGTGATCGTGCTCTACTGGCGCACCTTCTGGGACGTTCTGACCGGGCTGTTCGCGCGCTCGCCGAGCGCATGGGCGTTCGCGCGCAACATCGCGATCGCGTTCGTCCCCTCCGCCGTGCTGGGCATCCTGTTCATCGACAATATCGAGGCGCTGCTGGAAAACGCGGTGGTGGTCTGCGTGGCGCTGATCCTGGGCGGCATCGCCATCCTATTAATCGAGCGGAACATCAAACCTGCGAGCCTGGAACCCGGTGTCGCCAAGCTCCCCGCGCGCGCCGCGCTGGGTGTGGGCTTGGTCCAGTGCCTGTCCATGGTCCCCGGCGTGTCGCGGTCGGGCGCGACGATCATGGGCGCGCTGGCCCTGGGAGTGGAACGCCGCACCGCGGCCGAGTTCAGCTTCTTCCTGGCCGTCCCCACCATGGTTGGCGCGACGTCGCTGTCGCTGCTGCGCCACGGCAACGACATCGCGCGGGCCGGGGTTGACTGGGGGCTGATCGCCGTTGGCTTCGGCGTGTCGTTCCTGGTTGCGTTGGTGGTGATCCGCTGGTTCGTGGGCATCGTCTCGCGTTACGGTTTCGCGCCCTTCGCCTGGTATCGCATCGTCGCCGGCACGCTGGCGCTCGCCTGGCTGCTCGCCCGCTAGCGCGCGCCGTTCATCGGCAGTCAAGCCGTTTTCGGCTATTCAAGCGGCTGAATTGTCGGAGAGTTTCCATGCGTCTTGTTCTCGTCGCCGCTTGCGCGCTCGCCCCTCTCACACTGGCGATTGCCGTTCCGGCCGCCGCGCAGTCCCGCGCGCCGGGCGCCGAGATCGTCGACAGCCTGCCGCATCCGTATGACGTTGAGGCCGCGGGCGATCGGATCGGCGCGGCCGTGGGCGCCATCGTTAACATTCCGATTGGCGACGCCGTGCGCGCGATCGATCCCGCTGCTCCCGTGCGCCGCGACTCCACCATCGCCGACGTTGCCGGCCGCGGCGATCCGAATTTCCAAGGCCGGCTGCAGGACGAGGTCGCCGGACTGTCGGTTAAGGCGGCGGACATGGTGCGCCAGATCGCCGTCGTCGCACCGACGCTGCAGCGCACGCTGGTGGACCTGCAGCGCAGTCTTGACCAAGCGCTGGGTGGCCTGCCCCGCTAATTATCGTCCGTTTGAAACGAGAGCGTCGCACTCGATTGTCGTGACCCGGGTCTAGGCCGTCCTTTTGAGGAGCGTGGCGACGCGCCAATCCAGGCCCGAACCGTTCGGTGGCCACGATGCCGGAATGCCACGCCTCGATTGCGATCATGACAAGCGGGTTGATCCGAATGCAGTACGCTTCTTAGGCCACGCTCCCTTCGATCGGCGGTGGACCTCCGGCCCCGCCGCGCTATGTCTGCCGCCAACATGTGGCAGCTTTACCAATTTCCCCTGTGCCCCTTTTCGCGCAAGATCCGTCTCCATCTCGGTGAAAAGAACGTCCCCTTTGAGTTGCTGCGCGAGTCGCCTTGGGAACGGCGAGACGAGTTTATGGATCTCAATCCCGCTGGCCAGACGCCGGTGATGGTCGATGCGACCAAGGGCATTGCGCTTATAAATTCGGCCGCGATCTGCGAGTATTTCGAAGAAACCGTGGAAGTCGCGCCAATGATCCCCGGCACGGCGCTCAACCGCGCGGAGGTCCGCCGCCTCGTCGCCTGGCTCGACGAACGCTTCTTCAACGAGGTAGTCGGGCCTTTGTCCGAAGAGCGCATGATCAAGCGCATAGTCCACCGCGCCGCGCCCGACACGACGATCCTGCGCCACGCGATGAAGGTCGCCAACGGCCACCTCGATTATCTTGACTACCTGCTCGACCACCGCCGCTGGCTGGGCGGTGCCGCGCTCAGCCTCGCCGACCTCGCCGCCGCTGCGCACATCTCCGTCGCCGACTATTTGGGCGGCATAGACTGGCGCGGCCACAAGCAGACGCTGGAATGGTACCGCGGCATGAAATCCCGCCCAAGCTTCCGCCCGCTGCTTACCGAGCGCATGGAAGTGATCCAGCCCCCGCCGCACTACGATAAAGTCGATTTCTAGAGGGAAACCCGCTCCCGCCTGTGCGCGAGAGGGCGACTCGCCGAAGGCGAGCGGGGAACGGTTGAGTCCAGGTAGCGTCGCAGGACCATAAGGGAAAGATGACCACCACCCCGCCGATTGAGCCCCTCGCCACCTACGAAGACCTCCTAACTCTCGACGTTCGCGTCGGCACCGTCGTCGCCGCCGCGCCCTTTCCGCAGGCGCGCAAGCCCGCGCTCAAGCTCACCATCGACTTCGGCCCCGCCATCGGTCGCAAGCGCTCCTCTGCGCAGATCACCGAACGCCATGGCCCCGACGACCTCTTAGGACGCCAGGTCGCCGCGGTCGTCAACTTGGGTCCGCGTCAGATCGGGCCCTTCATATCCGAGGTGCTGACGCTCGGCTTTCCCGACGCGGATGGAAAGGTCGTGCTGATCGGCCCCGTGCACCCCGTCCCCGACGGCGGGCGGCTGTTCTAGCCACGCCCCGCCACCGAAAACGCAAGGCCCGTCACGCTGCCAGCGTCTTCGCAATCAGGCGCTGCGCCACGACCTCCGCCGGCTGCGCCTTACCGAAAAGGTAGCCCTGCCCCGTTTGGCACCGGTGCTTGCGCAGGTACGCCGCCTGTGCCGGTGTTTCGACGCCTTCGCCGACGATCTTGATGCCCAGACTCCGCCCGAGGTTAATCACCGCGCGCACGATCGCCGCATCGTGCGGCGATTCCTCCAGCTTGCTGATGAACGACCGGTCGATCTTGATGACGTCGACGGGGAAATGGTTCAGGTGCGACAGCGACGCATAGCCGGTCCCGAAATCGTCCAGCGCGATCTGCACCCCCGCGTTGGACAAGACCCGCAGCGCAGTTTCGACATGTTCGGCCCCGCGGCCCAGGAACACGGTTTCGGTGACCTCCAGTTGGAAGCAGGATGGCGGCAGGTTGGCGCGGTGCAGCCGCTCCAGCAGCCGTTCAGCGAAATCGCCGTGCTTAAACTCCGCCGCCGCCGCGTTGACCGCGACATGGCCGAAGGCGATGCCCTGATCGGTCCAGAGCCGCATGTCCTCCACGACCAGCCCGATCATCTGATCGCTGATCTCGGCCGCCAGCGTCACGTCACCGAACGCGGCGGCGATCGTGTGCGGCATTTGGATGCCGCGCGTCGGGTGCTCCCAACGCAGCAGCGCCTCGAAGCCGTCGGGCTCGCCGCTGCGAAGATCGACCTTGGGTTGATAGAACGGCACGATGCGATCCTTGGCCAGCGCATCCTTGGCCAGCGACAGCATGGACAGGCGATGCTGCGCCTCGGCGCGCATCGCGGGCTTGAACATCCGCAGCACGCCGCGGCCCGCGGCCTTGGCGGCGTACAGCGCAATATCGGCATGCTTCAGCAGCTCACCGCGCGTTCTGCCCTGGTCCGGGTATCTGCTGGCGCCGATGCTGGCCTTGATATCCAGCATCTTGCCTTCGAACAGGAACGGCGCCTTCAGCGACCGGCGGATTGACGCCACCGCCTCCTCAATCCCCTCCTCGTCGCCGACCCCGCGCAGAAGAACCGCGAACTCATCGCCGCCCAGCCGTGCGATAACGTCGTCGAAGCGAACGGCCCTGCGCAGGCGCTGGGAGAACTCCCGCAGCAACGCGTCGCCCGCGTCGTGCCCAAGAGCGTCGTTAGTTCGCTTGAAGTCGTCCAGATCGATCATCAACACAGTGAACGTGCAGTGCGCGACCAGAACTTCGTCGAGCAATTGGTCCAGTGCACGCTGGAACAGCGTGCGGTTAGGCAACTGCGTCAACGCATCGTGATTGCCCGCCCAGCGGATCTTTTCCTCGGCGGTCTTCTGATGCGTCACGTCGCGCGCGATTGCCAGAATGCCCGTGACTTCTCCGCCTGTCTCCCGGATGGGGGTCACTACCAGGTCCCACCATTTGGTCGCGCCCGCGACCAGCTGCGCCGCGCTGAAGCGTCCGGTGCGGCCCGTTTTGGCCTGCCCCAGCGCGATCGCAGCGGGCCCGCGCGCGCCCAATGGAAACGTGTCCTGCCACCGCTTTCCGATCAGCGCGGCATTGCTGTCCAGCCTGAGCGCGGCCAGCGTGGACGCGTTCACGAAGCGGATGGAGCCTTCGAGGTCCAGCAAAGATATGCAGTCGGGTGTCGCCTCGATAATACTTCCGGACAAAGCCTCGCTGGCGGTCAGCGCCTCGGCGGCCAGCACCTGCGCATGGACATCCGTGGCCGTGCCGTACCAGCGCACGGGCCGGCCATCGCTGTCCAGCTCGGCGTGGCCGCGGCTCAGCACCCATCGGAACCCGCCTGACCGGTGACGCAACCGGTACTGCGCTTCATAAGGCCTGCCGGTCTTGAAGCTCGACAGCCATTCGCGTTCGGCCCGTTCCTGGTCGTCGGGATGGACCATGTCCAGCCGTGATTGCCGGTCGCGCGCCGGTGTGCTGCCGACGAAGTCCACCCAGTAGCCGTTGTAATATTCGTTCGATCCGTCGCCTGACATCGTCCAGACCATCTGCGGGATGAGGTCCAGCGTCTTGCGCCAGCGCATCACCATCGTGCGCTGCAGCTCTTCTGCCTGCTTGCGCCCGCTGACGTCCGAAATCACGCCTTCCAGACAGGTCGCCGTTCCGTCCTCGTCGTAAACGGCATGACCCACTTCGCTGACCCAGCGCACCTCGCCGTCGGCGTGCATCAGCCGGTAAGTCAGGTTGTAGCTCCGCCCGTCGCGGATCGCGGCCGCAACCGTCGCTTCGGCCACGCCGCGGTCCTGCGGCATCATGATCTCGGCCCAGCCGTGCTTTCCCAGGATCTCGGCGACGCCGTAGCCCGTCAGCGCCTCGACCCCATCGCTGATATAATTGATCTTCCAAGGCGGCCGCACTTCGCACCGGTAGAACAGCCCGGACAGGCTCTGCAGCAAGCTTTCGAAGAGGCGCTTCGCCTCGCACGCTTCGGCGGACAACAGGTGGAGGGTCGAGCTCGTGGCGCTTGCCGGGTCTTCCGGCGCAGATTCACCGGAAACATTGCGCCTGAATTGCGCTGGTTCTTGATGGATCAACACGTGCTCCGACTGGTCGGCAGGCCTCAACTCCCGACGTGATCCAGGTTAAACATGACCGGTTAAGTAGACGCTAAGGGATCGCAGCGGCGCTGTCGCCCCGACGGTTCTCAGGCTTTCCGCGCCGTGATCAGATAATTCAGCCGCAGATCGTCGGCCAGGCTGAACCCCATGGCAGGAGACCAGGTGAGGCCCGTCACGTCGACGACCCCAAGTCCCGCGCTCTCCAGAAGCGAGGCCAGTTCCTCCGGCGTCAGGAACCGCGTCCAATCGTGCGTGCCGCGCGGAATGCGGCCAAAGCCCTCCGCGAGCGTGACGATCATCAGCCGCGACCGCTCCGTCCGGTTGGGGGTCGACAGGATCAGCACGCCTCCGGGCGCCAGCACCCTTGCTAGTCCCGCGACAAACATTGCCGGGTCCGTCACATGTTCGATCACCTCCATCGCCGTGACGAAATCGTAGGTCCCATCCACATCCTCGATCCCGCCGGCGCGGTAGTCGATCGCCAGACCCGCGATTACCGCGTGCTCCTGCGCCGCCTTGATGGCCTCGGGCGCGGCGTCGATACCGATCACCGCCGCGCCCAGCCGTGCCAGCGGCTCGCTCAGCAACCCCGCGCCGCACCCGACATCCAAAGCCCGCTTGCCCTCTAGGGGTCGCCGTTCGCGCGGGTCCGTCCCCAGGTACCCATCAATCCGCTCGCGCACATAGCGCAGGCGCACCGGGTTAATCCGGTGCAGCATTGCGGAACTGCCGCGCGAATCCCACCATTGCGCGGCCTGCGCATCGAAATGCGCCGCCTCTCGCGGATTGATGGTTGTCGTCGCGATTCCCATAACAAACACCGTTCGGACTGAACTTGTCGAAGCCTCGTCCTTTCTCCTCCGCAGGTGAAAAGGAAAGCCCTTCGACAAGCTCAGGGCAAGCGGTATGGGGATGTGTTCGTCCCCTCGAGACCCACCCATGCCCCGCATCGTTATGAAGTTCGGCGGCACCTCCATGGCGGGGATCGAGCGGATCCGCGCCGTCGCCGCGCGCGTCAAGGAGGAGGCGGACGCCGGCAACCAGGTCTGCGTCGTCGTCTCGGCGATGGCTGGGGAGACCGACCGCTTGGTTCAGTTCTGCCGCGAGGCGTCCTCGCTCTACGACCCCGGCGAATACGACGTCGTGGTCGCGTCCGGCGAACAGGTGACTTCCGGCCTGCTCGCGATCACGCTGCAGGGCATGGGCCTGTCCGCGCGTAGCTGGATGGGCTGGCAGCTCCTGCGCACCGATGGCGCCCACGGCAACGCCCGCATCGACGCCATCGACGGCGCGGAGCTGGATCGCGCGCTGACAGGCGGGCAGATCGCGGTGATCCCGGGGTTTCAGGGGATCAGCGGCGAAGGCCGCGTCGCGACTCTGGGCCGCGGCGGCTCCGACACCTCCGCCGTGGCGATGGCGGCTGGGCTCCGCGCCGACCGCTGCGACATCTACACCGACGTCCGCGGCGTCTACACAACCGATCCGCGCATCGTGCCGCGCGCGCGCCTGCTCGCCGCCGTCACCTACGAAGAGATGCTGGAACTGGCGTCGGTGGGTGCCAAGGTGCTGCAGACGCGGTCGGTCGGGCTTGCCATGCGCGAGAAGCTCAGGCTCAGGGTTTTGTCTTCGTTCGAGGACGCGGCCGGCACCATGATCGTGCCGGAGGAGGAACTGGTGCAATACGGCATGGAACGGCTGACCGTCACGGGCATCGCCTACGACAAGAACGAGGCTAAGATCACGCTGACCGGCGTTCCCGACGCAGCCGGCGCGCCCGCACGGATCTTCGCGCCGCTGGCCGACGCCAATGTCAACGTCGACGTGATCGTGCAGAACGTCGCGGGGCCGCAAGGCACGATCGACCTGACCTTCACCGTTCCCGCCGCCGAATTGCCGCGCGCAACGGACATTTTGCGCCGCGAACAGGCGCAAATGGGTTTCCAGACGCTCTTCTTCGACGCCGATATCTGCAAGGTCAGCGTCGTGGGGGTCGGAATGCGCTCCAATGCAGGGGTCGCGGCGACGATGTTCAAGGCGCTGGGCGACCGCGGCATCCACATCCACGCCATCACCACCAGCGAGATCCGCGTCTCCGTGCTGATCCCCCGCGACTACACCGAACTCGCCGTCCGCGTTCTGCACACCGCCTACGGCCTGGACGCGAAGGACGCGGCATGAACATCGAAGGCTTGATCGCGGACGTCCTGCCCGGCGGCAGGCGCAAGCTTGACCAGCTGATGGCGCGCGGCACCGACTTCCTCGGGTCCGAGGTCGCGATCATGGGCGGTGCCATGTCGTGGGTCTCCGAACGCCACCTTGTCGCAGCGCTCTCCAACGCCGGCGCCTTCGGCGTCCTCGCCTGCGGCGCCATGACCCCCGCCCTGCTCGACACGGAAATCACCGAGACGAAGGCGCGCACCGACAAGCCCTTCGGCGTCAACCTCATCACCATGCACCCGCAGCTGTCGGACCTCATCGACATCTGCTCCCGGCACGGCGTCACCCACATCGTGCTGGCCGGCGGCCTGCCCCCGGGCGGCGCCATCGAGCGCATCAAGGCGTCCGGAGCCAAGCTCATCGCCTTCGCCCCGGCGCTTTCCCTGGCCAAGAAGCTCATCCGCTCCGGCGCCGACGCGCTGGTGATCGAAGGCATGGAGGCCGGCGGCCATATCGGCCCCGTCTCCACCTCCGTCCTGGTGCAGGAAATCCTCCCCTACGTGTCCGAGCAGGTGCCCGTCTTCGTCGCGGGCGGCATCGGCCGCGGCGAGGCCATCGCCGGCTACCTCGAGATGGGCGCGGCCGGCGTGCAGCTCGGCACGCGCTTCGTTTGCGCGACGGAGTCGATTGCCCACCCCAATTTCAAGCGCGCCTTCATCCGCGCTTCGGCGCGCGACGCCGTGCCATCGGTTCAGCTCGACCCCCGCCTGCCCGTCATCCCCGTGCGTGCGCTCCGGAACAAGGAGACCGAGGCGTTCACCGCCAAGCAGCGCGAGATCGCTGCGCACTTGGACGAGCAGCGCCTGGAGATGAGCGAAGCCCAGCTTCAGATCGAACATTATTGGGCCGGAGCGCTGCGCCGCGCGGTGGTGGACGGCGACGTCGAAAGCGGCTCCGTCATGGCGGGCCAGTCAGTTGGCATGGTTAAGAAGGAGGAGCCTGCCGCCGACATCATCCGAACTTTGCTGAACGAAGCCGCGCATGCGCTGGAACGGCGCGCAGCCTAGAGCGGCTTGACCGTCGAGATCCACTGCCGAGAAGCCCAGCACTGCCGTCCCTGATGCGACACGCTGACCCAACCCGGGTCAGCGCCCAGCACCTTGACCGCATCGCCGCGGGACAAACGGCGCACCGTTTCCCCGTCGTCCGCGGGGACCGCCCGGCAGTTGAGCAGGCTGGCCGTGACGAATGCAACGTCGCTCGCCGTAGACGGCCTTGCCGCGACCGAGGCGATCCGCTGTTCGTTCACCGGCGCCGGCCGGGTGCCTGCGTCCTGCGTACGCAGTTCGGGCCGGTAAGCGATACGATCCCCTCCGCTGGGGCCCCGATCCACCATCGCCGCCGCAAGTACGAAGCCGCCGAAAACGGTCGCCGCGACAAGGCCGCCGTGCCTTTCCAGAAAGCTGCGCGAGGGAACTGACGTCCGCGGCGGCGGCGACGGTTCAGCGGCGTTTTCGGGCGGCGCCGGAGTGTCCGCGGTTCGCGTCCTCAGAAGTTCAAGGCCGGAAGCGGTCGCTGCCTGGGCTTTTCCCCGGATCGCATCGCGCCAGCCAGGCCGGGCCTCCGGAGACGCCGGCTTCGAGTTCGTCCTATCGTCCGAGATCATCCGACCGGTGGATGGGTCCCAGGTTATCCCTGGAAACTCCTCGTCCATGAAGTCCGGAATGACCGGGTATCTTACCCGCGGCGGTGTCGGGGGGCTCGGCAGCCGCTCCTCAAGGAAGTCCGCGCCACGATCGACATGGGCCTCTTCTTCACCCCGGTGATGTGAACGGGGCGTCGGTGCTGGCGTTTCCGGCTCAGGTCGCAGGCTCTGCAGAACGTCTTGGATAGGCAGTGCGGCGCCGTCGTCCTTCCGCCCCTGAAGACCTTCAGCCTCGCTCCGCGCATCGTCCAGCAGCGACTCGTCTTCAGCCGGACGCGCGGCGAACGCCTCTTCGGTCATGCTCAGTTCGACCGCAGGCGCCGGGATGTTCTCGCGAATCGGAAACTCGACTTGGCCGTCCTTCAATTGCTCCGGCGACGCAGGGGCCGTTTGCATCTCCGAAGCCGATGTCGCGTCGGAAGGCGGTTCGGCTTCGGCCTGCGGCACTGACCCGACCTGTTCGACCGAGGCGGGCGGCTCCGCCTGCCATACAACGCGGTAGCGTTTGGGCGCCGTCCATCCGCTAAATGCGGTGCGTACGAGATCGAGGCCGCAGCGCCGACATCGCGTGAAGTAATAGCCGTCGTTCCATCGGACCATCAGATCGGTCTTGTGGCGCCCGAGCGCGCACAGAAGCGGCAAAGTCGCGTGGCGCGGCCGAGGGTGCGCCGCAGTCAAGCGCGCGCCGTCCGAACGACGTGACCGGCTGCTGATGCGGCGGGCCTAGAAATCGAAGTCATTGAATCTTGCCGGGGCGCGCCGGGACTGGGGCGAGCCGCCGCTCGTGCCGAATGCCCCTTCGATAAAGGCCAAACGCGCGCCAACGTCAAAATGATAGAGATTGATGAAGTCGTGAAACTTATAGATCGAGACGCACTGGACGACGAAGCCGGGAACAGCCGATCGGAGATCGCTTGCGAGCAGCGCATCGCGGCATTGCGTGTACCTGACCGCGGATGGGCGCGGCGGCGATCCGGACGATGCGACAACACGAAGCAGCTGTTCCATTTCCTTCAGGACGACTCCCGTCGTCGCTTTATCATTCACGATCGTTCGTCATTTCCGATTGTTCTTGCCGCAGCGTGGTGCCCGCGTGTCGCCACGCGGGCGGTTCCGCCTAGTCGATGAACACGGCTTCGATCGCGGGCTCGCTTTTGGGTTCGACCAGCTTGAGCTTGCCGACGTCCTCTTCGACCGCGCGGTACTTCATCGATCCTTCGATCACGCCGCCGTTGGCAACACGCAGTCGCGAATACAGCACGTCGCCCGTGACACGAGCTGTCGCTTCAATCGCCAGGTCACGGGTCTCGACGGCTCCGTCCACCGTTCCCGACACGCGGACGCGGTCGGCGTAGATGCTGCCCGACACGGCGCTGTTCTCGCCCAGGATCAGCGTCGCGCAGCGAACGTCGCCCTTGACGCGACCTTCGATGTGCAGGTCGACCGATGCTTCGATATTGCCGGTGATGGTGATGTCGGCGCCGATCACCGACATCTGCTTGACCTCACCGCTCCGGTCCCGATTGTCGAGATCTTCCATGTTGTCCCCTCTCCCCAGACCCTCGGGCGCGGTGGGTAGACCGTCGCGGGTCCTTGCATATGGCTTCATGATCTATCCCCTTGTTTCGATACGCGTTGGGCAGGCGGTCAACGGCGACCTCTGGACAGTGGCGTACATCACGTCGGGCACCGGCTCAAAACACTTTTCTCGGCCCATCGGGGATTGAACTGATCTGGCACAAAGCCGCGGAACAGTCCTACAGCCGCGGCGCGGGTTGTAAGATCGGCGCTGTTGGCGCAGGGCGCGACGGTGGACGTCGCGGATGCGGCGACGCCTTTGCAATCACCGGAGAATCCATCTCGTCATGAAGTCCTACAAGGATCCGTCATTCCAGGATCGAGTTGGCAGCGCCGCGCAGGCCAAGCAGAAGGCCCTGGAGCGGTTGAAGGCCAAGCCGCCGATCGACGAATCGGTGATCGCCGAGCGCCGGGCGCGGGCCGAAGCCAAGGAAGCCGCGGAAGCGGCCAAGCGCGCCGCCAAGATCGAAGCCAAGCGGCTGGAGGACGAGGCGCGCGCCGCGGCCGAGGCCGAGCGGATCGCGCGGGAAGCGGCCGAAGCCGAGGCCGCCGCAGCGGAAGCGGCGGCGCGGGCACCGAAGAAGCTGACCGATGCGGAGAAGAAGGCGGCGCGCGACGCGCGCTACGCCGCCCGCAAGAAGCGCAAGTAACCCGTCAGACGCACAAAGGGCCGGAAGTTCTCACCACCGGCCCTTTGATCGGTTGGCTTATCTGCAGCGCACGTTGTTGCGGTCGATCGCCCTGCCGCCGATGCCGCCCGCGACCGCGCCGATGATCGTGCCCAGCGTGTTGCTGCCGCCCGGCGCAATGATGTTGCCCAGGACGCCGCCAGCGAGGCCGCCGACGATCAGGCCGGTCGTGCCGTCCGGACGGCGGCAATAATATTGGCCGTTCTGACCCCGGTAGACGCGATCGCTGGAACCCAGGCGACGCTCCTGATACTGGCTGCCGCTCCGGTAGTAATTGTCGGCGTAGTAGCCGCTCTGGCCGGGCTCGGGCCGATTATAGTCGTAGTTGCGGAACTGCCGGTAGTCGCGACGTACCTGCTTGATTTCCCGCTGGCACTGGCGCTGGATGCGCTGGCGCTCGCGCTGGGACATCGAACGCTGACGGTCGGCGCGGCACTCGGCGCGGATCTGCTGGACGGCCTGGCGCTGCGTCTGCGCCTCGGCAGGCACGGCTGCCGGCAAAGCCACGGCGGCAAGTGCGGCGGATAGGAACACGTTGCGCATGATGAAAACTCCTGGAACTCGGCCCGCGTGGGTAGCGGGTCGTTGGGAGAACGAAGCAGGCGGCGGGGGGTTGCGTGAACCGGACATAACGGCGCGTTCACCTGGGGTTCGCGTGGCGGCCGTCCGAGGGGCCGGACGTCGGGGACGCGTTCACGATGTTGACCGCCCCGCCCGCCCCGATGTCGCGCAATATCACGACCGCGGCATCGTGGTGCTGCCGGTGGCGCGCTGGGCGGCGAGGATGCGGCGGATTGTTGGCGCCGGCGGCGGCGGGAGCCTGACCGCCAGCCGCACCTAGAGAGCAAAGGTCGCGCTGAAGTCGCACCAGCGAAGGTCGCGGCGTCCGCACGGTGAAAGCGAAGAAAGGCGGCACGGAGGGCGGCGGCGGGGTCCAACCATCCTCGCGCACGGCCAGGGGAACGCGGGCCAGGAGATTTGGGCGCGAGTCGCTCATGGTGCGAGCCAACCTGATCGGTTCGGTGTAGGAAAGTGTTTATCTGCTTCTTCGGTTCGCAAGGGAGGCGCTGCCGTTTCGTCACGGATGCGGGCCGCCGGCAGGTCGAGCCAGGCGTCGACGCCGGAGCGCCGCCAAATTCTTCGCTTAACGGCTGCTTGGCTTGCGCGCGGTTTTGCTTTCTGCTGTCTTCGGCTGGGATCCAGGGGGGAAATCATGAACTTCAAACCGTTCGTCGCGGCGACCTTGACGGCAGCGCTCGTTTTCGCTGCTCCAGCCACGGCGCAGGAAGCCGCTGTTGGAGGAGCTCCCGTCGCCGGGGCAGCCGCCACGTGCGAACTGCACGTCTGGCCGACCGAGAATTATCTCGGCATCAACATGGGCCTGCTTTCGGGTTTCGGAGCGCTCGGCGCACTGGCCGACATGGCGGCGCACAAGGGCAAGGTGAAGACCGTCAAGGATCTGATGGCCGAGTATCTGGGGCCGCAAGTGCAGATGGAGGAGCTGGAGAAAGCCGGGCTTACCCAGAAGCTTAAGCTTGCCGACTACCGCGTCGTCGTTCACGAGCCGACGCCGTTCAACGAGGACCTGAAGGACAATCCCGAGTTGAAGGCCAAGGCCGCGGCGATGAACGCGAAGCTCAAGTCCAAGCAGCGTATGAGCGATTCGACGCACCCCTGCTATGCCGAGCTCATCACGACGCACATCTTCTACCACAAGGCGATGATGTACGGCAGCAACCTGTTCACCGGCTGGACCTATCGCGAGTTCGGCGACAAGCCGACCGCGACCAAGGTGGCGAGCGGACAGGTGAAGAACCCGCTCGAGCACTTCCCGCCCAAAGACGCGGCCCAGGTGGAAACCGCCAAGCTCGAGCTGCGCGATGCGTATGCCAAGGACTTTGCGGAGTACGTCGAGAAGAAGGTGAAGCCTTAGTCGCTTGCGCCGTGACCCGGCGGGTCGCGGCGAGGTCGTGGTGCTGAAGCGGCCGGCTCACGATGGCGCGAAGCGGCGGCGGGCGGCGCGGGTGAAGGGGTAGCGGGGCTTGACCGCCGCCGTGACGAAGGCGCCGATCGAGGGCGCGGCGAGCAGCGCGGCGTACACCTCCGGCGGCACGCCGCGGTAGGAATAGCGGTCCCCGCCCTTGTACCAGATGTCGAGCACACGCGCGGCCGGGTCGTATTCGACGCGGGCGACGGCGGTGGAGGTGACGAGGGGCATGCTGCGTTTCGCTCCGGCGGCTGACGCCATTGCAGCAAGACCTCGGCCGGCGGCAACCAGGCGGTTACCTTTGCGCGGCTAGCGTCTCGTGATGGCGAACACCGGCAATGCAGGGACGACAAAGAAGCGGCGTACGCCGGGGTGGGCGCTGGCCGGGTGGGTCCATCGGCTGCTCAAGCGGCGCGCCAAGCGCGCGGCGCTGCGCGCGCGGGATGGCGACGACTGCTGGCGTTGCGGGCATAAGATGAGGTTCGACGGCAAGCCGAACTGCGGCAAGGCCGCCACCGTCGAGCACGTCCTGCCGCTGTCGCGCGGCGGCACCTGGGCGCTGGGCAACCTGCGCCTCTGCCACGTCGGCTGCAACCGCCACCTCGCCGCGAACACGCCCGAGCAGAAGGAGGCGATGCGGATCAATTTGGGTGGGGTGGAGGGTAGGCGTAATTAGTGCACTGTCACCGTAATCCGTAATTAGTGCACTGTCATCGTAATCCTGTCACCGTAATCCGAGCTTCTGCTGGTAAGGAGCGGTGGCCGTAGCGCCATGCGAGGTCGACTTCGCTGTCATTGGTACAACGCTGCCGTAACCTGCTCATCTAACATCAGCGCACTGTCACTATAAAGCTACATCGGCTTTTTCCAGGACGATTGTATATGCTTGAACTTCGGCTTTTCAAACTTCGGGGTGTATATGCTTTCCAACTCATCGGAGGTTATGTTAGCATCAGAACGTAGTAGATCCGAGACTTTACCCAACGTTGGGCTTTGAAGAAGGTCCAACGTGATATTCCTCAACAACGAGATTGACCGAGCTCGTGAAGGAAGTTGAGCCCTTACTTTATCAAGCAGAGGAAGAATCTTGAACGATCCCGAAAGACTGACGACGTTCACTGATATGCCGAACGGATCTTCGGATTTTGACCCATATTTTCTAAACAAACCCTCCACAGACGACTGGAAGTCGCGGAGCATTGCTGCGGCATGTTTACGTGCAGCATCAGCATCTCCTGCGCGCTGCAAATCCTCAATCGACCGCATACGTGCACGTAGCTCCGAGGCCTCGGCCGAGTTTCGCATGTTCAAGACATGTTCTCGAGCCTTACGAGGGCTTCCGGCTACAGCCGTGGCCCAGGCCGAGACAAGGGGTGTTCGCATCTTAAACGCAGTCCCACCAAGGACCTCGTTCGATTGATCAACAATGGATGTTGAAGTCTTCCTGAAGTACGCGAGCACGGCTTCTCTTTGATCTGCAGCAGACTTGGTAAGGTAGGTCATATGGTACTGAGCTAAAAAATCGCTCCTAATCGGATGCACGATTGATGTAGCCTCAAGATGTTCAGAGATTAATCCGTAAAATACCGATCTGAAAGCAAGCCAGTTCAAGCCCGCCGCAAATGCATTTACGTCCGAGCCGACTTGGTGTTTACCCTGTTTTGCTACGCCTTCTTTTTGAGGGATGCCGCGACCGTCCGAGGAAACCAGCTCTTTGTTCCAGTTTACCTTCTGACCGGCCTTATTGTTTTCTGATAGCTGCTCGAAGATGGCCGTCATTAGCGGCGTATACTTATCTAATTTGTTACCTGTTTCATCGGTCAGCAGTCTGATGCGAAGAAAGTAGTCGCTAGATTGTAGGTGCCAGCTTGGGCAAACAAAAAGATTGATGTCTTGAAGAAAGGTGGAAAGTAAATCATCTTTCAGCTGACCACCGTGTACCTTAAGGTACATCATAGATGTCAGAGACTTCGCCTGGTCTGTAAGATCATCATAAGATGAGCCGTCAAACTGGATTATCCCGAGGTCAGAAAAGTTGGCGGCGCGGGCTGCAGAAAACTCCGGTTTATAATCATCGATCCGTACGGGCCGATCGTAGAACAATTGTGCGCAAAGGTAATTCTCGAATGCTGCTAAATCACCCGATAGATCATAGTTTCGATCTATCGGAATATGCCCCAGCACACGCTCGACGGCCGTTATAGTCGAATTGTCGATAACGGCATTCGTCAAGCTAAGCCGCCTGCTTGCGCGGCTTCGTCATGTCACCCCGCCCTGCAAGCAGACCTGCCACCGAGATATCTTCGTCCAGTTCCTCCCAATGGATACCATCCGGGCTGACGAACAGGTTTTCGCGTTGCTCGGCCGAGGCGTGCAGCAGGCGCGGGAACCAGACCAGCGGGATGCCGAGCGTTCGGCCGTCGTCGAGTTCGACCCACATCTGGGCATCGTCGAAGCGGACGGCGGTGGGACTAGGCGAAAAAGACATTCCACGCTTCCTCAAGCTCTTCGAGACGCTGCTCTACGATCTCCTGGAGGCGCTTAATCGTGCGGGCATCGTAGCCGCGGTTGTAGGCCAGTTGAACGTCGGGAGACAGCCAGAACTTCGCCTTTGCTCCGGCTTGAGAGACGTGGATGTGGGCGGGTTCGCGCGGGTCGCCTTCGTTCGAAAAGAAGTGGAAGCGGTAGTCGGCGTGGCGGAAGACGACGGGCATCAGCTCTCCCTCAAGCCGTCACGGGAGCAAGTCCCGTGACGTCGGTCCTCGCCGGGGCGAGGCCGGCCGGCATTCGGCTTCTCCTCGGCTAAGCGCGCCTCGCTGCGCTCTGGCTCGCTTAGCCTTGGGCCTCATGCCTACTCCGCCGCCACACCAAACATATCGCTGCCCGCGGCCTCCTCGTTCGCCACCACGCCCGCATTCGCGCGCTTGCGGCTGTCGAAGCTGTCCCAGACCTCGTTCCAGTTGCCCCGCGTCGCGGCCTTGGAATATTCCGTCGCGCGCTGTTCGAAGAAGTTGGCGTGCTCGACGCCGTTGAGCAAAGGCGCGAGCCAGGGGAGCGGGTGTTCGTCGATCATGTACATCGGCTTGAACCCGAGCTGCCCCAGCCGCCAGTCGGCGATGTAGCGGATGTACTTCTTGATCTCCTTGGGCGTCATGCCGGTGACCGGACCCTGTTCGAACGCCAGGTCGATGAACGCGTCCTCCAGCCGCACCGTCTTCTGGCAGCTGTCCAGGATGGAATCCCGCACGTCGGGGGTGAGGCAGTTCCGTTCCGCGCAGAAGGCGTGGAACAGCTTGATGATGCCTTCGCAGTGCAGGCTCTCGTCGCGGACGGACCAGCTGACGATCTGCCCCATGCCCTTCATCTTGTTGAAACGCGGGAAGTTCATCAGCATGGCGAAGGAGGCGAAGAGCTGCAGCCCTTCGGTGAAGCCGCCGAACATGGCGAGCGTCTTGGCGATGTCCTCGTCGGTGTCGACGCCGAATTCGCCCATATAGTCGTGCTTGTCCTTCATCTCCTTG
>DASQNO010000107.1:0-4110 GCA_035644935.1 Sphingomonadaceae bacterium
CGCCAGGACGATGCCGCCGACGAGCACATGGTTGGAACGCGTTTCCATCGATCAGGCGGCTTCCGTTGCGGGCAGATGGGCGGCGGCGCGCCCGCGTGGCCCGTTGAAATAGCTTTGAATCCAGGGATGGTCCATCGCCAGAAGTTCATCGATCGTGCCGATGCCGATCACATGCTTGTCCGCGAGCACCGCGACACGGTCGCAGATCGCGTAAAGCGTATCCAGATCATGGGTGATGAGGAACACGGTCAGCCCGAGCCGGTCCTTGAGATCGAGGATCAGCTGGTCGAACGCGGCGGCGCCGATCGGGTCGAGACCCGCGGTCGGCTCGTCGAGGAACAGCAGTTCGGGATCCAGCGACAGCGCGCGCGCGAGGCTGGCGCGCTTGACCATGCCGCCCGACAGCTCTGCCGGATATTTCGGACCCGCGTCGGCGGGCAGGCCCGACATGACGATCTTGTAGCCGGCGATCTCGTTCAACAGCTTGGGTTCCAGGTAGCTGTAGAACTCCTTCAGCGGCACCTGGACGTTCTCCGCCACGGTCAGCGTCGAAAACAGCGCCCCGCCCTGGAACAAGATGCCCCATTTGCGGCGGATCGACTTGGCTTCCGAATCATCGCGGCCCATCATGGGCTCGCCGAAGACGGTGATCTCGCCCGCGGTCGGCTGCTGAAGCCCAATGATCGCGCGCATCAGCACCGACTTGCCGGTGCCGGACCCGCCGACGACCCCCAGGATCTCGCCGCGGCGAAGCTCCAGGTTTAGGTCTTCGTGGACGACCTGCTCGCCGAACGCGTTGCGAAGCCCGCGAACCTCGACGACGTTGTCGGATCGGGGGCGCTTGTCGACGGTCATATCCAGCCGATCGAAGAAAAGAACACCGCAAAGACGGCGTCGAGAACGAACACGAGGAAGATCGCCTGCACGACCGCCGCGGTGGTCCGAAGGCCCACCTGCTCCGCGTCCGCCTCGACCTGCATGCCCTGGAAGCAGCCCGCGATCGCCACCATAGCGCCGAATACGGGGGCTTTGATGAGGCCCACGTAGAAATCCGTCAGGGGCACGACTTCGCGGATACGCTGCACATAGGTCGCCGGCGGGATGTCCAGGGCGAGGTAACAGAACACTCCGCCGCCAGCCGCCGCGATAACGGCCGAATAAAAAGCGAGCAGCGGCATCATCAGCACCGTGGCCAGGACGCGCGGCAATACCAAGGCTTCCATCGGGGACACGCCGATCGTCCGCATGGCGTCCACTTCCTCGGTCAGCTTCATCGTGCCGATCTGCGCGGCGAACGCCGATCCCGAGCGGCCGGCGACCATGATCGCCGTCATCAGCACGCCCAGTTCACGAAACGCGCTGCGGCCGATGAGATTGACGGTGAAGACCTCCGCTCCGAACTGCGCCAGCTGCACCGCGCCCTGCTGCGCGATGACCAGGCCGATAAGAAAGCTCATTAGGCCGACGATGCCAAGCGCCTTGAGCCCGACATTCTCGAACTGCTGGACGACAGCGTTCATGCGAAAGCGGCGTGGGTGCGTGATCACGCTCCACAATGCGACCATGGTCGCCCCGAAGAAGCCGACCAGCCCCAGGAAGTTGTGCCCGGCCTGAGACACGGCTCCGCCGATCTCGCCCAGAACGCGCGTCACCGGGCTGCGGCGGTCCGGGTGGATCTGCACGGGCTGATCGGCGACGGCGACCTGATCGAGCAGACGCGTCATGTCCGGGTCGGCGCCCTTGACCACGGCCGCTCGGTCCCGAACCAAACGATGGATCAGCCACGCCCCGACCGTATCCATGCGCTCGACGCCCGAAAGGTCGAGCACGACGCCGTCACGATCGACGGCTTCGAGCCGGCGCGACAGGCCGCCGACGCGGGCCAGCGTCAGCGCGCCGGTGAAGCTCAGCGTCTGGCCGCCATCTCGGGCGCTGGGCTGAAAGTCTGCGGTTGCGGGCATCGTCGGGGACTTAGCGGCAATTCGCCAACGCGGGCAAGCACGGGGGGGTGGTGTTCAGTCTCTAATTGGCGCTCATACGATGCTTGAAAGCTGCATCCGGGAGCGACTTCGACGCGCGGAGGCGGAACAGCCCGACGGGCATTCTCGGTGACGGCGTACGGGCTTGTCAGCGCAGAGCTTGACGACTTGAACCTTAGCGAGTTGATCCGTGTTCTCGGGTCTAAGATGGGGCGAACGATGTCTGTCGAAGAGGTTTTGAGCGGCGCGCGTGAGAAGCTTAAGACCGCCCGCTTTGGCCTCGAAGACATGAGGCAGCGACCCGAACGATTCTATAGCGGACTGATGAACGCCATAGTTTTCGGGCGAATGGTGACCTTCGCCCTTCAAAACCTACGCTCAAAGGTTGACGGTTACGACGAGTGGTATGCGGAAAAGCAGGCAGAGCTTAAAGCCGATCCGCTGATGCGTTTCTTCAGTGACCTCCGAACGGAGATAGAAAAAAGAACGGAACGGCACACTGGTGTTAGCAGTGTCTTAAACTTCAACCTGCGCAGAGACCGACGTCACTTTGAACCGGCGCCACCTGGTGCCATTTCGATGTTCATAGCCGACCAGACTGGTGGAAGTGGCTGGCAAGTAAGAATGGCGGATGGTTCTATCGAGCATTACTATGTCGATATTCCCAAATCGATCGCTGATGTTCAAGTATACTTTCTGAAAGCACCTATCGAATACGCCGGGCGGAGCGCGGACGACCTTCTTGAGCAATACCTCGACAAACTAAGCGCGCTTGTCAGCGAGGCTCAGCTTAGATTTCGCTAGCATGGCGCTTTTGTAAGGACCGATTGCTTCAGTGTCGGGGCCTGCGCGTCAAGGCGCGCCGGCACGGGCAAAGGGCCGCCACGATGACGCCGCAATCCCCGTTAGTGAGATGGGGATGAACGCCGCCGTCCCCATTCCGCGCCAGCCAGGCTTTCGCAGCGTCGGCGACAATCGGGTGCGCCTGTTCGGACTAACGGCGGGCGAGCGGGCCGGGCGATTTGCGGCCAAGGCGGGGATCGCGTCGACGGGCGCTGGCGATGGTCCGGCTGTAATCGCCAATCTGGACTATGCGTGCGATCCGGCGTGGTTCGCCGAAGTGCGCGATCGCCCGGGCCATGTGCTGACGCTCGGCGGCGCGCCGGTTCTGGCGCACGCGCTGAACGCCGAGGCGGCATCGGCGATCGAGGCGGCGATGCGCGGCGGCGACCTCGAGCTTCCCCCCGGTCATGTCGCTTGGCCGGCGGAAGCGGCGGGCGGACTGCACAGCGCGGCGCTGCGCAAGAAGGAAGCGCCCTTTGTCCTGCGCCTCACCCCGGATAACGCCGAAGCGGCGGAGCGTGCGAGTTACGACGGCGCGTACAAGGGCGTGACGGACGTCCTGACCTTGTACCTGTGGCGGCGGCCGGCCTTTTACCTGACGCGCTGGTCGGCGCAGGCGGGGTTGTCGCCCAACTTCATCACCGCCGTCGGCGCAGTTCTCTGCGCCGCGGCATTCTGGCTGTTCTGGATCGGCGAATACTGGCCGGGCATCGCCGCCGGTTTCGTGTTCATGGTGCTCGACACCGTCGATGGAAAGCTGGCGCGGTGCACGGGGACGTCCTCGAAGTGGGGCAACGTCTTCGATCACGGCATCGACCTGATCCACCCGCCTTTCTGGTGGTGGGCTTGGCTGCATGGGCTGGACGCCTACGGAACGCCCCTGGCGTCCGACACCGCCAACATGGCGCTGGCCGTGATCGTCGGCGGCTATGTGCTGCAGCGTGTGATCGAAGGCGTGTTCATGCGGCGCTTCGGCATGCACATCCACGTCTGGCAACAGATCGACAGCCAGTTCCGGCTGATCACCGCGCGCCGCAACCCTAACATGGTGATCCTCGTCGCGGCGATGCTGGTGGCGCGGCCGGACATCGGCATCCTCGCGGTCGCGGCATGGACCGTGCTGTCGCTGATCTTCCACGCCGTGCGCATGGTGCAGGCCGAGGTCGTCAACGCCCGCACCGGCAAGGTCGTCTCCTGGCTGGGGTAGGCGGCTGGACGGCGGTGCTGCTGGCGGGATCGCGGCCTGGCGGCGACCCGTTCGCGAGGGCGCACGGCGTCGCGACCAAGG
>DASQNO010000108.1:0-10017 GCA_035644935.1 Sphingomonadaceae bacterium
TCGTCGAGGCGGCTTTGCCGCACCGGCGGACGTGAGCCAGGCCGCCCGCATCCGGCGCGGCCCCGCCGCACAGCCGCGGTCGCGGGCGGTGGTGACGCGGCCCAAGGCCGCCGCGCGCAAGGCGGGCGGCACGGCCGGGCGGCTGCTGGGCCGGCTTCCCTTGTCGCCGGTCTTCGTACAGCGCGTGACGCGCTGGGGAATGTGGCTGATCGTGGCGGCCCTGGTGATTGGCCTGACCGTCGCGTTCAAGCTGCCGCAGATGGCCGGCACCGCCGCAGGGGAAGCGGTCGGGCGCGCTGGCTTTACCGTCAAGCAGGTCGAAACGCCGGGCGTCGGGGGCGGGCGGCAGCTCGCGCTGCGGTCCATCGTCGCGGATCAGGAAACCAGCGCCATGCCGCTGGTCGACCTGGACGCGATCCGCGCGCAGGCGATGACGCTGGGCTGGGTCAAGGACGTGCGGGTGGCGCGGCGCTACCCCGACACGATCGTGGTCGACGTCGACAAGCGCATCGCGGCGGCGATCTGGCAGAACCGGCAGAGATTGTCGCTCATCGACGCGGACGGCGTTGTGCTGGAGACCGTCGCGCTCGACCGCATGCCGGACCTGCCGCTGGTGATCGGTCCGGCCGCGAACCTGCAGGCGGCGGCGCTGACGCGGCTGCTGGACAGCGCGCCGACGATCAAGCCGATGTTCGCGGGCGCGACGTGGATCGGCGGACGGCGCTGGGACGTCCGGTTCCAGTCGGGCGAAGTGTTGGCGCTGCCCGAAGGCGACGCGGCGGCGGCCAAGGCGCTGGCCAAGTTCGCGCGGATGGACGCAACGGCAGCGCTGCTGGGCAAGGGACTGGTGCGCTTCGACATGCGCATTCCGGGCAAGATCTACATCCGCATGTCGCGCGAGCCCGGCAAGCGCATCGAAGTCGGCGAACTGAGGTCGGCGATCTGATGGCCGAGAAGGCACCCCTGCGGCTGGTCACCGCGCTCGACATCGGGTCGTCCAAGGTGTGCGCGCTCATCGCGCAGCGCGGCGAGGGCAATGCGCTCACGATCCTGGGCACGGGGCAGCGGGAAAGCCGCGGCGTCAAGCGCGGCTATATTTCCGACATGGAGATCACTGAGCGTGCGGTGCGCGAGGCGGTGGAGCAGGCCGAGCGGATCGCGGGCATCAACATCGAGGACGTCTGGGTCAGCTTCTCGGCCGGCGGCCTCGTCAGCGACGTCGCAAACGTCGAGGTGGAGCTCGGCGGGCATCGCATCGAGCAGCAGGATATCGACGAGTTGCTCGCTGCCGGGCGCGGGTCGATCAACGACGAAGGGCGCATGGTGCTGCACGCGCAGCCGGCGCTGTACACGCTGGACGGGCTGCACGGGGTGAGCAAGCCGCTGGGACTCTACGCGGACAAGCTGGGGGTCGACATCCACATTATCGCCGCCGATCCGTCGCCCGTGCGCAACATCGACCTGTGCGTCCGGTCGGCGCACCTGGGCGTGCGCGCGATCGTCGCCTCGCCGGTGGCGGCAGGGCTGGCCATCCTGAGCGAGGAGGAGCGGGAGCTGGGCGTCGCGCTGGTCGATCTGGGCGCCGGGGTCACCAACGTGTCTCTGTTCGCGGGCGGCATGCTGGTCGGGCTCGCATCCATCCCCATGGGCGGGCGCGACATAACCGACGACATCGCGTCGGCGTTCGGGACGCGGCGCGACCAGGCCGAGCGGGTGAAGTGCTTCCACGGCAGCGCGATGACCTCCCCGCGCGACAACCACGAGATGATCGAAGTGCCCCCGATCGGCGGCGAGGAGGGGGCGGAGGCAGCGAGGGTGCCGCGGGCGCAGCTGACCGCGGTGATCCGTCAGCGGCTGGAGGCGCTGACCGGAGACATCGCCGCGGCGCTGAAGGACCTGGGCTATACCGGGCCGGTCGGGCGGCAGGTGGTGCTGTCGGGTGGCGGCGCGGAGCTGAAGGGCGTCGCCGAATATATGCAGGGCGTGCTCGGCCGCGCGGTGCGGGTCGGGCGGCCCAAGGGACTGTCTGGAATGCCCGAAGCGCATAGCGGCCCGGGCTTTGCGACGCTGGCGGGACTGGCGCTGTTCGCGGCGTCGGACGACCTCGATCTCCGGGGTAGTCCGGCGGCCGGAGAAGTGCCCCAAAAACAGACATCCACGGGCCTGATCGGCCGCCTCGTCGCGGCGGTAAGGTCCGCATACTAGGCTTATTTACCGATCCGTTAACTTTTCGCTTGGGGACGGAATCGGATCGTGCAAAGAATCGTTTCAAGAGGGTCGCGCGGCGTTGAGCGCGCTGGTTGGGAGAGCAACATGAGCATCGATTTCATTCGTCCGGAAGTTGACGAGCTGCGTCCCCGTATCAGCGTGATCGGCGTCGGCGGCGCGGGCGGCAACGCCATCGCCAACATGATCCGGTCGGACGTCCAGGGGGTCGATTTCATCGTCGCCAACACCGACGCGCAGGCTCTGAACTATTCCACCGCCGACCACCGCATCCAGCTTGGCGTCAAGATTACGCAAGGCCTGGGCGCCGGATCGCGGCCCGAGATCGGGCGCGCCGCGGCAGAAGAAACGATCGAGGCGATCGAGAAGGCGCTTGAAGGCGCGCACATGTGCTTCATCGCGGCCGGCATGGGCGGCGGCACCGGAACGGGCGCCGCGCCCGTGATCGCCAAGGCGGCGCGCGATAAGGGCATCCTGACCGTCGGTGTGGTGACCAAGCCGTTCGCGTTCGAAGGCAATCGCCGCGGGCGTTCGGCCGAGGCGGGGATCGAAGAGCTGCAGCAGCATGTCGACACGCTGATCGTCATTCCCAACCAGAACCTGTTCCGCATCGCCAACCCCAACACGACGTTCAAGGAAGCGTTCGCCATGGCGGACGAGGTGCTGCAGCAGGGCGTTCGCGGCATCACCGACCTGATGGTCATGCCGGGCCTCATCAACCTCGACTTCGCCGATGTCCGGTCGGTGATGGGCGAGATGGGCAAGGCGATGATGGGCACGGGCGAGGCATCCGGCGACAACCGCGCGATCGAGGCGGCCGAGCAGGCGATCGCCAACCCGCTTCTCGACGGCGTATCGATGCAGGGCGCCAAGGGCGTGATCATCTCGATCACGGGCGGCGAGGACATGCGCCTGATGGAAGTCGACGAGGCCGCCAACCACATTCGCGAGCTGGTCGATCCCGACGCCAACATCATCTGGGGTTCGGCGTTCAACAACGATCTGGAAGGCAAGATCCGCGTATCGGTCGTCGCCACCGGAATCGAGGCCGATGCGTCCAACATGCCGGCGCCGGCCAAGGTGTTCTCCTTCCCGAACACGCGCACGGCCGCGGCGCCGATGATGCGCCCGTCGGAGCCGGCCCCGACCGCGCCGGCTGCGGCGCCCGCCGCCCCGTCCGCGGAGAAGCCGCAACCGGCGAGCGCTCCCGAGCCCCAACAGGCCGAGGCGCCGGCGATGCAGCCCGCGCCCACGGCGTCGGCTCCTGCCACGGCCGCGCCGCAGAGTGCGTCTGACGACGAGCTGCTGCTCAACACCGACAACATCCTGACCACGCCCGTCGCCGGCAATCCGCTATCGCCGCCGGAGGATGATTTCTTGGATGTCGACGTGCCGGCGCCGGCTTCCGGGAACCGCAACTGGGCTGCCGCGCCCGAGGCGGAGCCCGCCCGTCCCAAGATCGCGCGCGAAGGCGCGACCTTGTTCGAACGGATGTCCAGCATCGCGCGCGGCGCGGCCAAGGCCAACGTGGAGGAAGCCAAGGCGCCCGCGATGGACCGCGATCCTCTCGACATCCCGCGCTTCCTCAATCGGCAGAACAACCAGTAAGCTAATGGGCCCATTGCGGGTTGATCGCGGCGGGGCCACGCCTCGCCCCGATTTGCGCAGCGGACAGGTTTGATAAAGGTTGAGGCTGGTCTAGCTCGCTTCCCTGCTCAACGGGGAGGCGAGCGCTCTTGAACCTTGTTGCAATCCGCCGTCGACTTTGGCTTGGCGCCGCCCTTGCGGGCCTCGCCGTTCCCGCCTCGGCGCAGGTCCCGCCCTCGTCGTTTCCGTCGTCGGGTTTCGGCAGTGCCGGCATTTACAGCGAAGATCCGGCAACCGCACTGGCGCGTTACCTGCGCGTCATCACTGCCAATCCCCGCAACCTCGATGCGCTGACCGGCGCCGGTCGCGCTGCGTTGCAGGTTGGCGACGCGCAGGCGGCGATCGGCTTTTTCGCGCGTGCCGAACAGATTTCGCCCAAGAACGGGCGGGTCAAGGCGGGGCTCGGATCGGCGCTGGTGCTGCTGCACCAGGAGCAGGCCGCGCTGCGCTATTTCGACGATGCGACGCAGCTGGGCGTACCGGAAGCGGATATCGCCAGCGACCGCGGACTGGCGTACGACCTGCGCGGCAGCACCAAGCGCGCGCAGCGGGATTACGCCATCGCGCTGAAGCGCGGCGCCGATGACGAGACGACGCGGCGCATGGCGCTGTCGATGGCGATCAGCGGCGAACGCGATGCCGCGCTGGCGATGCTCGATCCTCTCGTTCGGCGCCAGGACACGGCGGCGTGGCGCGCGCGCGCGTTCATCCTGGCGATGACGGGCGACACGGCGGGCGCGAGCCGCGCCGCGGCATCCGTGATGAACGCCAGCATGGCGGCCGACTTCGCTCCCTTCTTCCGCAAGCTCCCGTCGCTGCGGCCCGGTGAGAAGGCCGCGGCCGTGCATTTCGGGTTGTTCCCGGGCGAATCGCGCCCGATCCGCATCGACGACCTGTTCAATCAGGCGGAAGTCGCGGCGCGCGTGGCGCTGGAGAATTCGCCGCAGGCGACGGACGCGGGCAGCGTCGATCGGTCGCAGGGTGCGCTGGGCCGCGTGACGGCGCGCGCCGATGGCGAGGGCCAGCTGGCCGCGAACATCGCGCCGCGTGTCGATGGGCAGCGGCTGGCCGCGGTCGCGACGCCGCGCCCCAACGCGCCCGGCGTGGCGGCGAGGAACAGTGTAACACGCGGAGCGCCGACGCAGCCTGCACGGACTGGGCTCCCGTCCGCGTCGGTCACGACGCCGTCCGGGTCCACGCCGGGCATCACGGCGGCTCCGACACCTGCGCCGGCTCCGACGTTCGCGCCTACACCCGCTCCCGCGCCGTCGCCCACAACCGTAGCACGGGTCATCCCTGGTCCCGCTTCGGCGACGACGCCCGCGTCGGCTGTACCCCTCGCATCGGCGCCTGGGGCAGGAGCTCAAATTGCGATCTCGGGTGGCCCGGCGACGCCGACGCCCACAAGCGTGGCGGTTCCGGCGCCGGGTTTCGGCGGCACGGCGACGGTCACGCCTTCGGCTACGTCCACCGTAACGACGCCAGGCGCGACACCGGTGGGGCGCCTGGCGGACATCTCCGCGACCGTGCGCGAGATCGTGCGCGACCCGGCGGTGCGCGCGGCCGAGATCCCGGCGTCGAGCGTTCCTCCCGCGGTGTCGAATCCAATCGCCGCAACTCAGGGCCCGCCCGCCCGGCCTCAAGGCGACACGGCCGCAGCAGTGACGGCGAACAGCACCGCGAATGTCGCGCCCTCCAGCGGCGGCCCTGCCGCGGTGCCGCCACCTTCGCGCCCGAAGGTCGAGGCGCCAACGGTTGCAACGGCGTCCACGGTTGCTCAGACACAACCGCCTCTGGTTTCCCGGCCGAAGGTCGAGACGCCCGTCGTCACGGGCGCCTCGCAGCCCAAGGTCGAGACACCCGTCAAGGTCGCGCTGTCCAGGCCCAAGGTCGAGACACGAGCGGCCAAGCCGACTGCCGACGCCAAGTCGGACGAGTCCGCCCGCATCTGGGTCCAGATCGCCGGCGGCGCTGACGAAAAGGCATTTCCGGCCGAGTTCCGCAGGCTCAAGGCCAAAGCGCCCGAACTGCTGACGGCGCAGGCGGCGTGGTCGACCCCGTTGAAGGCAACCAATCGACTTCTGGTCGGGCCGTTCGAATCGCAACGCGCGGCGCAGGATTTCGTGAACAAACTTGCGCCCAAAGGGATTACGGCGTTCGCATGGACCAGCGCGGATGGACAGGCGATCGCCAAGGTGGCGGCGAAGTAAGGCTGGCGTCCTTCGCCTGCCACCCGGCGGCGTCGCGCGGGCGGTGTTTCGCCCCAGGCGCCGAACGGTCCGCAACGACGACCGGGGAGCGGCCGTTGCGCGACGTCTATCAGCGCGACCGCGACCGGATCGTGCATTCGATTCCGTTTCGCAGGTTGCGGCACAAGACGCAGGTCTTCGTCGCGCCCGACGGCGACCATTTCCGGGTCCGGCTGACGCATAGCCTGGAAGTGGCGCAGATCGCGCGGACCCTGGCGCGGGCTTTGGGGCTGAACGAGGACCTGACCGAAGCGATCGCGCTGGCGCACGACATCGGCCATCCGCCGTTCGGCCACGCAGGGGAGGACGCGCTGACCGCCGCCGTGGCCGATGCCGGCGGGTTCGATCACAACGCGCATACGCTGCGCACGCTGACGCGGCTGGAATCCCCTTATCCGTTGTTCGACGGCTTGAACCTCAGCTGGGAAACGCTGGAGGGGCTCGCCAAGCATAATGGGCCCGTGTCCTCGCCGACCTGGGCGCTGGCCGAGGTCGACGCCGCATGGCCGCTGGAACTGGCGAGCTGGCCGAGCCTGGAGGCGCAGGTCGCGGCGGTGGCGGACGACATCGCCTACGACAATCACGACATCGACGACGGCCTGCGCGCGGGCCTGATCGCGTTCGACGACCTGCTGGAGGAGCCGCTGGTGGCGGAAAGCTGGCGACGCGTGACCGCCCGCTACCCTTATGTGGAGCGAGCCCGTCTGGTGCCCGAGCTGATCCGTGAGCAGATCGGGCGCATGGTGGGCGACGTGCTCGCGGAAACGCGGCGGCGGCTGGACGCATGGCGCCCCGACAGCGTCGCCGACGTGCGCGCCGCGGGCGCTGCGCTGGTGGGCTTCTCCGAGGGGATGGCGGCCGAGGAACGCGCGCTCAAGCGCTTCATGTATGCGCGCTTCTACCACCACCCGGTGCAGCTTGCCGTTGCCGAACGCGCGGGTACGATCGTTACGAGGTTGGCGCAGGCGTACCGAGCGGACGGCGGGCTGCTGCCGTCCGCGTGGGGCGAACGACTGCCGGCGCAACATCCGGACAAGGTGCGCCATGTCGCCGACTTCATCGCAGGCATGACCGATCGTTACGCGATCGCCCGGTACCGCGAGGTCGTAGGGCCGATCGACATGCCCGAAGGTTTCTGACGCCGATGCGCGTGGCGATGATCGGCGCGACCGGACTGGTGGGATCGCTGCTTGCGGACCGATTGTTCGCCGATCCGCGGACCGGCGAGGTGCATTCGATCGGTCGCCGGGAGAGCGGGCGGCGGGGTGTGCGCTGGCGCGAGCATGTCGCGCCCGCCGCCGATTGGCCGGACATCGCGCGTGCCGTCGCCGCCGAGGTAGCGGTGTCGGCGCTGGGCACCACCATGCGCGCGGCGGGCAGCGAAGCGGCGTTTCGCGCCGTCGACCGCGACATCGTCGCGGCGTTCGCGCGCGCGACGCGGGAGGCGGGCGCGCGGCGCATGCTGACCATCTCGTCGGTGGGCGCGGACGCCGCCTCGCGCGATTTCTACCTGCGGACCAAAGGCGAGATGGAGCGCGAGCTGCGCGCCTTGAGCTTCGCGCGGTTGGACGTGCTGCGGCCGGGACTGCTTCGCGGCGCGCGGGGCGGGGACCGGCGGCTGGGCGAGCGGATCGGAATCGCGCTGAGCGCGCTCGCAAACCTGGCGCTGCGCGGGCGCTTTGCCCGTTACGCGGCCATCGACGCGGCGGTCGTGGCGGATGCGGCGGCGGCCTGCCTCCACTTCGAGGCGCCTGGCGTGTTCGTGCACGAGAACGGGGACATCCGGCGGCTGGCGCGCGAGCTGACCGGGTAGACGCGGCGCTTCACGCGCGGCGGCGCTTGGGCTAGAGCGCAGCGCTTTCCCACCCAGGAACGCCCGTGACGCTTTACGCCCGCTTTGCCGCGCACATAGATGCCATGCTGGACCAGTTGACCGAAGAGGGCGCGCTGCCCGCCGGGCTGTCGCGCGCCGGCATCACGGTCGAGCCGCCGAGGGACACCTCGCACGGCGATCTGGCGACCAACGCGGCGATGGTGTTGGCCAAGGGCGCCGGTACCAACCCGCGCGCGCTGGCGGCGCTGATCGTCCCCAAGCTCGTGGCGCTGGACGGCGTGTCGGGGGCGGAGCCGGCGGGACCGGGGTTCATCAATCTGCGGCTGGACGAGGATATGTGGCGCGACGAACTGCGCGCCATCGGCGCGGCGGGCGCGGACTATGGCCGGTCGGACCTGGGGCAGGGGCGGCGGGTCAACGTCGAGTATGTTTCCGCCAACCCGACCGGGCCGATGCACATGGGGCATTGCCGCGGCGCAGTGGTCGGCGACGCGCTGGCCAGCCTGCTGGCGCATGCCGGGTTCGCCGTGACCAAGGAATATTACGTCAACGACGCCGGCGGGCAGGTCGATACGCTCGCCCGGTCCGCGCACCTGCGATACCGGGAGGCGTTGGGCGAGAATATCGGCGCGATCCCGGAAGGCCTGTACCCGGGCGACTACCTGAAGCCGCTGGGCGCGGCGCTGGCGGCCGAGTTCGGCGACCGGTTCATCGCGGCGGCAGACAACGAGTGGCTGCAGCCGTTCAAGACGCGCGCGGTGGCGGCGATGATGGAGTTGATCAAGGCGGACCTGGCGCTGCTGGGCGTCCACCACGACCTGTTCGCATCCGAAGCCGAACTGCACGCGTCGGGCGCGGTGGACCGGATGCAGGCGGCGCTGACCGCGCACGGGCTGGTGTACCAGGGCGTGCTCGATCCGCCCAAGGGCAAGACCGTTGAAGATTGGGAGCCAGTCGAGTTGACGCTGTTTCGTTCCACCGCGTTCGGGGACGACCAGGACCGCCCGCTCAAGAAGTCGGACGGCAGTTGGACCTATTTCGCGGCCGATGCCGCCTATCACCTCCAGAAACTGGAACGTTCGGACGAGCTGACCAACATCTGGGGGGCGGACCATGCGGGCACGGTGAAGCGCATCCAGGCGGCGGTACAGGCGCTCAGCGGCCGGCCGGCGCTGGATGTCAAGCTGGTGCAGATGGTCAAGCTGCTGCGCGGCGGCGAGCCGGTGAAGATGTCCAAGCGGTCGGGGTCGTTCGTGACGCTGGCGGAGGTCGTCGAGGAGGTCGGACGCGATGCGGTGCGGTTCACCATGCTGACGCGCAAAGCGGACGCGCAGATGGACTTCGACTTCGTCAAAGTCGTGGAAGCGTCGCGGGACAATCCGGTGTTCTACGTCCAGTACGCCCACGCCCGCATCCGGTCGCTGCACCGCAAGGCGGCGGAGGCCGGGATCGAAGCGGACGGGGCGGCGGACCTGTCGCTGCTGGACGGGCGCGAACTGGCGCTGGTGAAGCTTGCGGCGCAGTTCCCGCGGGTGGTCGAATCGGCCGCGGTCGCGCGCGAGCCGCATCGCGTCGCCTTCTACCTGGGCGATCTGGCGGCAGCGTTCCATGGCGTCTGGAACCAGGGAAACGACGATCCCGAGCGCCGCTTCCTCCTCGCCGACCGTCCCGAACTGACACGCGCTCGGCTGGCGCTTGCATCGGGACTTGGGATCATCATTAACGCTGGGTTAGCACTTTTGGGCGTAACCGCGGCCGAGGAGATGGCGTAATGGCAACCGAGACGATGACTGCGGACGAAGATCGGCTTCCCTGGCTGGAAGCGGTCGAGGATGAAGACGACAAGGGTGGGCCGTCGGCGGCGAAGCTGATCGGTGCGCTGATCATCGGACTCGTGGCCATCGCGGCGGTGATCTTTGCATTCTTTCAGCTCGGCAATCGCGATAGCGGCGGCACGCAGGACGTTGAAATGATCGCGGCTGAAGACGGCGGCGTCTACAAGGAAGCACCGCAGACCCCCGGCGGCATGAAGGTCGATGGCGAGGGCGACACGGCCTACGC
>DASQNO010000109.1:0-33635 GCA_035644935.1 Sphingomonadaceae bacterium
CGCCGGTGTGCTCGCGGTGGCGCTGCTGGGCGCAGTGATGGCCAGGTTCCGGCCATCCGGCATGGCGCTGGCGATGCTCGCCGCCGCCGCCGTGCAGGCGGTGCTGAGCGCCATCGGCTGGTTCGACGATCCGCGCGGCGGGTTGCTGAGCATGGTCTTCGTCGTCCCATGGCTGGTATCGGCCGCCCTGTTCCGCGCCGCCCGCGACCAAGGTGTCGCCAAGTGATCGCGCGCGATGCAGCCGTTCGGGCCCCGAGAGCGGCGATGCGAACGCCCGGCCGGGCGGGAGCGTCAGCCGCTCGCCCCTACCTTCGGCAGCCCCGCAACCGTTCGCGTTCCCGGCCCGCCCGCCTGCGTCAACACCTCGCGGCGCAGCGTCGGCGCGAACGAGATGTGGCAGATCGACCGGCTGGTCTCCAGAATCAGCTGGTCGAACACCAATGTCGACGCCTGCAGCCGGCGCGCCACCGCCGCCGGGCTGAGCCCCGCAACCTCGAAATCGGCGGCCAGCCCGATCGCGTGTGCCGAATTCGGCACCCCGCCCACCGCCGCGTTGACGCGCGGGTTGCGGTACGCGGACTCGATGCGGATCGGCTTGCCGCCCAGGATGCCCCGCACCTGCTCCATGCCCAGCGCCAGCGTCCTGAGGTTCCCCAGATGCTCCGCCGTCGGCCCATTCGTATCGCCAAGCGCCCGCGCCGCATCGCTCGCGATCATCTCGGCCAACCAGAAATTGCGGGAAAGCTTCATGGGGCGCTCTGCTACGCCGGGAGGTGAAGGGACTGCAAGACAGCTCTTCGTCATCCCGGCGAAGGCCGGGACCCAAGAACACAGACCTTGTAGCTTAGGCAGCGCCAGAATATTGCCAGCATAGCATCCAGTGAGATGAAAAACATGGTGCGGAGTTTCAAGTTTCAGAAGCGGTTTCTCTTGGCCGCTTTGGCCAGTGTGGCGGCTGGTCTGCCCGCCTGCTCACCGAACATCAGGAGCCCCGGTGGCGGAGATCCCGAAATCTACCAGCATTTCTCCGATCGGTGGAAAGCCAGATATGGCAACGACTCCCTTGGGCAAGTGTGCCAAGGGAGAGAGTCGAGGGACTGCTTCCGCTTTGGTCCTTCCCGCCGAATGCGAGGCCTCATGGTCCGCCGACGTTGTTGGAGGCTTCGAGCGATCCTCCGGGTTTTTCGATAAGGCGCAAGTCTCACCTAAAAGCGAGGGAGAACGTCAGGAATTGCTACATGGAGTGACGCTCGAGCCTACGGTATCAATGCAGAGCCTTAAGCCCGGTCTCTACGAAGTCGATTTTATAGGCCGGAAGACGCTCTACCCAGGCGAGTACGATATCTTTGGAGCACGACACCTCATCGTAATTGACCAGCTTGTCAGCTACAAACCAGTCTCGATTGATGATGGGGCGGACCGCCAGCCGCTTTGACATCGGACTTGTCCAGCAACACCGCTGCTCGGCAACGGTTTTCATCAGCAGCTTGCCAATCCGCCGCCCTTCCGCCATACGCACCCACTTCTGCAGGTGGCGCGCGACGGCTCGTCATCTGCGGATCCTAAAAAGAAGCAAGCCGGAGGGGCCCGCTACGTCAGCGGCGTCAGCGATCGGTAACATGAAAGACCCAAGCACCCATGCCTCTGTACGAGCATGTGTTTCTCGCGCGTCAGGATCTGGCTCAGGCTCAGGTCGACGCGCTCGCGGAAACCGCAACCAGAATCATCACCTCGGGCGGCGGCCGGATCGTCAAGACCGAGACCTGGGGCCTTCGCAGCCTCGCCTACCGCATGCAGAAAAACCGCAAGGCGCACTACGTCATGCTGGAAATCGATGCGCCCGCCCCCGCCCTCGCCGAACTTGAGCGCCAGACCGGGATCAACGAGGACGTCATCCGCTTCATGACCGTGCGCGTCGACAAGCACGAGGCCGGCCCTTCCGCGATGATGCGCAAGCAGGAACGCGACCGCGAACGTTCGGACCGCGGCGACCGCGGCCCCCGTCGTGACGGCGGCGGCGCTGATCGTGGCGACCGGCCCGACCGGGGCCCCCGCGAAGGTGGTGATCGCGACCGCGCGCCCCGCCGCGAACGCGAAGACGCATAAGGATTATCTGACATGGCCCGCCCATTTTTCCGCCGCCGCAAATCCTGCCCGTTCTCGGGCAAGGAAGCTCCCGTCATCGACTACAAGGACGTCCGTCTGCTGCAGGGCTTCGTGTCCGAACGCGGCAAGATCGTTCCCTCGCGCATCACCGCCGTGTCCGGCAAGAAGCAGCGCGAGCTTTCCCAGGCGATCAAGCGCGCGCGCCAGATCGGCCTCCTCCCCTACGTCGTGAAGTAGAGCCTGACATGGACATCATCCTCCTCGAACGCGTCGAGAAGCTCGGCGCCATCGGCGACGTCGTTTCCGTCAAGAACGGCTACGCGCGCAACTTCCTCCTCCCCAACGGCAAGGCGCTGCGCGCCAACGACGCCAACAAGCGGGTGTTCGAAGCCAACCGCGCGCGGATCGAGGCCGAAAACGCCACGCGCCGCACGGCCGCGCAGACGGATGCCGGCGGGCTCGACGGCAAGTCGATCCAGCTGATCCGCCAGGCGTCCAACGTCGGCCAGCTCTACGGCTCGGTTGCCGCGCGCGACATCATCGACGCGCTGGGTAGCGACGGCGCCAAGGTCGGCCGCAACCAGATCGTGCTCGACCGCCCGATCAAGTCGCTGGGCGTCCACGAGGTCAAGATCGCGCTGCATGCCGAGGTCGTCGTGACGATCAAGGTCAACGTCGCGCGTTCGCCTGAAGAGGCCGAACTGCAGGCGCAGGGCGTCGACGTGTCGCAGGACTTCTTCGAACGCGATGCGGCCGGCTTCACCGAGGACTACGATCCCAACGCCGAACCCGGCGTCGCCGAGGACCGCCCCTACCGCGAGGACGCCGCACCGGCCGCCTAAAGCTTACGTCATCCCGGCGAAAGCCGGGACCCAAGGACACCGAAGCCTCCCGCCAAGGTGCGATGCCGTTGCACCGCGTTGCGGACATCGCGTTCTTGGGTCCCGGTCTCCGCCGGGATGACTTGAAATATTCGCTGTCCTACACGACGGCGCTTCGGCATCATGACCGCCCGCGACTCGCCCAATGCGAGTTGCGGGCCTTTTTGCATCCCGGAAGGGTCGCAAAACGGCTCAACACTAGGAACTTCGAGACTTTCGGGAACTTCGCCTAGTAGCCCATCAGCGCCAGCACCTCGCGCCGGCTGCGTTCGTCGTCGCGAAACGTGCCCATCATGCGGCTGGTGGTCATCATCACGCCCGGCGTATTCACCCCGCGCGCCGTCATGCACGCATGGCTCGCCTCGATCACCACGCCGACGCCCAGCGGGTGCAGCTGCTCCCAGATCGCGTCCGCGACCTGCGCGGTCAGCCGCTCCTGCACCTGCAGCCGCCGGGCATAGCCGTGCAGCACGCGCACCAGCTTCGATATGCCCACCACCCGCGTCGTCGGCAGATAGGCGATGGCCGCCTTGCCGATGATCGGCGCCATGTGGTGCTCGCAATGCGACTGGAAGGGCACGTCGCGCAGCAGCACGATCTCGTCATACCCGCCAACTTCCTCAAACGTCCTGGCCAAGTGCAGAGCCGGGTCCTCGCCATACCCGGCGGCATATTCCTTCCAGGCCCGCGCCACCCGCGCCGGCGTGTCGCGCAGTCCCTCCCGCGCCGGGTCGTCGCCCGCCCAGCCAATGATCGTCCGCACCGCGTCGAGCACGGCGTCCGGGACGGGCTCGCCGCTCACGACGCCAGCCTCGCTTCGACGGTGAGATCCGCGGCCAGCGTCGCCGCCAGCTCCGCCGCCTGCCGCCGGATGTCGGGCACCGCGACGGTCTCCCAGAACGTCCCCTTGGTCATCGGCCCGATCGCGTACAATCCCGGCGTCGCCAGCCCGTTGGCACCCAGGACCCGGCACGCCGCGTCGACGTCCAACCCCAGCCCGAACGCATCCGTCCGCGCCGCCCCGCTGCGCAGCAGGTCGACGAGCAACGGATCGCGGCTCCGCCTGAGGTCCCCCTGCGGTCCGGTGCAATTGACCACCGTCGCCGCCTCGATCGCTTCGTCCTTGTCCGCCCCGCGAAACCGCACCCGGACGCGTCCGTCTTCGTGGCCTGCGATGCGCCCGGCCGCAACGACCAGTCGTCCGTCCGCGATCAGCTCCGCCAGGCGCCGGGCCACCTCGGGCGCGATGCGGTGGCGGTGGACGTCCCACCACGGCCGCAAGTGCCTCAGGAACCGGCCGCGCTGCGCCACCGTCCACCCGCGCCAGACGTCGGCTGTCACGGGCCGCAGCGCATCCACCGCGTCGCGCCAGTCGCAGGTCTCGGCCTGCCGCCCCAGCGCGCGCAACATATCCAGCGGGGAGCCCTTGGGGACGGGCGCGACACTCCCGGCGGCAGTCTCGGCGTGCGCTTGCGGCAGCAGGCCCCGCCGCGATAGCGCAATGACGCGCCCGCCAAATCCGTTCGCGTCGAGCGACAGAACCGCGTCGATCGCCGTCAGACCCGTTCCGATAAGCAGCACGTCCTCTACTCGCCGCGCCGCCTCCGCCAGCGTCCGCTGCGCGTCCGCCGACCAGGGCTCATGCACGTAGCGCACGCCCGCCTCGTTGAACGTTTCGATTGGCTCGGGCAGGATATTGCCCGCCGCGATCACCACCGCGTCGGCATGCAGCGTAGGCCCGTCGGCGAGCAGCACCCCGTCGGCGTTCCACCCTACGGCCACGGCCCGCACGACCCGCGCGCCCCCACTACCCGGCTGTAACACGTCGGCCAGATACTCGGCGTACAGGCGCCGGGGCGCAAAGCGCGTCGCGCCGCCCTCCTCGCGCGCCTTCAACCAGTCGACGAAGTGATCCGGTTCCGCGGGCAACGCGCTCATCTTAGCAGCCCGTACGTTCAGCAGGTGCCGCGGCTCTTGCGTCGAATAGGCGAGCCCCGCGGTCACGCGGTCGCCCCGCTCCAACAACGTCACGTTGATCGCCGCTTTGGTCAGGTGGAACACCAGAGCCGCGCCGCTGAAGCCTCCGCCCACGATCGCCACATGCGGGCGACCGGCGTCAGATCTCATATTCGATCCACGCCGGTGCTGGCTTGCGGCTGCGGCCCTGCGTCACCGCGTGGAGGTGCGCGATGCAGCGGCTGGCGCTGTGTGTGAAGACGCCCGGCAACACCGCATGTATCGCGCAAGCGATCCCGCCGCTCAACATCGTTCCCGCGATACTCAGCGCGCCGCGCATATGCTCGAAGTAGCCCACGCCCAGTTCACGCGGGTGTTCGTAAAATATCCGAACCAGAGCATTCATGCGGGCACCCCTTTTTCTGTATCTGGTGGCCCCGGAGGGACTCGAACCCCCGACCTGCGGTTTAGGAAACCGTTGCTCTGTCCGGCTGAGCTACGGAGCCACGTCCGTGCTGACTAGGCCGGGGGTCTCGCCCGTGCAATCCGCACATTAGTCAATTCTCCCGTCGTGGCGGCACGACGGGCAACAGCAGCGGCGCGACGGGCACCCCTTCGTCGACCAGCGCCTCTGCGTCCGCGCGCGTTGCCCGGCCGTGGATGCTCCGGGCATCCGCCTCGCCGAGGTGGATCGCGCGCGCCTCGCTCGCGAACCGGTCCCCGACATAGTCGGACTTAGCCAAGGCTTCGCGCTGCACCGCGGCGATGCGGCCGATCAGCGTCTTGATGCGCTCTGGTGGCGTTGCATCGCTCCCGCCCTTCGCGGGCACCGCCGCCGCCATCGCCGCCTTGCCGACGTCCTTGTCTCCGCAAATCGGGCATTCGAGCAGGCCGCGCGTTCGCTGGTCGTCGTAGTCCGCGCCCGCCCCAAACCACGCCTCGAACACGTGCCCGCCCCCGCAGCGAAGGTCGAACACGATCATGACGCGACGCGTGCCGGTCCGATGGAGCGCCGGTGACGCAGCGCCGGGATCGCAGCCCGGGCCTCCGCCACGAGCGCGTCGTCGATGTCGGCAAAGCCGACCGCGTCTTCCTGCTCCCCCATGTCCAGCAGCACGCGACCCCACGGATCGACGACCAGGCTGTGCCCGAAGGTGCGGCGCCCGTCTTCGTGCGTCCCCCGCTGCGCGGCCGCGACGACGAAGCTGCCGGTCTCGATCGCGCGGGCACGCAGCAGCACATGCCAATGCGCCTGTCCGGACGGAACCGTGAAAGCCGCAGGCACCGACAAAACCGTTGCGCCGGCCGCCGCGAGACTCGCGTACAGTGCAGGGAACCGCACGTCGTAGCAGACGGAGAGCCCCAGACGGCCAAGCGGAGTGTCGACCACCACCGGTGCCTCGCCGGCCATGTATCGAGTCGACTCGCGCCAGCTTTCGCCCGTCGGCAGGTCGACGTCGAACAGGTGCAACTTGTCATAGAGCGCTCGCACCACGCCCTCGGGGTCGACGACGAACGCGCGGTTCCCAAACTTGCCCCCGGGTAGCCGCACCGCCAGCGAGCCGAGTTGTACCCAGAGCCGGTACTGCCGCGCCGCCTCGCGCGCGGAAGCCAGAACAAGGTCGGCATCCTCGGCGGCGATGGCTCGAGCCGAACGCGACCCATCCCGGTCAAGTACGCCGGACATCTCCGGCGTGAACAGCACCTCCGCCCCGCCAGACGAGGCCTCCTTGCAGACCTCGATCAGCCGCGCGGCGTTGCGCGCGGGATCGATGCCGGTACGCGCCTGATGCAGCGCGACCTTCATCTAGGCGGCGAGTAACGCGTCGAGCTTGCCGGCGGATTCCAACGCGGCGAGATCGTCCGATCCGCCGATATGCTCGCCGGCAATAAAGACCTGCGGCACAGTCGTACGACCGTTGGCGCGGCCCAGCATCTCCTGCCGCGCCGCGGGGTCACTGCTGATCTCTCGCTCGTCATAAGCAACGCCCTTTTGATCCAGCAGCGCCTTGGCCCGCGCGCAATAAGGGCACCCGGTTTTGATGTAGATCTCAACAGCGGCCATCGTCGTTCTCCTGTACTTCGAGCCAGAATCAGTTCCGAGCGTCGGCCGCGCGGACCACGCGCGCCCAAACATGTAGCTCGACCGAAGCTGCGCCTGCCTTCTTCAAGACCTTGGCACAAGCATCGGCGGTGCTTCCGGTGGTATAAACATCGTCTACCAGCAGAACGTCACACCCCCTGATGCGATCCCCGGCGTCCGGGCGCATCGCGAACGCACCACGGACCGTCTCGCGGCGTTTGGCCTGGTTCATCGCCTTCAGCGGCGGCGTTCCGCGGACGCGCAGCAAAGCGTTGCGCTCCAGCGGAACGCCCGATTCCTGGGCTAAGGCGGCGGCAATCAGGGCCGACTGATTGTAGCCGCGCCGCCATATCCGCCAGCGATGCAGCGGTACGGGCACGAGAACGGCTCCGTCCCGAGCGCGCACGTTGCGGTGCATCAGCTTGGCCATCGTGATCGCAGTCGCCGGCTTCAGCCCGTATTTCAGCTTCAACGCGACACCGCGGGTCAGATCGCCGTATGCGGCGGCCGCGAAGGCCCGGTCGAACGACGGCGGCCGGACCAGGCACGCGGCGCAGCGTGTCTCATCCAGCTCCAGGAACGGCAAGGGCACCGCGCATTGAAAGCAGGACGTCGCACCCAGGAAGTCGATCTGCCGCCAACAGCCCATGCAGAAACGGTGATCTCCGTCGACCACCGTGCCGCAGCCAGGGCATCGCGGTGGCAGCGCGAAGTTGAGCGCGGATCCGGTTAGTGCTCCCGCCAGGCGGCGCAGGGCGGCGACTGCTTCCATGCTCCGGCTTGTCGCCCGCGGATCGCTGCCGCACAAGCCGGCGCATGACTGCGCCTGTCCTGTTCGATCGCAAGCTTCGCCGCCTGCGTCGCGAGCGCTCGTTGCCGGGCCGCGAAACGCCATTCCTGCACGAGTTCGCTTTTGCGGAACTGCTATCCCGGTTGGACGACGTGAAGCGGCGCTTCACCCGGCCGCTGCTCATCGGCTGCACCGGATCGGACTGGCTGGAGCGGCTGACGGAGGCGGCGGGTCCCGCCATAGCGACCGATCCGGCCGTGACACTGGCCGCCGTGCGCGGCGGTGTGGCCGCCGATGAGGACCACCTGCCGTTTGCGGATGCTTCGTTCGACCTGGTAATCGCGGTGGGTTCGCTCGACAGCATCGACGATCTTCCGGGCGCGCTGCTGTTGATCCGCCGAATACTCCGCCCAGACGGGATGATGCTCGCGGCGTTGGCAAGCGCCGGCAGCCTGCCGCGCTTGCGCAGCGCGATGCTGGCGGCCGACGCCGTGACGGGAGGCGCCACGCCGCGCCTTCATCCGTCGCTCGACGTCCGCACCGGCGGCGATCTCCTCGCGCGTGCCGGTTTCGCACTTCCCGTCGCCGATACGCGCGAAGTCGAACTCAGCTACGCAGCCCTGCCGCAACTCGTCTCCGACCTGCGGGCGCATGGGGCCACCAACATCTTGGATCGGCGGTCCCGAACACCCATCAGCAAAGCCGCCTATGCCGCGGCGTCCGCGGACTTCGCTAAGGCCGGCCAAGGTGGCAGAACGCTTGAAAGCGTCGAGATACTGTTCCTCTCCGGCTGGCGGCCGGTGGGAGCCGCGAGCACTGCCGTTCCGTCATAACGCTTCCAGAAAGCCGATCAGGGGAAGGTCCGCGGGCGGCATGGTAAGGTCGCGCAACTCGACCGGCCGCCGCCACATGAGTTCGGTCGCGTGAAGCGGGACGGCCTCCCCGCTCCAGCGTCGGCAAGCGAACAATAGAAGGAGAAGATGCCGCGTTCCCCAGGCGCGGCTGGCGAAGCTTACCGGCTGAAGCGCCCCGACGTCGACGTTGACCCCGAGTTCCTCGCGCAACTCGCGAACCAGCGCCTGTTCGGGCGTTTCGCCCGAGTCGAGCTTGCCGCCGGGAAACTCCCAAAGTCCGCCATGCTCGCCATGCGGCGGACGTCGCTGGACCAGCACGCGCCCACCCGCGTCGATCAGAGCGGCCGCGCTCACGAGCAGCATAGGGTGTCCGCCGAACATATCCGCTGTCCTAAGAACTTGTTAATTTCCCCGAGCTACGCTGACTGCGTGGATAGTGGATCGGATGCAATCGCCATGACTTGCAAGCAGTTTGGCCGTCTCCTGTTGCGTGACCGGCGCGGGGCGACCGCTATCGAATATGGGCTCATCGTGTCGTTGATCGTCCTCGTGATGCTTGGTGCCCTCAAAGGAGTCGCGAACGCAAACACAGGCATGTGGAACAATGTCGCGCATAAAGTCGCAGGCGAGGAAAAGAAGCCCTGAAGAATAGTCGCGGACGTTAAACATTTGGAAACCGACCCCTCATACAAACGCGATGACCGCTTGATCGACCAGGGCGGCTGGGGGCGAGACGCTTCCACGGAATGGAACCAAGGAGCAGAGACATGAAGAAATTCTTCAAGATGATCAAGGACACCAAGGGCGCGACCGCGATCGAGTACGGCTTGATCGCCGCTCTTATCGCCGTAGCCGCGATCAGCGCGATGCAGGGACTCGGTTCGCAGCTCGGAAAGACGTTCACCAACGTCTCGTCGTCGATGGGCGGCGCAGCAACCCCGGCCGCGACAACGCCTGCGACCACGCCTACGACCACACCTTAAGACAATTACGCCCAAATAGTTGGGCCGCGGAGGCGGCGGGTCGAAAGGCCCGCCGCCTCTTCTTCATTTGGGCTCAGCTGCGGTTGCCATAAACCACGAGCTTGACCTTCTGCCCGGAACTCAGCGCCGCGTTTCGTGCAAGGCCGTTCAACGTCGTGAAACGTTCCAACTGGAAATCGCGATAGGCCATGCGCGCGGCGAGCGACTGCACCGTATCCCCGGGCCGAACCGTTACGATGTCCAGGACGCGCGGCCGGATCGTCGCCGCCTCGTTTGGGGTGACCGCCGACAGCGACTGGATCATCGATTGAAACGGCCCAAACTGCGACCCCGCCGGAGTGATCGTCACGAAGTGATAGGCGTGAGTCGCATCCCAACGAAAAGCGAACACGCCCACATCCACCGGTCCCGACTGCCCCTGCACCTGAGTAACCGTAAACGCGGCGGGCTTACCGTTGACGGTGGTCGTCTGGGGACGCGGCACCTGAATCTGCGCCTTACCTGCGGAAAGGCTGGTGTAAACGTTTGAGATGTAGACGGTTAGGTCGCCATTGAAGTTCGCTGTGCCGAACTGCGCCTGCCCCGCCTGCCCCTGGATGGCGACCGCCGTCGTGCCGTTTTGCATGGTGTAGCCGCTCGGCGCTGTGAACTTCAGCCGCAGGTCCGGATGAATGAACTGATTTCCGTCGATCACGCCCTGCCGAGGATCATCGTCCACCATGACGCCGTCGATCGCAGCCAGAAACTGTTCGCGATTGCGCAGGCCGACACCCGCTTTGCCGGTCTTCTGGGCAGCCGCCAGTGCGCGCCGTACCCGGTCCTCGCTCAAAGGGTGCGTCCGCGACCACGAGGGTGTCGTCCGTTCGTCTTTGCGCCCGGCGACGCGCCCTTCCAGGGTAGTTGCGGCTCCCAGCTGCCGCAGCATGCTGGCCGTCGCAGCGGGATCGTAGCCGGCGCGCGTCAGATATGAGACGCCAAGCGCGTCCGACTGGAATTCTTGATCGCGCGAAAACTTGAGTGTCGCAAGCTGAGCGACTTGGCCGGCGGCCTGCGCCAGTTGCCCAGACCCGGTCACGACGCCCACAAGGACGGCGCCAAGCTGGCTGAACACACCGCTCCTCGTTCGGCTCTTGCTGTGGTTGGCGGCGATATGGCCGACCTCGTGCCCGAGCACGGAGGCGAGTTCCGCCTCGTCGTTCATGACACCCAACAGCTGACGCGTGATGTAGACGTAGCCGCCCGGAATGGCGAAGGCGTTCATAACGGGGGAGTTAAGCGTCGTGATCGTCGTCGCCACCCCAGCATTGGCGATGTTAGACTGCATCGCGATGCGGCGCCCCACGCCGGTGACGTACACCGCGCGCGCGCCGGTTTCCGCACCTCCAAATTCCTGCACGATTTGCGGATGCGCGGCCTGCGCCTGGCGTACTTCGCCGGCGCTCAGCTGCCGTTGTCCCGACTGCGCGGCGGCGCTACCCGTTACCGCGACGGACGCGACGACCGCACCCGCGATCCAATTCTTGCTACGCATGAACAACCTCCTTTTGACGGTAAAACGAACCGCATTGCCTTCCGGAGGTTCCCCAAGACGGGTTAACCTATGCTGAGGTACTTCTCCCGGCGAGCCTGTCTAAGCTCGTCCGGGCTCAGGTCCGCTAACGTATCCAGCTCTTCGACCAAAGCATCTTGAAGGCGCGCCGATGCTGCCGCACTGTCGCGATGCGCGCCGCCTAGCGGTTCGCCGACGACCCGGTCTACGACGCCCAGTCCGTGCAGATCCGAAGCCGTTACGCGCATGGCCTCGGCCGCATCGGCCGCGCGATCGGCGGTGCGCCAAAGGATGGACGCGCAGCCTTCCGGGGAAATCACCGCATAGACCGCGTACTCGAACATCAGCACGCGGTTGGCCGTGGCGAGCGCGATAGCGCCGCCCGAGCCGCCCTCCCCGATCACCGCGGCGATCAGCGGCACGGACAGCCCCAGACAGGCCTGCGTCGATCGGGCGATCGCCTCCGCCTGCCCACGCTCCTCCGCCTGAACCCCCGGAAACGCGCCGGGCGTGTCGACCAGCGTCACCACCGGCAGACCAAACCGGTCGGCGAGTTGCATCAGCCGAATGGCTTTGCGGTAACCCTCGGGCTTGGCCATGCCGAAATTATGGCGGAGCCGGCTTGCCGTATCGTCGCCTTTCTCATGCCCGATCAGCATAACCTTGCGGCCGCCGATCCGTCCCAGACCGCCGAGGATCGCCTGATCGTCGGCAAAGGCCCGATCGCCCGCCAACGGCATGTAGTCGTTCACGAAAGCCGCCACGTAGTCGCGGAAGTGCGGACGCTCGGGATGGCGCGCAACCTGCGTCTTCTGCCACGGGGTCAGGCGGGCGTACGTTTCGCGCAGCAGCCGGTCCGACTTGGCCTCCAGCCGGCCGACCTCAGCATCGATGTCGATCGCGCCCGCTTGCGCCGTTTCGCGCAGTTCTGCGATCCGCGTCTGCAATTCGGCGATCGGCTTTTCGAAGTCGAGATAGGTTAGCATGCGCTTTGGCGGCTAGGCGGGCGGGCGGGCGGCGTCAACGCGCGCTGCCCGCCGGCGCCGCGTCCGCCAGCGGGTGCTTGGCGTTGACCAGCGCCACCAGCCGGCTCGCATCGACATGGGTGTAGATCTGCGTCGTCGCGATATCGGCGTGGCCCAGCAACGCCTGCAACGTCCTGAGGTCCGCGCCGCCCTCTAACAAATGAGTCGCAAAGGCGTGGCGCAGGACGTGCGGGCTGATCCGGTCGGGCGCGATGCCCGCCTCCCCCGCCACCTCCTGCAGCAACTGGTACAAGCGAACACGGCTGAGATGCCTGCGACGCGCTGGAAACAGCCAGGCGCTATCGGCTGTGACATGCTCGCGCCAGCGCAGCACCGCCGCTTCCGCGCGGGCGGACACGGGCACCAGCCGTTCGCGCCCGCCCTTGCCCGCCAAGATCAGGCATGGCTGCCCCGGCCGGAACGCGTTGCGCGGGAGCGACACGAGTTCCGTCGCGCGAAGCCCCGATCCGTAAAGTAGCTCCAGGAGCGCTGCAAGCCGCAGCGCCTTGGGCGTCCCGCTCTCCACGCCCGCCGCCACAACCGCGAACAGCGTGTCGATGTCGGCGTGCCCCAGCACACGCGGCAGCGGCCGCGCGGCCACCGGTCTCGGCAACGCCGCGGACGGGTCGTCGGGGCGAAAACCTTCCTCCAGCAGGAAGGCGTAGAAACGACGCAACGCCGCCGACTTGCGCGCCACCGTTGCCCGGGCGAGCGGTGCCCATGCCGCGCTCAACGAGCCCAGCGCCGGTCCGTCCGCTGCAACGAGGCCGTTCGGCAACAACGCGGACGCGCCTTCTAGATCCGATCGGTAGGCCGCGACGGTGTTCACCGAAGCACCCGACTCCGCCGTCATCATGTCTAGGAAGCGGGCGATCAGCGCCCGGTCGGCGAGCCCCGCGCCCGCCGCTTGCGTCATGTCCGCGAAAGCGCTTCAGCCGCGATCATTCGCGCAGCGTAATCCTCACCGCTTGCGCGCAGCGCCCGCATGATGCGATAAAGGTGATGCGGCGGAACGCGACGCCAGTCGGGTGCCTGCAAGCCGACGCCGGCGAGAAGTACCGAGGTTCCGGCCTCGCCGCCCGCCGCTGCCTTTTCGAGCGCGCGTGTCCACGGGTTGGCCGCGCCCAATGGCAGGTTCAGCGTTTCCGTCAAGGACGCTGTGTCCGCGGGGTCGAGCCGGCCCAGACCGGCCAGCGCGGCCACGAGAAGGCGACTGCGCAGCTTGTCCGGGCTCGCGTCGCGTCCCACGAAGCCTTCGACGCGCCCGGCGCTGGCGTCCACCGTGCGCGCCGGCGCGCCCACCGCCAGCATTGCCCAGGCGCGGTCTGCCTCTGAATCGTCGAGGCCTTCGACGAGCGCGGACCAGCGCGCCGCCGGGCGCACCATCCCCGCCGCAAACAGTGACGACACGATGTTGTCGACATCTCCTGCGTAGATTGAGGCGGGAAGCAGGCGGGCCGCCGCGCCGGCCGTAAGGATCTGATTGGCGTAGGCGGCGTCCGCACCGTTCTTGTTCCAAAGGCTTCGCAGGGCGGCGATGCGCGCGGGCCCCGTCCCGACATACGCGCTTTGCAGTCGCCCCGGATCGCTGTCGCGGAATTCGGACACGTCCAGGTCGTCGCCGAGTAGGCTGTAGATCTGCACCAACGAGGCGTTGGAGAAGACGCCCATTGCGGCCGCCGTCATGGCGTAAGGCAGCCGGTCCGTCAGCGCGATCAGCGGCGCCCGCGCCTGCCACGCGCGAACCTGCATCCCCGCGGTGGGGAATAACGCGGGCGGGATCAGGATCCCCGTGGCGTTCGCCAGCCCGAACCGCCAGGCGTTGAGCCGCTCGACGCCGTCCCACTGGATGGTCACGGCGCGACGCGTTCCGACGCCGGCGCCGGCAACTTTCTCAACGAGCAACAGGTCGATGCCGCGGGGCCCCCCGCGCTGCCGGCGCGCCTGCGCGATCTCGGAACCGGCGCGGCCGCCCTCTCCCGAAAGCGCGGCGCACATCGCGCTCACGGCCGTCCAGATGCGAGGGTTGCCGGCACGGCGACCGCCCTCTTCCAGCGGGCAAAGACCGGCAGGGTCGGCGGTGGCGAGCGCGGCCTGCACCGCGACATCGTACATCTTGGGCGTGAAATCGGCAACGTCGACGCCCTGCACCAGCAGACGCGCACCGTCCGCCTCGCCCATGCGGAGCAGCAGCCAGGCCCGCTCGGCGACCCAGTCGGCCGGATGCACGCCCTGGGGAGCGGGAATGCGGGACAGCAGCGCGCGCCTCAGGGCGATCTGTGCCCAGCGGGAAGGCAGCGGCGCGTCCGTGCGGCGCATCAGCGTTTGCAGATACTTGCCGTGCGACGTCCCGAACGCGGACGGCGGAAAGCCGCCGCCGGACGCGTCGATCGTGCCGACCAAGGCCGGCGACCGTCGCGCGTCCTCCGGCATTTCGATCGGCGGTGGCGGGGGAACCAGGACCAGTTCCTCGCCTTCGCCGATCTCGTCACCTTCGCCCAACGTGACGGTCAGCGGGGCGCGCGGCGGGGACGACCGGCGGGGCGCGCGCGGCGCTTCAGAAGCAGTGGACGCGTCGGGACCTTCAGGCGTTTCCACGCGCGGCGCGGGCGGCGGCGGCGCGGGTGCCGGCGCTTCGCCGAAGCCGGGCGGCAAAATTGATTGCGGCGCATCCTGGCTGGCGGCCGGAAACGCCAGCGCCGTGCCCGCCGCTACCGCGGCGAGCAGCAGCGCCCTACTTGGCGGCCGCTGCATTGGTGACGTCGATCTCGATCTGAGTCAGCGGCACCTGGGTGTCGCGCGAGGATAGCCACCACAGCAAGCCGATCAGCGCGAGCAGGAGGAGGCCGAGAAGAAGGGGCGCGCGGCTGGTGCGGCGGCGGTGAGCGGACTGTATCTTCATGTCGCCAAGCTCTTTGCCCGACCATCGGCGGCCCTGTATAGCCCCTCATCCACATGCAGCCGCCCGCTCCCACTCCCGTCGGCACCGGCGCCGTCCGCAGCGCGGAACTCGTTGTGACGCGGCCCATCGTGCTGATCGGGCTGATGGGCGTCGGCAAGTCCACCGTGGGCCGCCGACTGGCGGCGCGGCTGCGGCTGCCGTTCGTCGACAGCGACGTCGAGATCGAACAGGTGTCCGGATATTCGATCCCCGAAATGTTCGACCGGTTCGGCGAGGACGATTTCCGGGACGGCGAGCGCCGCGTGGTCAAGCGGCTGATCGAGGGCGGACCGATGGTCATGGCGACGGGGGGCGGCGTGTTCGTCAATCCGGACACGCGGGCCATCATCCTGGAGCGCACCACGGCGGTTTGGCTGGACGCCGATGTGGAAGTGCTGGCCGAACGCGTCTCCCGGCGCGACACGCGGCCCTTGCTGCGGGGCAAGGACGCGGGCGCGGTGCTGACCCGCCTCGCGGCCGAGCGCCGGCCGCTGTACGCGCAGGCGCACCTGCACGTGAGCACGGAGGCGCTGCCGCACGCCCGCGCCGTCGACGCCATATTGGCGGCGCTGCCCGCGCGCGGCGACCGGCTTTAGGCCGGGTCCGTTTCCGCCTCGAAGCGGTTGTCGGGGGTGAAGATCGTCTCCTTTTCCGCGTGCAGATCGCCCGTGCGACTCTGCGCGATCAGGCGGTCGGAGTCGCGGCGGCGGTATTCTCGCTCGATGCCATCCACCTCCCGCCGGGGCACGTTGAGCGCGACCAGCGCGTCGCGGCCCATGACTACCGCCGATTCGAAGACTTCACGGTAGATGCCGACCACGTCGACGCCGTCCAGCGCGATGACGTGGCGTCGGTCGTACGCGCGGACAAGCACCGCGGCCTGCGGAAACGCCTCCAGAATCGGTTCGATCGTCGCCTTTTCCAGGTCCGTGCCGTCCTGGCAGAAGATGATCGCCTCCGCGGTCTCCGCGCCCGCGGTGCGCAGCAGGTCGACGCGCTTGCCGTCGCCATAGAACACCTTCTGCCCAAAGGTGCTGGACAGCTCGATCTGGTCCGGCTTGGAGTCGATGATCGTCACCGGAATGTTGCGCGCCATCAGCATCTGCGAGACGGTCTGACCGAAGCGGCCGTAGCCGACGACGATCGCATTGGTTTCGCCGGAATGTTCGGGGCCGTCGAGCTCCGCCTCCCGCGCATCCAGCCGGTCGTCGACCCTGTCGATCAGCCGCATCAGGAACGGCGTCGTCGCCATGGACAGCGTCACCACGGCGCCGAAAACGGATGCCCCTTCCGGCGTGATCAGCGCCGCGTTCGTCGCCTGCGCGAACAGCACGAAGCCGAACTCCCCGCCCTGGCTCAGCAGCAGTCCCAGCGTAATCGCGCGACCGGGCGACATGCCGAACAGCCGCGCCAGCCCGAACAGCACAGCGGTCTTGATGGCGATCACCCCGGCCGCCATGCTGATGATGAACAACGGCCGGTCGACCAGCACGTTGAGGTCGAGCAGCATGCCGACCGACAGGAAGAACAGCCCGAGCAGGATCGACCGGAACGGATCGATGTCGCTTTCCAGTTCGTGCCGGTACGGCGATTCGGCAAGCATCACACCGGCGATGAATGCGCCTAGGGCCGTGGACAGCCCGAGCGCCTGCATCACCGCGGACGCGGCCAGCACGGTGAACAGCCCGGCCACCACGAACATCTCGCGCTCGCCGAAGCGCCCGATCAGGCGAAACGCGGGGTTGATGATGTAGCGCCCGGCCAGCACCAGCCCGACGATGGCGCCAACGGTGTACAGCCCCAGTAACCAGCCCGGCGGCCCCGCCCCCGCATCGGGCGCGCGGCTGAGCGCCGCGATGATCGTGATCAGAGGCACGATCGACAGGTCTTGGAACAGCAGCACCGAAAAGGCGCGTTCGCCGAACGGCGTGTTGAGTTCGCCGTCCGCGCGCAGCGCCGGCAGTACCTGCGCGGTGGACGACAGCGCCAGCGGCAGGCCGATCGCGAGGCTCGCGCCGAGTGTGAAGCCCGCGCCGAAGTGGATCAGCGCACTGATAGCGATTCCGGACAGGACGACCTGCGCCAGGCCCAGCCCGAAGATGTCGCGCTTCAGCCGCCACAATCGGCTGGGGTGCAGTTCAAGCCCGACGAGAAAGAGCAGCAGCACGATGCCGTAGTCGGCGACATGCATCTTGCCTTCGGCGCCGTCCACCAGCCCCAGAATCTGCGGCCCGATGAACGCGCCGGCGACGATGTAGCCGAGAGTCGCGCCGAGGCCCGCGCGCCGGAACAGCGACACGAACACCAGAGCCGCGCCGAGCATCACGACGCCGTCGCGCAGCGCGGTGGACGCGGTCTCCTCGACCGCCATCAGGCGGCGGACGCCAAGCCGTCGCCTGGCGAAAGGTCACGCGAAGTTGACGCCAGACGCGCAGCTTCTGCGGCGGCGTCGAACGCGAGCATGATCGCAGCATGGCGGGAGATGTGGGCCCGCGCGGGCGCGAAAACGTCGAGGCCGGGCCAATCGCCCGCATCGTCGCGGCGCCCGGCGAGGTATTCCGCCAGCGCGTCGCGAGCCGCGGAAAGATCGGTTCCGCTGCGACCGATCGCGTGGCTCGCCATCAGCGACGACGAGGCCTGGCCGAAAGTGCAGGCGCGCACCTCCAGCCCGAGTGCAGAGACCCGTCCGTTGGCATCAAGCGCGATGTCGACCGTTACCCGGCTTCCGCACACGACCGAGCGCCGCTCCGAACTGCCGTCCGGAGCGGGCAGGCGCGCGTCGTGCGGGATCGAGGCCGCGAGTCGCAGCAGAGCGGTGGTGTAGATCGGCTCCGCCATGCCCGATCAGGCCGATTTTTCGCGGGCAGGATCATGAAGATCACAGTGCTGCGCGCAAATCGTGAACTTCGGGGCGACGACCGAGCGCGTCTTCCACGAAGAACCGTTCTGGCTAAGCATGGCTTGCGTTAAACCGGGCGTCGGCCTGTAGGAAAGCGTTATTTACGCGCGCCGCCAGGTCGTCCCCGTGGGGCCGTCTTCCAGAACGATGCCCTCACTTGCGAGCTCGGCGCGGATGCGGTCGGCTTCGGCGAAGTCGCGGCGGCTCTTCGCCGCGGCGCGGGCGTCGATCGCGGCAGTGATCGCATCGCCCTCGCCCTCGCCTTGGAACCAGTCCGCCGTCGAGCCAACCAGCAGGCCGAGAAAAGCCGCGCTGGCGCGCAGCACGCCGGGGTCGCGGATCGCGCCGAGCCGGGCGAGCACGAGCGGCGTGTTGAGGTCGTCAGCCAGCGCATCGAACACGCCGGCGTCGACTTGCGTCGGCGCGGCATCGGCAGCGGCGCGGTACAGCCGGTCCAGCGTGGTGCGGCACTGGGCCAGCAGCGCCTCGGTCCAGTCGAGAGGCTGTCGGTAATGCGCGGACAGCAGCGCCAGGCGGAGCGTTTCGCCCCGGTGACCCGCCGCCAGCAGCGTTTCCATCGTCAGAACGTTGCCCAACGACTTGGACATCTTGTGTTCGGCCATGCCGAGCATGCCGTTGTGCAGCCAGAAGTTCGCCAGCGGTGCGCCGCCGTGCGCGCAGGACGATTGCGCGATCTCGTTCTCGTGGTGCGGGAATTCGAGGTCGATGCCGCCGCCGTGGATGTCGATCGTCTCGCCCAGATGCGCGGCGATCATGGCGGAACATTCGATGTGCCACCCGGGGCGCCCGCGTCCGAACGGGCTTTCCCAGCCGGGCTGATCGTCGGCGCTCGGCTTCCAAAGCACGAAGTCGGCGGGCGAGCGCTTGTAGGGCGCGACGTCGACGCGGGCGCCAGCGATCATCTCGTCCATCGGCCGCCGCGACAGGCGGCCGTATTCGGGCCAGCTCGGAACGTCGAACAGGACGTGGCCTTGCGCGGCGTAGGCGTGCCCGGCGGCGATCAGCCGTTCGATCATGGCGATCATTTCCGGCACGTGCCCCGTCGCGAGCGGCACGATGTCCGGCCGCGCGACGCCCAGCGCCGCGAGATCGTCAAAATAGAAGCGCCCGTAACGTCCAGTGATGACCTCGATCGGCACGCCCTCCGCGGCGGCGGCGGCCATGATCTTGTCTTCGATGTCCGTGACGTTGGCGGCGTGGATGACGCGGCGGTCCGGGTAGAGATGCCGCAGCAGCCGCGCGAGCAGGTCAAACACCACGGCGGGGCGGGCGTTGCCGATGTGCGCGCGGTTGTAGACGGTGGGGCCGCAGACGTAGAGCGTGACGCGATCGAGGGCGACGGGCTCGAACACACGCTTGGCACGCGCCAGCGTGTCGTACAGGCGGAGTTCGGTCATGAAGAACGCGAGTTCAGCGCCTCGTCCGAAGGCGGTGGCGCGTTGCGCCGGCGGTCGACGAAATCGACAAGCGCGCCGCTGGTGGCGTTGAGCAGCGGATAGGTGCGGGACGCCGTCAGCCACTCCGGCCGTGCCGCCGAACCGAAACCCGTATCGCTGACGAGATTGGCGACCAGGAAGATCAAGGTCGCGGCGATCAGGCCCTTGAGCAGCCCGAACCCGGCGCCCAGCAGCCGGTCGATCGGGCCGACCCGCGAAGAGCGCGCCGCCCCGCCCAGCCGCGCGGCCAGCAGCTTGAAGATGATGAACGACAGCCCGAACGTCAGCGCAAAGGCAAGCGCCGCGGCGCCGGCCTGCGTGCCGACGCTGGTGGTCAGCGCGGCGGCGACGGGCGTGTGGAACGCCTTCACCGCCATGACGCCGACGATCCAGGCCGCGACGCTCAGCAGTTCATGGACGAAGCCGCGCCGCCACCCGAAGAACGCGCCGCCCGCGACGAGGACAAGAACGATGATGTCCAGCGCGGTCATGCGCGCGGTGCTAGCGCGGGCGCGAGCGCGGTGAAAGCCCCCCTCTCGACCGCGTCATCCCGGCGAAGGCCGGGATCCCATTGAAGCTACGCGCGGTGGTCTCGTGGCCACCCCGCTGAGACCCCGGCCTGCGCCGGGATGACGCAGGGCAAGGAACTCAGCGCCCCAGCAGGTTGTCGACCAGCGCACCCAGCGTGCGAAAGCCGGTCAGCGTCATGCCCTGCCCTTCGCGGCCCAGCGAGGCGGGGACCAGCGCTCGTTCAAAGCCAAGCTTGGAAGCCTCCTTGAGGCGCAGCGCGCCGTGCGAGACGGGACGCAGTTCGCCGGACAGCGACACTTCGCCGAACGCGATCGTGTCCACGGGCACCGGGCGTTCGGACAAGGCGGAGATCAGCGCCGCCGCGACGGCGAGGTCGGCGGCCGGGTCCGACAAGCGGTAGCCGCCGGCGACGTTGAGATACACTTCGCAAGTCGAGAAACTCATCCCGCACCGCGCCTCCAGCACCGCCAGGATCATGGCCAGGCGCCCGCTGTCCCATCCGACGACCGCGCGACGCGGAGTGGCGCCGCTGGCGAGCCGCACGACCAACGCCTGGATCTCCACCAGCACCGGCCGCGTGCCTTCCAGCGCCGGGAACACGGTCGATCCCGAAACCGCCTCGCCGCGATCGGTCAGGAACAGCGCGGACGGGTTGGCGACCTGCTCCAACCCGCCTTCCGCCATGGCGAAGACGCCGATCTCGTCGGTGCCGCCGAAACGATTCTTTGCGGCGCGCAGGATGCGGTACTGGTGCGAGCGTTCGCCTTCGAACGAAAGCACCGTGTCGACCATGTGTTCGAGCACGCGCGGCCCGGCGATCGCGCCGTCCTTGGTCACGTGGCCGACGAGGACGACCGCCGCGCCCGTATCCTTGGCGAAGCGGATCAGCTCGCCGGCCGAAGCGCGGACCTGCGACACCGTTCCGGCCGCGCCTTCGATCAGGTCGGAATGCATCGTCTGGATAGAGTCGATGACGACCAAGGCGGGCGGCGGGCCGTCACCCAGGGTCGTCAGGATGTCGCGAACGGACGTCGCGGCGGCGAGCTTCAGCGGCGCGGACCCATGCCCCAGGCGGCGCGCGCGAAGGCGCACCTGGTCGGCGGCCTCCTCCCCTGAGATATAGACGACCTCCCGCCCTGCCCCCGCCATCAGCGCGGCGGCCTGCAGCAGCAGCGTCGATTTGCCGATGCCGGGATCGCCGCCAATCAGCGTCGCGGAACCCGCGACGAGCCCGCCCCCGATCGCCCTGTCGAACTCGGCGATACCGGTCGGCATGCGCGGCGGCAGCGCGATGTCCGCATCGAGGCCGACGAGTTGCACCGCCCGGCCGCCGGTTCGCAGGTCGTGCTTGGCCGCGAAGGGCGTCACGACGCCGCCGGCATCCTCGACCAGGCTGTTCCATTCGGAACAGTCCGCGCACTGCCCCGCCCAGCGCGACGCGACGGAGCCGCAGGCCTGGCAGACGTAGCGTTTCTTGGGCTTGGCCATGCCCCGGGCTATTGCGCCGGGCAGCGAAGCTGCGCGCGAGCCTCCGCCAGCATGCTGGGCGACATGGCCGACGCGTCCGACCTGTTCAGCCGACCGGCTTCTTCGCGTACGATCACGAACCTGCCGTCGGGTTGGCGGAACCAGACCAGGTAGCCGCAATGCGCGGCTAGATTGCGGTAGCGCTTCTCGTAGTCGGCGGCGACATAGATGCCCGGCATCGGCGCGTCGGCGGGGTTGATGTACCAGCTAAGCTTGAGAACGCGGTGGCCGAGCGGTTCGCCAGCGGCCTTGCGTTCATCCGTCAGGACCTCACGGCGCTGCGCCAAGGGGAGCATCTGCTGGTTCTCCGCGCTCCATGCAGCATGGGCGTTCGGTGCGTCGGCCGCATCGACCCATGCGAAATATCGGGCGGTGGCGTTCATGATTTCCTGCTCGATGGCCGGGGTGGGCTGCCAATCGGGATCGGCGGCGGGCGGCTGGGGAACTTCGGCGAGCGCCTTGCCGCATGTGAACTCCTGCCGCACCTTCCATTTTACCGGCTTGGGGGTTGTCTCGCCAAGCGCCCGATTCCCTTCAAAACGGTAGCGGCCGAGTCGCGCAAACAGGAGATCGCAGCGCCGCTGCGCTTCACGCGCAAGCAGCAGCTGACCCTCCCTGGTGTCAGGGCGAACCGACATCGACAGGGTGAAGCTGCCTCCTGAGCCGAATGTCGCCAGAGCAAGGAGCGTTGAAAGCCAGTACATGCGCGCGAGCATAGCCCGCGGCGACCCCGGCACAATGGGGCGGTTGACGCATCGCTAGCCGCGCGGCCAAGGCCGGGCGCGTGATCACGGTCGCTTCCTACAACATGCGCAAAGCTATCGGCACCGACCGGCTGCGGCGGCCCGAGCGGACGCTGGAGGTGCTGTGCGAAATCGACGCCGACGTCGTGGCGCTGCAGGAAGCGGACCGCCGCCTGGGCAAGCGCGCCTCGGCGATCCCGCCGGAGATGCTGGAAGGGCGGTCGCCCTACAAGGCGGTGCCGTTCGACACGCGGCCCGACAGCATCGGCTGGCACGGCAACGCGTTGCTGGTGAAGAAGGACATCGAAGTGGTCTCCTCCGCGGGGCTGCCGCTGCCGACGCTGGAGCCGCGCGGTGCCGTGCTGGCGGACCTTCGCGTCGGCAACGTCCCATTGCGCGTCGTCGGCATGCACCTTGACCTGTCCGGGCTGTGGCGGCGGCGTCAGGCGCGGGCGATCCTGCACGCGCTGGCCGAGCGGCCGGGCGATCCGCCGACGGTGCTGATGGGCGACCTCAACGAATGGAGCGCGCACAGCGGCTGCCTGCTGGAGTTCGCCCACGCGCACCGCTTCGCGCCCACAGGCCGCAGCTTCCATGCCCGGCGGCCGATCGTCGCGCTCGACCGCATCATGGTCAGCCGGGACGTGACCGTGCTCGCATGCGGCACGCACCACAGCCTCAAGTCACGCCGCGCGTCCGATCACCTGCCGATCTGGGCGAGGCTCGCGGTCGCGGCGGGCGGCAGCGGCACCGACGACGTGGGCACCGGCGTTAGAGGTGCCGGGGGCTGACCCTCGGGCGTGTCGAGGCCCATCCAGTCGCGCCGGTCGAGCCCGTAGATCATGTCCATGACTTCGTAGTCGAGGCCCCAGGGCTGGCCGCTGCCCGAGTTCCACAAGGCGACGATGCCCGAACGCTTGACGGGATCGAACATCATGGTGGCGCGATAGCCGCTGATGCCGCCATGGTGCGTGACGACGCGGTTGCCGACGTAATCGTAATTGCGCCAGCCCAGCGCATAGGTCGCGCCGCTGATGCGGTCGGCGAACTTGCGCTGGCGCCGGTTCTCGCGCGGCGTCGCGACGCGAGGCGTGTGCACGGTCGCCAGGATCGCCGGCGGCACCGCCTTGGGCGCTTGCCCCATCTGCGCCTGCATCCAGCGCGCCAGATCGCGGATGGAGCTGTTGACGCCGCCTGCGGCGGGGACGCGGTAATAGGCTTCGCTGAGGCCTCGCGGCTGCGGCCGGCCGGCGGCGTCGTGGGGGCGTGCCCAACTCGGGGAACTCATCAGCCCGGGCAAGGACACGGACGCGCTCTTCATGCCGAGCGGCGCGAAGAGCTGCGCGTCGGCGACGTCGGCATAGGTCCGGCCGGTGACCTTTTCGACGATCTCGCTGGCCGCGTCGTAGGCGACGTTCTGGTAGGAAAAACAGGTGCCGACCGGGCAGATCAGCGGCAGCGTCGCCAGCGTGGAGCGCAGGTATCGCGGGTCGCCGCCGTCTTCCAGCGGTGGGTCGTTGGCGTTGCCGTGCACGCCGACGCGGTGCGACAGCACGTCCGCGACGGTGGCGCGCGCTTCGTTTCCGCCCGGCAGGCGAAGCGAGGCGGCGTAGCGGGATACGGGATCGTCCAGCGAGAGCTTGCCGTCGGCCGCCAGCCGCGCGACCAGCGTCGAGGCCACGCCCTTGGACACCGAAGCCCAGCGGAACACGGTGTCGGCGGTGACCGGATCGCCCGTGCCCGCGACCGTTTCGCCATAGCCGCGCAGATAGGTGATCTGCCCGTCCTCGACGATGCCAACGGCCAGTCCGACCATCGCATCGTCCTGCATCAGCCGCTTCAGCCGCGCGTCGACCAGCGCGTAATCCACCGCACGCGGCGGACGCGGCGCGGCGGCCCGCGCGGGTGGAGCGGCAGCAACGGCGGCTGGCCTGGGCCGAGGTGCTTCCTCTTCGGGGCCCATCGTGACGGCCGCCAGCAATCCAAGCGCCGCGACCACGGCCGCACCGCCGATCCAGATCCTCAAACCCTGCATCCTCCCACCCTCCTGCTATCCCGCCCGTCGCGCGGCTTGGCTACTCCCGTGCGGCGACGCGGGGTCCGGTTGCGACGGGCGGCGGGAACGTCCGCGCGCACTGGCAACCGGCAGCGAACGCGCCTAGAACCGGGTGCCGGAACGAAGAGGCACGCGATGCAATTTCTGAGGAGCTTGTTCTGGGTCATCGTCGCCGTCGCAATGCTGATCTTCGCGGTGCAGAACAACGGCGTCGTCACCGTCAACCTGTGGGGCGGGCTGCAGGCGGACGTCAAACTCTGGCTGCTGGTGCTCGGCCCCCTGCTTGTCGGTTTTCTTCCGACCTGGATCTTCGGCCGCGTCAGCCTGTGGCAGCAGAAGCGCCAGGCCAGGGCCGCGGCGGAGCGGGCGCAATTGCTGCCGACGTATGAGATGCCCAGCGCCAGCTCGCCCGCCGGCCTTGGCGTCACCGGGAACACGCAGTCGCTGCCGAGCGCCGCCTCCCCGGCGTCATGACCAGCCCGGTCTTCGTCGCGCTGGACACGCCCGATCTCGCGCGCGCCCGCGACATCGCGACCCGCGTGCGCCACCATGTCGGCGGGCTCAAGCTGGGGCTTGAGTTCTTCGCGGCGAACGGTCGCGCCGGCGTGCGCGAAATGGCGGCGATCGGTTTGCCGATCTTTCTGGATCTGAAGCTGCACGACATTCCCAACACCGTCGCCAAGGCGATCCAGGCGCTGCACCCGTTCAAGCCTTCGGTATTGACGGTCCATGCCGCAGGCGGGCGCGCCATGATGGAGGACGCCAAGGCGGCCGCGCCCGCGGGCACCAGGGTCGTTGCCGTGACGGTGCTGACCAGCCTCGACGCCGACGATCTCCGCTCGGTGGGGTACGCCGGCGACGCGCACGATCAGGTCATGCGCCTGACGGCGCTCGCCCGTACCGCGGGCCTGGACGGCGTCGTGTGCGCCGGGGACGAAGTCGCGGCGGCGCGGCAGGCCTGGCCTCAAGGTTTCTTCGTGGTGCCCGGACTCCGCCCGGGCGGCCGGGCCGACGGCGATCAGAAACGGGTGATGACGCCGCGCGCGGCGCTCGATGCCGGCGCGTCGATGCTTGTCATCGGCCGCCCGATCACGCAGGCGGACGACCCGGACGCCGCCGCGCGCGCGATCGCTGCGACGCTATAAGAGGGACTTGCGATGAGCTGGCTCAACAAGGTGCGGCAGAACCTGCCGTTCCTTCCGAAACGGACGACGCCGGACAATTTGTGGCACAAGTGCCGGGAATGCGGCGCGCTGGTGTTCGTCAAGGAATATGAGGAGAACGCGTCCGTATGCCCCCGGTGCGAGCATCACGGCCGCATCGGGCCGCACACGCGCTTCGACCTGCTGTTCGACGCCGGCACGATGAAACTGATCCCCGCCCCCGCTGTCCGGGAGGACCCGCTCAGGTTTCGCGACCAGAAGCGCTATGTCGACCGGCTGCGCGCCGCGCGCGCGGCAACGGGCGAGCCGGACGCGCTGATCAACGCGCGCGGCGAGATCGAGGGCGAGGCCGCCGTTGTGGGCGTGCAGAACTTTGCCTTCATGGGCGGATCAATGGGCCTTGCGGTGGGCGCGGCGTTCGTCGCGGGGGCGCGCGCGGCGATCGCCGACAGATGCCCGTACATCGTCTTCACGGCCGCCGGTGGTGCGCGCATGCAGGAGGGCATATTGTCGCTGATGCAGATGCCCCGCACGACGGTGGCGATCGAGGAGCTGCGCGAGGCGGGCGTGCCGTATATCGTGGTCATGACGGACCCGACCACGGGCGGCGTCACCGCGTCCTACGCGATGCTGGGCGACGTCCAGCTCGCCGAACCCGGCGCGCTGATCGGGTTCGCGGGGCAACGCGTCATCGAACAAACGATCCGCGAGAAATTGCCCGAAGGTTTCCAGCGCTCGGAATATCTGCTGGCGCACGGCATGTTGGACATGGTGGTGCACCGGCACGCGCTGAAGAAGACGCTGGCGGGGCTGATCGCCTATCTGCAGCCGCGCGCGGAGGCGGCATGAGCGCAGCTACGTCCTCCCCAGCTTTCGCTGGGGAGGGGGACCGTCCGGCAACGTCGGACGGTGGAGGGGTATGGCGCCGAGTGGACTTGCCGATGAAGGACCCCTCCACCAGCTTCGCTGGTCCCCCTCCCCGGCAAAGGCCGGGGAGGAGCTAGGATCATGCCGGACTCCGCCCGCTCGTCCGATCCCGCGGTCCAGCACCAGCTCGACCGCCTCGCCGCGCTGTCGCCGGGCGGCGACGTGCTCGGCCTCGACCGCATAACGCGGCTGCTCGCGCGCCTCGGGGACCCGCACCTCGTGCTGCCGCCGGTGTTCCACGTCGCCGGGACCAACGGCAAAGGCTCCACCTGCGCCTTCCTGCGCGCCGCGCTGGAGGCGGCGGGGCACAAGGTGCATGTCTACACCAGCCCGCATCTGGTGCGGTTCAACGAGCGCATCCGGCTTGGCGGGACGCTGATCGACGATGCCTATCTGGCGTCGATGCTCGCCGAAGTGTTCGAAGCGGCCGGGGACATCGGTCCAAGCTTCTTCGAGGTCACGACGGCGGCCGCGTTCCTCGCCTTTGCCCGGACGCCCGCCGACGCGGTGATCCTGGAGGTCGGGCTCGGCGGACGGCTGGACGCCACCAACGTCGTGCCCGACCCGCTCGTCACCGGCATCGCGCAGCTGGGGCTGGACCATCAGGCGTTTCTCGGAACCGAACCGACGCAGATCGCGGCGGAGAAGGCCGGCATCGCCAAAAGCGGCGTGCCGCTGGTGACGCGGCGCTACCCGCAACCGATCATGGACGTGATCCAAGGCGTGGCGCGCGCCGCGGGCGCGACCTGGCTGCCGTGCGACGGCGCGTGGGACGTGGAGATCACGCCGCAGAGCCTGCGCTACAGCGACCGGGCGGGCACCTTGGCGCTACCGATGCCGCGCCTCCCGGGTATCCACCAGGCGATGAACGCCGCGCTCGCGATCGCCATGATCCGCCACCAGCATGTTTTGAAGGTGCCGCCCTCGGCCTTCCGCGCCGCCATGGGTTGGACGGAATGGCCGGCGCGGCTGCAGAAGCTCGCGCCCGGGCCGCTGGTCGACCGGCTGCCGCCGGGGTCCGACGTCTGGCTGGACGGCGGCCACAATCCGTCCGCCGCCCGCGTCGTCGCCGCGTTCATCGCCGATGCCGTTCCCGCCGACCGGCCGTTCCACGTCGTCTGTGGCCTGTTGGAGAACAAGGACGCGGACGGCGTCGTGGGCGCGCTGGCGGGCCGCAGCGGCACGTTCCACGCACTCCCCGTGCCCGGCCACGCGCATCACGCCCCGGCCCGGTTGATGAGCGCGGCGCGCGGCATCGGCATGACGGCGCTGAGCGCCAAGGACCCCGCCGCCGCGCTCGGCTGGATCGCGCGCCATGCCGACAAGGACCGGCCGCCCGCGGTGCTGATCATGGGTTCGCTTTACCTGGCAGGCGAGGTGCTCGCGGCCAACGGGCAGGCGCCGAGCTAGGCCGTCTTCGGCGCGTCCTCCCGCGCGTCGCCGAGACCTTCCACTCCGGCGCTGCCGATCGAGCTGTCGACCAGTCCCGAGCGCATCATCCACCAGAAGATCAGAATGCCGGGCAGCGCCAGCGCCGTCGTCATGAGGTAGAAGTTGGTATAGCCGAGTCCATCGATCAGGCGCCCGGCAAGCGAGCCCGTCAGGAAACGGCCGACGATCGCCGCCGCCGCGGACAGCATCGCGAACTGCGTGGCCGTAAAGCGCAGGCTGCACACCGCGGACAGGAACGCGACCACCGCGACTCCACCGACGCCGCTGGCGAAATTCTCGAAGCCCATGGTGAACGCCATCATCGCCACCGACCGGCCGATCTCCGCCAGCACTGCGAAGCTCAGGTTCGAGACGCCCATCAGGATCAGGCTGACCATGACCGCGCGCTTCATTCCCCAGCGGGCGTAGATGATGCCGCCGACGAAGATGCCGATCATCAGGCATAGGAACCCGACCCAAACGTCGGCGAACAGGATCTCCTCCTTGGAAAAGCCCTGCGTCACGAACAGGTCGCGAACCATGAGATTGGCCATCGTGTCGCCGATCTTGTGCACCAGCACGAACACGAACACGAGCCACGCGCCCTGCCGGCGGAAGAATTCCACCATCGGGCCGACGACATCCTTTTGGACCAGCATCCCCGGCGCGTCGCCGAAGCGGTTGGCCTGTGCTGCGCCGGGCCTGAACAGCAGGGCGGCGACCAGCGCGGCGACAAGCGCCAGGGCGATCCAGAACAAGGTCAAGCTGCCCGTCGCCGCCGCCACCGCAGGGAGAACGAGGACCCAAGCCACGTGCCCGCTCCAGCCGACGTCGTGCGCGCGTCGGATCGTCAGGTCGGCGATCGGGTAGATCAGGCCGAACACGGCAATCCGGAACAGGATGTTGGAATCGAGCAGATAGTCCAGCCCCGACGCCGCGGCCAGGATGACCGGTATGGCGACCAGGAACTTGGCGAAGCTCGCCCGGCTCGTCCGCTCGGGCCATTCGCGCACCTTGTGGCGCTTGGGCTCGCCCGCCCAGAGCGACACCAGCACCGCGGACAGCGCCAGCGGCGCGCAGGCGATGTACCCGAACGTCCAGTCGATGCTCGCCGCACCGGCCAGCGCGACCGTGCTTGCCAGGAACGCGCCGATGCGCCAGCCATATTGCGACATGCCCGATCCGGTGCCGAGCTGTTCGGGATCGAGCATTTCGATGCGGTAGGCGTCGATGACGATGTCGTAGGTCGCGCCGGCGAACCCCAGCACCAGCGCGGCGAGCAGCACTTTCTGCACCCCGTCGGCCGGGTCCGCGCGGGCCAGCAGAACGATGCCCGCGATCACCGCCGCGGCGCAAACGACCAGCCAGGTGCGGCGCTGCCCGAAACTGTTGGAAAAGGGCAGGCGCACGCGGTCGACGATCGGCGCCCACGCCCATTTGATGCTGTAGATCAGCAGCACCAGCGCGAAGGCGGAGATCGTCTTGCGCTGGATGCCGCCTTCGGACAGCCGCTGCGTCAGCGTCGCCGCCAGCAGTGTGAACGGCAGGCCCGAGGAGATGCCGACAAAGAACGCCGCCAGCGGCCCGCGCTCCGTGTAAGGCCGAACGCTCGCCGGCACGCGGGCTCGCCACCCCTGCGCCACAACCGTGTCCGCCCGCGCGTCCGTCATTCGTCGTTCCCCAGCATGAAGTCGCGTGTCCTAACGGGTTCGCGGAACTTGCATAGAGTGTGTCGACGCCGCGTTAACCGCGGCTGTCCGCCGTTTCGTAGAAGCTAAGGCCCGGCGGCGTCTTCCCCGTCGCGTCGCCGGCCAGCCGGCGGTCCACCGCCTCCAGCGCCAGCTTGAGCGTGCGGTCGTTGTACGGCTTGGCGAGGCAGCCGAGCGCGGGCGCGTCGTCCGGCGCTGGGCACGTCCCGCTGACGAACAGCACCGGCACCCCCTTGCCCGCGGCATAGCGCGCGACGTCCAGGCCGCTGCGCACACCGGTCAGCGCAATGTCCGTCATCACCAGGTCCACGGCCTGCGTGTCCAGGATCGCGATCGCGTCGGCGCAGCGGTCCACCGTTGCCACCACTTCGTAGCCGTGCGCGCGCAGCGACATTTCGTTGTCGAACGCGACCAGCGGCTCGTCCTCCACGATCAAGATGCGGGTGACGTGCCGTTTGCGGCGGGAAAACAGCATGGCGAGCTTTCGAGAAAAGATTGTGGAGCCGTAACGAGCATCGCACGCGCAAAGTGCCGTGGCTACGGACGCCGCACGGCTTGACGCGCGCACGGTTGGGCGACACGCCGGGACCATGCTCCCTCCCCGTCCTCCCAAGCCCGCCAGGCCCGCGCGCGCCCGCCGCGAGCCCGAACGCTCGGCAACGCGCGACTCGCGCGAACCGCAGCGCATCGCCAAGCTGCTCGCCCGCGCGGGCGTTGCGTCCCGGCGGGAGATCGAACGCATGATCGGCGAAGGGCGGATCAAGATCAACGACGTTGCGGTGGAACATCCGGCCACGCTGCTGACTTCGCTGCACGGCGTCACCGTCGACGAGGAGCCGGTGAAGGCGCCCGCCCCTGCCAAGCTTTTTCGCTACCACAAGCCGGTCGGTCTGCTCACCACCGAGCGCGACCCGGCGGGGCGGCCGACGATCTACGACAAGCTGCCGGACACGCTGCCGCGTGTCGTGCCGGTGGGGCGGCTCGACCTCAACACCGAAGGCCTGCTGCTGCTGACCACCGACGGCGGGTTGAAGCGCCAGCTCGAACTGCCCGCCAGCGGCGTCGAACGCACCTACCGCGCGCGCGTGTTCGGCCCGGTCAGCCAGGCGCAACTGGAGGAGTTGATCCACGGCGTCGAGATCGAAGGCATTCGCTACGGCAAGATCGACGCAAACCTGGAACGCCGCACTGGCCGCAACGGTTGGGTCGAGATGCGGCTGACCGAAGGCAAGAACCGCGAAGTGCGGCGCGTCCTGGAGTTCCTGGGCCTCCAGGTCTCGCGGCTGATCCGCACGAGCTATGGTCCGTTCGTGCTGGGCGACCTGCCCGCTGGCGGCGTTGACGAGATCCGGCAGCATGATCTTGTCGCATTCAAGAAGACGCTGAAATGAGAGCCTTGCACTTGTCCTCCCCGGCTTTTGCCGGGGAGGGGGACCACGAAGTGGTGGAGGGGTTTTCAAGCGAGAAGACGACGCGCTGCAAAACCCCTCCACCACCCTGCGGGTGGTCCCCCTCCCCCTGCTTCGCGCGGGGAGGACGGCCATGCGCATGATCGCCGGCATCTACCGCGGCCGCGAGATCGTCGCGCCGCCGGGCAAGGACACGCGCCCCACCAGCAACCGCGCGCGCGAGGCCTTGTTCTCCATGCTAACCAGCCGCATCGGCAGCTTCGAGGGCCTCGCCGTTGCCGACCTCTTCGCGGGCTCGGGTTCGCTAGGCCTCGAAGCGCTCTCCCGCGGCGCCGCGCATTGCACGTTCCTGGAAACGGACCCCGCCGCGCTCGCCGCAATCAAGACCAACGTCGCCAAGATGAGCGCCCCTGCGACCGTCCGCGCAGGTACCGCCGAAAACTTCCACGGCGGACCGTTCGACCTCGTGTTCTGCGACCCGCCCTATCTCAGCGGCCTCGGCCACAAGGCGCTCGCGCGGATTACCGTCACGCCCGGCGGCTGGGCGAGCATCGAAACCGCGAGGACCGAGGACGTTGTCGTGGACGGCTACGAGGTCGACACCGTGCGCAAGTACGGCAAGGCCAAGATCACGCTGCTGCGGAAGCTGTCTGACGCGGATTAGTCCCCACCGATTTCGCGCCAGTCCTTCTCCCGCACATCAACGCCAAAGCGTTTCGCCGCCGCCTGTATGCGCTTCCAGGCCTCGTCGCGTTCGTCGTCCGTCACGTCCTTGACCTGCTTGAACCGCGACACGGCGGCGCGGACGTGCACGGCGTCCTCCAGCGGCTCCTTACGCTGCGCAGGAAACGCGAAGTCGCTGCGAGCGAGGTGATCGCGTTCGCTGGCGTCGAGCTTGGACATGGCATTCTCCTCACCCGCCGAACGTGCGGGCGCATCGACGGTTGCCGGGATGTGCCCCGTTCCCTAACTGTTCACCGGTGAACGCCCCTCTTCCCGCCCAAACCGACGAACCCTTTTACCTGCGCGGGCTCAACGCGCCGCAGCGGGAGGCGGTGCTGACCACCGAAGGCCCGGTGCTCGTCCTCGCCGGCGCGGGCACGGGCAAGACCGCGGCGCTCACCGCCCGCCTGGCGCACCTGATCGCCACCAGGCGCGCCTGGCCGTCCGAGATCCTGTCGGTGACCTTCACCAACAAGGCCGCGCGCGAGATGCGCGAGCGCGTCGGGCGCATCGTGGGCGACGCGGTGGAAGGCATGCCGTGGCTCGGCACGTTCCACTCCGTGGCCTCGAAGATGCTGCGGCGGCACGCCGAACTCGTCGGGCTGCAGGCGAACTTCACCATCCTCGACACCGACGACCAGCTGCGCGTGATGAAGCAGCTGATCGTCGCCGCCGACCTCGACGAAAAGCGCTGGCCGGCGCGGCAGCTGGCCGGCGTCATCGACCGCTGGAAGAATCGCGGCTGGACTCCGCGCGACATTGACGCCGGCGAGAGCGAGGCGTTCGCCAACGGCCGCGGGGCTGAGCTCTACGCGGCCTACCAGGCGCGGCTGCGGACGCTCAACGCCTGCGATTTCGGCGACCTGCTGCTGCACATGCTGACCATCCTGAAGGAGCATCGCGAGGTGCTCGAACAGTATCAGGAACGGTTCAAGTACATCCTCGTCGACGAGTACCAGGACACCAACCAGTCGCAGTACCTGTGGCTGCGGCTGCTCGCGCAGAAGCGCCGCAACATCTGCTGCGTCGGCGACGACGACCAGTCGATCTATTCTTGGCGCGGCGCGGAGGTCGCCAACATTCTGCGCTTCGAGGTCGATTTTCCGGGCGCCGCGATCATCAAGCTGGAGCAGAACTACCGGTCGACGCCGCACATCCTCGCCGCGGCGTCCGGCGTCATCGCCAACAATGGCGGGCGGCTGGGCAAGACGCTGTGGACCGAGGAGGACGCGGGCGACAAGGTGCAGGTCGTCGGCGTGTGGGACGGGCCGGAGGAAGCACGGCGCATCGGCGACGAGGTCGAAAAGCACCAGCGCCGCGGCGGCACATTGAACGATGTCGCGATCCTGGTTCGCGCGCAGTTTCAGACGCGCGAGTTGGAAGACCGCTTCATCGCCATCGGCCTGCCCTACCGCATCGTCGGGGGCTTCCGCTTCTACGAACGCGCCGAAATCCGCGACGCGCTGGCGTACCTGCGCATCATCGCGCAGCCGGCCGACGACCTCGCGCTTGAACGCATCATCAACGTCCCCAAGCGGGGTCTGGGCGACAAGGCGGTGGCCAAGATCCATTCGCTTGCGCGCGGATCGGGCATGCCGCTGCTCGCGGCCGCCGCGCAGATCCTGGACTCGGACGAGCTCACCCCGCAGGCGCGCCGCGCGCTCGGCAATCTCGTCGGCGACATCGCGCGATGGCGCGGCAAGCTGAACGAGCTTCCGCATCCCGAGCTCGCGCGCATCCTGCTCGACGAAAGCGGCTACACCGCCATGCTGCAGGCCGACCGCTCGGCGGAAAGCGCGGGACGGCTGGAGAATTTGACCGAGCTGACGCGCGCGATGGAGGAGTACGACACGCTCCCTGCGTTCCTGGAGCACGTGTCGCTGGTCATGGAC
>DASQNO010000110.1:0-19084 GCA_035644935.1 Sphingomonadaceae bacterium
GACCTTGGCGCCAATCATCCCGTAACCGCCTGTCATGAAGCCAATCCTCGCCGCGCATGATCCCTAACGGCGCGTTTACTATTGGCTAAAAGCGCGAAGACCAGCGGAAGATCCACGCTGTGCCGCCACGAAACGGCGACGCCTGCGAAAGGTAACGCCCGCGCCTCAGTGCACCAGCTTGAGGCCGATGATCGCGCCCACCAGCACCAGCAGCAGCAGCAGGCGAACCGTGGTCGCCGGCTCCCCCAGCGCGATCCCCACCGCCACCGTGCCCAGCGCGCCGACCCCCGCCCACACCGCATAGGCCGTCCCCATCGGGATCACCCGCGACGCGACTTGCAGCAGCACCATGCTCGCCCCCGCCGACGCGACGAAGCCGAGCGTCCACGGAATATTGCGAAAGCCGTCTACGAAACGAAGGCAGGTCGTGAACCCGACCTCGAACAGCCCGCCCAGGGCGAGCAGCAGCCAGGCGACGCCGACGCTCACGCGCGCGGCTCCGCCAGCGGCGAGCGCGCGAAGTCGTCGGCCGTGATCGCGTAGACGAGATGCACAACGGGCTGGCCGTTTACCTCGTCGGCGAAGCGGCGCTCCGTCAGCCGCCCGCCGATCTTCTCCAGTGCACGGCGGGAACGCAGATTGCCTTCCCCGACCGAGAACAAGGCGGTGTGCGCGAAGGTGAACGCATGGGCCAGCATCAGCCGCTTGAGTTCGCGGTTGGTCGCGCCGCCCCAGTGCGCGCGCGCAAGGAACGTATAGCCGAGTTCGACCTCGCCCGGGTCCTGCACATGTTCGAAGTAGAAGCGCGTTGTTCCGATCACGCCGCCGCTCGCCCGGTCGACGACGACGAGCGCGCCGCCGCACGCGAGCGCCTTGTCGAAGAAGCGGCGGAAGACCGGCTCCTGATACCGGTCGTGCGCGGGGTGAAGCGCCCAGATCAGCGGGTCGGACGCCGCCGCGAACAGCGCATCGTAATCGTCCGGGCGCAATGGGCGGAGAAGGATCCCCTCGCCGTCCAGGATCGGTTGCAGGTTCGTCATCATGTCGCGGCCTCCGCGGGGGATTGTGGCTGACCGTCGGGGCGCGCCGCGATCCAGCAGCCGGCGACGATCAGCGCCCCGCCCACCAGCGTCATGGCCCCAACCTCCTCGCCGAAAACGAGGAAGCCGAACAACGCGCCCCAGATCAGCGCCGTGTACTCGACGGGTGCGAGCGCCTGCGCCTCGGCGCGGCGATAGGCCCAGGCGAGCAGCAACGCGGACGCGAGCGCCAGCCCGGCGGAAAGGAGGACGCCGGGAACCTGCCCGGGCGGCGGCAATTCGGCGAGGAACGGCGCGGCGCAGACCAGCAGCGCGGCGGCGATCAGGTTCTGGAAGAACGCGACTTCCACCGGCTTTGCGATCAGCGCCTGCTTGCGCATCAGCACGATGTTGAACGCGTAGAGCACGGCGGAGGCCAGGATCGCCGCCGCGCCCGCCAGCCCGTCCGCGCTCATCGGCGCGTTGGCGCGCGTCAGCACGATCGCCAGCACGCCCGCGAACCCCAGCAGCGACCCGCCCAGCGCCTTGGGCCCGACGCGCTCGCTCAGCACGGCGGCGGCGAGATACAAGGCGATCAGCGGCGCTATGAAGCTCAAAGCAATGGCTTCCGCGAGCGGCAGCCGCGCGATGCCCCAGAACCAGGCCAGCGCCATCACGGTGGTTACGCCACCGCGCACCAGATGGACGCGCATCGTGGCCGGGGCCGGCCATGGCCGTCGCACGGCCAGCCAGATCGCGCCGCTGCCCGCGAGACCGGCGAGCGAGCGCCACAGCATCGCGTTGTACACGCCGATCGCCAGCGTCACCGCCTTCATCGAGGCGTCCATGCCGACGAACAAGGCGATCGCAAGCGCGGCGACGGCGACGGGGACTACCGGGTCGATAGGTGCAGGTGCGGAGTTCACGAGGCGCCCTACCATTCCTCCCGGTTCCAGGGGAGAGCATCAGCAGGGAAAGGTCGGCCCGACACGTATGCCGTTCTGTTGGTTGGCAGACGGAACGGCCGCGCCTCGAGAAGCACCTTCGCCCACCTGGCCTTGGTGAACCTAACATGGTTAAGAGGCTCGCGGGCACGCTTCCCTACAAGGAAGGCAGGCGGTTCGGCGGATCACGCCAGGTGATCGATGGTCCGGCCTCGTGAGACGATGATGAACCCTATGCAGAACGAGCGACGGCTACCGGGCTTTGCATCGGCGGTTACGCGCGCGCTCGACGCGTCGGGGGGCAGTAGAAACCCGGACGAAGGCGCGCGGGGTACCGCCATTCTGCTGGCCGTTCTGGCGGCAGCTCTTGCCTTTCGCCTTTACCAGGTGGCGGTCAACGACTTCCCCTTGAACGACGGGGCGCTGTTCTACGAATTCGTTCGCGCGATCGGCGCAAGCTTTCCCGGCCTGCCGGACCGGGTTTCCTACAACGGCCACGCCATCCCGTTCGCATATCCCCCTCTGTCGTTCTGGTTCGGCGCCCTGCTGACGCGGGCCGGTGTCGACCCGCTCGAGGTGACGCGTATCGTTCCCCTGTTCATGAACGGCGTTTACGTCCTTCTGTTCGGACTGCTGCTTGTGCGCACCGGGCATTCCCGCCTTTTCGCGGCGTTGGCCTTGCTGTTCCTGTGCACACGCCTCGGCTCCTTTCAATGGCTCATCATGGGTGGCGGGCTCAGTCGAGGGTTCGGTTCCGTTTTCTTCCTGTTGACGCTCATCGCGGTGCTTCCGGCATTCACCTCGCGCCGCAACGACGTGCCCTGGCGGGCTTTGATCCTCGCGGGTCCCGCTGTCGGCGGCGCCATCCTGTCGCACCTGGAATGGGGCATCGATGCCGCCGCAGCCGTTGTCCTCGCGGTCGCCCTGGGTTCGCAGAGCATCGCCGTAATCGCCAAGAGCTGCGTTGCAGCAGGCCTGGCAGCAGCCTTGGTGATCACCCCCTGGCTGGCTTTGGTGATCGCGACGCACGGGATCGAGCCCTTCATCGCCGCCGGCCAAACGGGCTCGTGGGAGCTGTCGTTCATCGCCGACAAGTTCATGTTCCTGGTGCGCTCGGCGCTGCTCAACCCTTTTATCATCGTGGGGGTCGCCGGGCTGATATGGCGGCGGCAATATTTCTGGTTGATCCTGATGGTGCTCGTGCCGCTGATCACGCCGCGCCACGCAGTAACCGTGATCAGCCTTCCCTTGTCAGTGCTCGCCGCGGCCGGGGTCCTCGCGACGGTCGCCTTCCTGCGCAAGGTCGTTCCGTCGCACGCGATCATCACGGCAGCCACGACCATCGCCGTCATCGCCGTGCTCGGCTTGCGCGTGGCCCGGGACACGCAAACCTTTGGCGAGACTCTCCGCCCGCTCGGCACCCACCAGCGTAGCGCCATGACCTGGGTTTCCGCCAACACGCCCGGTTCTCGCTATGCGGTGGTCACCCTCTCCGGCTGGCAAGCCGATCACGTCGCCGAATGGTTTCCAACCCTCGCAAACGCACGAAGCGTCACTACGGTGCAGGGAAGCGAATGGCTGCCCGATGGAGCGTATCAGGACCTCGCAAGGAAGTCGGATGCGATGAAGGCGCAGTCCGAATGTGGAGCCTTGGTGGCGAGCACGAGGGCGTTTGGCACCGCTGACTACGTCTGGAGCGAATTGCATCCGCACTGCTACCAACGAGCGGGCTATCGACCGGTGTACCGGAACCCCCAGGTGATGATCTTCAAGTCACCGTGACCAAGCGAATGTGAGGACCGTTCGGTGGCCAGCAGGACCGGTCACGACAGGCTCGGAACGGCCGCTGCGCCAGCTCGGCCGAAAGTCCCTCGCTACAGGAGCTACGCCGCCGCGCGCTCCGCGTGCGCTTCGATCTCCGCGGCCTTGGCCTCCACCAAGCGGACGATGTGGTCGACCATGCCTTCGTCGGCGACATGGTGGTCGGTGACGCCCGACAGATACACCATGTGCTTGCCATTGCCGCCGCCGGTGACGCCGATGTCAGTCTCGCGCGCCTCTCCTGGGCCATTGACGACGCAGCCGAGCACGGACAGCGACAAGGGCGTGCGGATATGCTGCAGCCGCTGCTCGAGCTTCTCGACGGTGCGGATGACGTCGAACCCCTGGCGCGCACAGGACGGGCAGGAGACGACGCGCACGCCGCGGTTGCGGATGCCCAGCGCCTTCAGGATCTCGTAGCCGACGCGGACCTCTTCCTCGGGCTCCGCCGACAAGGACACGCGGATCGTGTCGCCGATGCCGAACCAGAGCAGCGAGCCCATGCCGATCGAGGACTTGACGGTGCCGCCGATCAAGCCGCCGGCCTCCGTAATGCCCAGATGAATCGGGCAATCGACCGCCTCGGCGAGCTGCTGGTAGGCGGCGACTGCGAGGAACACGTCGCTCGCCTTCACGGCGACCTTGTACTCGCGGAAGTCATGCTCCTCAAGAATGCGGATATGGTCAAGCGCGGATTCAACCAGCGCCTCCGGGCACGGCTCGCCGTATTTCTCAAGCAGGTCGCGTTCCAGCGAACCGGCGTTGACGCCGATGCGGATCGCGCAGCCGTTCGCCTTGGCGGCGTTGACCACTTCGCGCACGCGCTCGGCCGAACCGATGTTGCCGGGATTGATGCGCAGGCACGCGGCGCCCGCGTCCGCCGCCTCCAGCGCGCGCTTATAATGAAAATGGATATCCGCGACGATCGGCACGCGGCTGGCGCGGACGATTTGCTTAAGCGCCGTTGTGGACTCGACGTCGGGGCACGACACGCGGATGATGTCGACGCCGGCCTCTTCGCAGCGCCGGATCTGGTCGATCGTCGCCCGCGCGTCGGACGTCGGCGTGTTGGTCATCGTCTGCACGGTAACGGGCGCGCCCCCGCCGACGGGGACGTTGCCGACCATGATCTGGCGCGACGGACGCCGGTTGATATCGCGCCAAGGACGTAAGGACATGCCGCCCATATAGCGCAGGCATGTGACGAACCCAAGTTGCCGCCGTGCACGCCGTATGCCGATCGTGTCCGGATCATGTTGCTCGCAGCGTCATCCCGGCGAAAGCCGGGACCCAAGAATGCCCTTGCACGAAAACGCGCGGCCAACTCGGCACCAGTTCCGCGGGGTTCCATGTCCTTGGGTCCCGGCTTCCGCCGGGATGACGGCAACCGATCTCGCCTGCCTTATCGCCGACCCATCAGCCCGCCCAAGATATCGTCCAGCGGATTGCCGTTGCCGTTGCGATCCAGCATGCCGCCAAGCACTCCGCCCAAGCCGCCGCCCGGGCTGGCCGGGCCGCCCGCGGGCGACATGCCGCCCCCCGGCAGCTGCTGCCCGCCGCCACCCAAATTGCCGAGCACCGAGCCCAGGATCGCCCCGCCCAATCCGCCGCCCATTGCGCTCCCAAGTCCGCCGCCGCCCAGCGCGCCGCTGAGCCCGCCGCCGAGCCCGCCGCCGAGCCCGCCGCCGGGGCCCGCACCGCCCATGCGGCCCATCAGATGCTTGGCTACCATCGCGGCCACCACAGGGAGCAGCGCCTTCATGACCGTGGAGGACACTCCGCTCTGCCCGCTCGCCCGCGCGGCGACTTCGCGGCTGACGTCCTTGGACCCGAAGATGTTGCCCAGGATGTCGTTGCCCGGCTGCACGGCGGCGGCCGGGTTGCCGCCGACGCCCTCAACGCCGCTTGCCAGGTGCGCGACCTGTTGATCTTCGCCGGCTTCGGCCTTTTTCTGGAAGCCGCCCATCACGAAAGGCAGCAACGAGGCCATGGCCTCCCGTGTCTGGTCTGGCGACAGGCCGTGCTGCGCGCCGATGGCGGCGGCGTCCGTGCCGTTTTCGGAAAGGAGGTCGTCAATACGCTGCATGGTCAGGACTCCGGTACTTGAAGGGGCACCAACGTGGCGTGTTGGCCGAAGGTCCCGGCCCGGCCGCGGCGTTCTACGAACCCCAGCGCCAGCGCCAGCCACCGCGAGTCTTGGCGGCGCATATGGCGATCAGCACGGCCGTGGCGGTCGAGAGGATCGCGCCGAAAGCGATCAGGTGCAACGGTGCGAGAATTACGGCGGCCGCAGCGACAACGGCGAGATAGGCGCCGAGCACGGCCCAACCCTGCCATTGGATCGGCCATCCCGAACCGTAACCATAACGCTTGGGCGCGAACCATGCGGTGTCGTCGTTCATCATGTTTCCTCCTCCTTGGCCGGCCGGCCGCGCTTGCGCTGTTCGGGCGCGTCGAGTTTGATCCCGCGCCGCGTCAGCGCCTCGCGCAGCAGGCATTCGATCTCGGCGTTGACGCTGCGCAGGTCGGCGGCGGCTGCGCGTTCGAGCGCGTCCCACAAAGACGGCTCAATTCGCAGCGCGAACGCCTTCTTGGGTTTGGGATCCGCCACCGGGCCCTACTGGTAGAGCGTGCCCGCGTTGACCACCGGCTGCGTGTCGCGATCCGAACAGAGCACCACCATCAGGTTGGACACCATCGCCGCGCGCCGTTCGTCGTCCAGTTCGACGACGTTCTTTTCCGAAAGCATCAGCAGCGCGGTTTCCACCATGCTGACCGCGCCGACGACGATCTTCTGCCGCGCCGCGATCACCGCCTCGGCCTGCTGGCGGCGCAGCATCGCCTGCGCGATCTCCTGCGCATAGGCCAAATGCGTCAGGCGACACTCGTCGATCGTGATCCCCGCCACCGCGACGCGCTCCTGCAGCTCGCTGCGCAGTTCGGCGCTGACGATGTCGCCGTTGGCGCGAAGCGTCGTCTCCTGGTGCTCGATATCGTCATAGGCGTAGCGCGCGCCGATCGTGCGCACGGCGCTTTCGATCTGCACAAACAGGAACTTGTTGTAATCGTCGACATCGTACAGCGCTTGCGCGGTGTCGGTGACGCGCCACACGACGTTGCTCGCGATCTCGATAGGATTGCCGCGCAGGTCGTTGACCTTCAACCGCTCGGACGTGACGTTGCGCACGCGGGTGGCGACCTTGGTCCGCGTCAACCACGGCCAGCGCCAGCGCAGGCCCGCGTTGCGGTCGGTGCCCTGGTACGATCCGAACAGCAGGATCGCGGCGGCCTGATTGGGCTGCAGCAGGTAAAAGCCCAGCGACACGAACGTCGACGCCAGCGCGCCCAGGATCATCAGCGGCACGCCCACGGCGCGATTGTCGGCGATCTGCGTCGCGCCCAGAAAAAAGGCGGCAATGCCGACCAGCAGCGCCAGCAGCATGACGTAACCGTTGAACGTGCGCGCGGGCCGCTCGCGCGAAGCGTGCAGATTGCTGTGGTGCGTGGCGGCGGCGTTCGTGATGGCCATGGCGAGTCTCCCCGATTTATGTTGATATCATAATAATAGATTGTTCGGTTGGCAAGGCCCTGCGTCCCGTGTTTGTCCTTCTTGTCCAACCGGCTGGTGAGACCCCGCGCTTGCCGCTAAGCGCGCGTCTCACCCTACCGGAGCCCCCATGTCCCAACCTCCCTCCCGCTGGACGCTGTTCGTCCACGGCGGCTCCGGCATCATCACGCGCGACCGGCTGTCCGCCGAACAGGACGCCGCCGCCCGCGCCGGACTGAACGCGGCGCTCGACGCCGGCTCGGCGGTGCTCGCGGGCAGCGGCACGGCGCTCGACGCGGTGGAGGCGGCGGTGCGCGTGCTGGAGGACGACCCTTACTTCAACGCCGGCCGCGGCGCGGTCTTCACCTTCGAAGGCGCGCAGGAACTGGACGCCGCGATCATGGACGGCCACGACCGCCACGCCGGCGCCGTCGCCACCGTGACCGCGACGCGCAACCCGGTCTCCCTCGCCCGCGCGGTGATGGAACGCAGCCCGCACGTCCTGCTGTCGGGCGCGGGCGCCGACGCCTTTTCGCGCGAACAGGGGCTGGAGCAGGCGGCACCGGACTGGTTCGCGATCCCCGAACGCCGACGGCAATTGGACGAGATGAAGGCCAACAGCGTCTCGGGCTTCGACGTCGACATGAAGTACGGCACCGTCGGCGCGGTGGCGCTGGACGCCCAAGGCCACGTCGCCGCCGCGACCTCCACCGGCGGCGTCACGGGCAAGCGCTGGGGCCGTATCGGCGATTCGCCGCTGATCGGCGCCGGCACCTATGCCGACGACCGCGCTGGCGCCGTGTCCGCCACCGGCGCGGGCGAAGCGTTCATCCGCGTCGGCGTCGCGCACGAAATCTGCACGCGGCTGCGGCTAGACACGGAGGGCGACGCGGTGGGGGAGGTCCTGGACGAAGTCCGGGCGCTCGGCGGCACCGGCGGCGTTATCGTGGTCGCGCCCGACGGCACCGGCCGCTGGGGGTTCAACACGCCGGGCATGTACCGGGGCAGGATTTCCGCTATGGGCCAGAGGGTCGTCGCCATTTACGGCAACGAGGAACGGTAGGCTCCACCCCACCGTTCGGGCCGAGCCTGTCGAAGCCCTCTCCTTTGCGCCCCGTGGAAGTAGAGCCCTTCGACAAGCTCAGGGCGAACGGAGTTCCTATGCGTATCCTGCTCCCGCTGGTCGCGCTGCTGCTGGCCCCGGCTCCCGCGAAAGCCTGGTGGGAGTACGGCCACTACACCGTCGCCAACATCGCGGAGGCGCGCGTCGCGCCCGCGACGGGGCGCCAGATCGCCGCGCTGCTGCGCCAGGGCCGATCGCTCGACACGCCCACATGCTCGGTCAAGACGCTGGCGCTCGCCGCTTATTGGCCCGACTGCGTTCGCCGGCTGGACGACCGCTTCTCCTACAGCTTCCCCTGGCACTATCAGAACGTCGACATCTGCAAGCCGTTCGACCTCAAGTCCGCTTGCCGCGACGGCAACTGCGTATCCGCGCAGATCGACCGGCAGGTGCGCCTCCTCAAGGACAAGGCGCTGCCGACGCGCGAGCGGCTGCAGGCGCTGGCGTTCCTGACGCATTTCGTCGGCGACCTGCACATGCCGCTGCACGCAGGCGACCGTGGCGATCGCGGCGGCAACGACGTCAAGGTCGCCTACGGGTTGATCGAAGGCCGCGCCAACCTCCATTCGGTGTGGGACGGCTGGATCGCAGAGCGCGGCATCACGGAGCCGCCGGGCGGCCCCGACGCGCTGCTGGACCAAGTCGTCGATCACGCGGCCGCGAGCGCCGGCACGGTGGATGACTGGAGCCGCGAAGGCTGGCAGGTCAGCCGCGATGTCGCCTATGCGACCGCGCTGGGCGGCGACCCTTGCGGACCCAAGCCTGAAGGACGCGTCCGCCTCGACGAAGCCAAGATCCGCTTGCTTCTCCCCGCCGTCCGGCTGCAGATCGCGCGAGGCGGACTGCGGCTGGCGCGGCTTCTCGACGAGGCTTTCGCGCCGGCATAAGCCGCCAGGCGTTCGCCCGCGCCTAGAGCGAGGTGTAGCGGCGCACCAGGTAGCCGAGCTTGGCGCGAAGGCTGCCTTGCGCCAGATCGATGTCGCCCGCGTGCAGGGGCACGTACCGCGTCGTGGTCGACTTGCCGCGCCGCCGTTCGTCGATGGCCAGCCCGGTGCTGTAGTAATACATCGCGATGCTCGCGCGCGAATAGCCTTCGGGGAAATTCAAAGGCGCCGGGTGCCCGTGCAGCGTCGTGTCGTTGGTGTTGAAGATCACGAGCCTGTTGAAGATCGGCTCGACCGTCGCGGTCGTCTCGCCGCCGTCCTTCTGCAACAGCAATTCGCCGCGATGTTCAGGCTGCCAATCCTTGTTCAGGTAGAGCAGGATGTTGATGCGGCGATCGGCGCGGAGCTTCGCGTTCCAGTTGAAATCGGTATGCATTTTAAGGAAGCCGCCGTTGGTGGTCTGATGGATGCCGCCACCCTCCAGGAACGGATCGCCGAACAAACCGTCAATGCCCGTGATCGCCTCGAGCGGCCGGATGAACTCCCAACAATTAAAGTAGGCGACCAGGCGACCGGTGGCCTCGTCGAACATCGTCCAATCGTTGCACGCGCGCTTCTTCCTCTGCGTGATATCGTTGCTGCTGTTAATGGAAAATTCGCTGCGCCGCACCTCCGAATGGACCGCTTCGGCGAATTCTGGCTGGAGGAAGTCGTCGATCACCAGATACGGGAACGGATCCGCGCCGCGGAACCGCTCCTTCAGCGCGTCGAGGTCGGCGAACGCAGACGGGTTGATCATGTTCTTCATCTGAGACTTCCCGACACAACTTGGGCTTTTTGATAAGCCAAGGCCCGAACGGCTTCAAGTTGAGCCGAACGGCAAAGGTCCCCTTCCCGGAAGGTCTTACTGCGCCGTCACCGTCACCGATCGCCGGTTCTGCGCCCAGCTCTGCTCGTCCGATCCCGCCGCGACCGGGCGCTCCTTGCCCCAGCTGACTACGGTCATACGGTCAGACGCCACGCCACGAGCCGCCAGGTGGTTGCGCGCCGCGGTGGCGCGGCGGTCGCCCAGCGCTAAATTGTACTCGCGCGTCCCCCGTTCGTCGGCATGGCCTTCGATCGTCACCCGAACAGCGCCGTTGGCGGCGAGCCAGGCGGCCTGCGCGTCCAATGTCGCGCGGCTGGCATCATCGAGTTCGTACTTGTCGGTGTTGAAGTAAATCGTGTCGGAACCCGCGCGGGCGACCAGGTCGGCCTGGCTCCCCGCCACCGCACCGCCGGCAACGCTGCCATCCGCGCCAAGGCCGGTTGCGCCGTCGGCACCCGTCGTGCCGCCGGCGCCCGAGGTGACGTCCGCGGGCGGCAGTTCCGCGATCTTCTTCTTGGCGCAGCCGCTGGCGAGCAGGGCGGTGACGACGGCGGCAGTGGTCAGGATGCGCATGGGTTCGAACTCCTAGTTGAGCAGGGGGGACCAGCTCGGGTCCGAGCCGTCGAGCGGGGTGGGGATGCGGCGTTCGTTGACACCCGTGAGATCGACGGACCACAGGTCCGCCTTGCCTGAGCCCTGGGCGGTGCGATGGAACATAATAACGCGGCCGTTGGGTGCCCAGCTGGGACCCTCGTCCTGCCAGCTTTCGGTCAGCAGCTTCTCGCCCGATCCGCCGGGGGTCATGATGCCGATACGGAACTGTCCGCCGCCGATGCGGGTGAACGCGATGAAGTCGCCGCGCGGGCTCCACACCGGCGTCGCATAGGCCGCGCCGCCGAAGGAGATTCGCCGCGGGTTCGAACCGTCAGCGCCCATGACGTAGAGTTGCTGCGATCCGCCGCGGTCGCTTTCGAACACAATGCGCGTGCCGTCGGGCGAATAGCTGCCCCCCGTGTCGATCCCGGGGGCCTGCGTCAGGCGCACGGGCGTCCCGCCTTCGGCCGCGACGCGGTAGATGTCGGTATTCCCGGCGACCGACATCGAGAACAGGATGTTGCGTCCGTCCGGCGAATAGCGCGGCGCGAAGGTCATGAAGTTGCCCGCAATCAACGGCCGCTGACTGCCCGTGGCGATGTCGAGCACGTACACGCGCGGCATCTTGTCGGCATAGGTCATGTAGACGAGCTGACCGCCCAGTGGCGAAAAGCGCGGGGTCAGCACCGTCGACTGGCCGGTGGTCAGGTACCGATGGTTGGACCCGTCGGCGTCCATCACCGCGATGCGCTTGACGCGCTTGGTCTTGGGACCGGTCTCGGCGACGTAGACCAGCCGCGTGTCGAAATAGGCGCCCTCGCCCGTCAGCCGCGCGTACACCGCGTCCGCACATTTATGCGCCGCGCGCCGCCAGTTAGCGGGCGCGACGGTGAAGCCCTGGCGTGCCAGTTCGGTGCCCGCCGACACGTCGTACAGGTAGCAGCCGACGGTCAGGTTGCCGTCCGCGTTGGCCTGGACGAAGCCCTGCACCAACGCCGACGCATTGTTCGCCCGCCACGTGTCGAAGACCGGGGCGGTTACTTGCGCGAAGCTCACCGCCGGCAATCCGCCTGGTCCCGCCGGCGTAAACAGCCCGCTGGAACGCAGGTTGCTGGCGACGATCTCCGCCACCTGCCGCCCGAGCGACACGGTGTCCCCTTCCGGGGTCGGCGTCGCGCGCGGGGTCGGCATCACGGGTACGGCGATCGACAGCGGCTGCGAGATGCCGCCCACGATGTCCACCTCCAGCGCGGTGTCATCGTCCGCCGGCGCGGCGGCTTGCGAGGCCGGCGTGGTAACGCGCGGGGCGTTCTGCGCCGCCAGCGGGGCGGCGAGCAGGAGCAGCGGGAACAGGGTGAAACGCATGGAAATCCTCATCCGGGAAGCTTGTAGTTCAGGTTGATGTTGCTCCAGCCGCCTTTGGCCGTCTTGTACAATTCTTCCGGCAATCCCCGCATCGGCGCGCAGCCGGTGTACGCGGCGATCGCCAGGTCGGTGACCCGCTTTTCATAGCGGCTGTTTTCGTCGTCGACGCCGCTGGTCGACACGACCCTGGGCGCGGTGGCGAGCGAGCCGTCGGGATTGAGGCGCAACTGCAACCGCACGCTTATGCGGTTCGCGCCGGGGCCAGGGTTCACCTGCCGGTTGGCGCAGGGCTGAACCTGGCGCTTGATGGCTGCAACGATGCCGGCCATGGCATCGGCGCTGATCGCCGGCGCCTGCGGCTTGTCCGCCTTGCCAGGCGAGGGATCGCTTAATCCCGCCAGAAAATTCTTGCCCAAGCGCGGCGCGCGGGCCGCGGTCTTTTCCCCATCTCCTGCGGCTTTGGCCGGAGCCGTCTTGGCGGGCGCGCTCTTCGCCGCCGCCGGCTTTGCGGCCGCCTGCTTCGTCGGAGCCGCCTTCTGCGGCTTGGCGACGGCCTGCCTGACCGGCTCGGGCTTAGGCGCCGCGGGCTTTGGCGGAGCAGGCTTGGGGGCTGCGCGGGCCACGGGCCTCGGCTCGGCCGGCTTGGGCTCCGGCGGCTTGGGCCTGGGGGGCGCCGGCGTCGGCGGGGCGGCAACGAGTTCAGGCGCCGGGGCGAGCGGCAGCGGCTCCGGTGCGGGCGCGGGTTGCGGCATCGCCTCCTCGGGCGTCCCGACCTCCGGAGCCTCCGCCTGCGCCATCGCTTCGGTCGACGGCGCGGCGACCGCTTCCAACGCCACGGTGTCGACGAACTCCACTTCCATCGCGGGCGGCGGCGCGGGCTTGGGCGGGATGGACGCGGCGAGGCCGAGCGACAGCGCGCCGAACAGGGCGACGTGGCCCAGTATGGCGACGCCGGTGCCCAGGCCGTCCGCTCTATCCATCAGTGCCCACCGACACCAGTGCGACGCGGTTCAGGCCGGCGCGGTTCAGTTCGCCCATCACGCGCATGACGCGGCCGTAATCCAGCCCGCGATCGGCGCGCAGGTAGACGCGCGGACCGCCCGACGCATCCGCTTCGGACGCGATCGCCCGCAGCCGGCCGGCCAGCTGCGCCTCGGTGATCGGCTCCTCGCCCAGGAAGATCTCACCCTGCGCGTCGATCGACAGCTGCACCGGTTCATCTTCCTGATCGAGCGCGGCGGCCTTGCTATCGGGCAGGTCGACGGGCACGCCAGCGAGCATCAACGGCGCCGCCACCATGAAGATGATCAGCAGCACCAGCATGACGTCGACCAGCGGCGTGACGTTGATCTCCGCCATAGGCGCGCGCGAGCCACGGCGACGGGAGGAGGAGTGGAGGCCCATGCTCATGCGTGCTGCGCTCCGGCGAAGGCCGGAGCCCAGTTAGATAGAGCTGGGCACCCGCCTTCGCGGGTGCGCATCCGCCTACCTTTCCTCAATCCTCCAACTCCAGCTCGCGGCTCAGCGTGCCGTGGAACCGGTCCGCCAGGCGCCCCAACCGCGATTCGAATTGGTTCAGCCGGTGCGTCAGCCGGTTGTACGCGATCACCGCCGGGATCGCCGCGAACAGGCCCAGCGCGGTCGCGAACAGCGCTTCCGCAATGCCGGGCGCGACCACCGCCAGACTGGTGTTGTTGGACATGGCGATGCCGGTGAACGAGCGCATGATCCCCCACACGGTACCGAACAGCCCCACGAACGGCGCCACCGATCCGACGGTAGCAAGGATATTGAGCCGGTCCGACAGGCGATCGATCTCCGCCGCCGACGATGCGTTCATCGCGCCCATCAGGCGCGACCTGGTGCCTTCCCGGTCGATCGACTTGCCACCCGTCGAGCGCCGCCATTCGGCAATCCCAGCGAGGAACAGCTTGGCGCCAGGGATGGATGACTTGGCGTGCCGGTCATGGAACGCGTCGATGTCCTTGGCTTCCCAAAGCTCACGCTCGAACACGTCGCTCTCGCGCATTTCGCGCCTGAGACGCCAGCTGTGGCCGACGATGATCGCCCAGGTCCAGATGCTGGCGATTAGCAACAATACGATGACGGACTTCACAACGATGTCCGCCTGTCCGAACAGGACAAGCGGGTTCATCAGGTCCGCATTCACTTCCATGCCGCTCACCGGTCCACCAATCCCTGAAAAATCCGTACCCACTCGCGCGGCTGGCGCTGCGGCCGGCCCCCCGTCGTCAAAAAGGCGGCGGTCACCTGCCCCTCCGTCAAGACTTCATCCCCGCGCATGACGCGCTGATGAATGACCGTGCTCGCCGCCCGCACTTCGAGCACGCGGCTGGACACGAGCAGTACGTCATCGAGCCGCGCCGGGCGGCGATATCTGATCGCGACCTCCGCCACCGCGTAGACGCCGCCGTCGCTTTCCAGCGTCGCGCGCTGGTCGATGCCGACCGCGCGCAGCATGTCCGACCGCGCGCGCTCCATGAAGCGGAGGTAGTTGGCATAATAGACGATGCCGGCCACGTCGGTGTCTTCGAAATAGATGCGCAAGGGGAAGCGATGTTCGCCGCCCACGAAGCGTCCGTCCGCAGGTTGATCGCGCGCATCCGTCACCCGGCTTCCCTTACGGCGCGCGGAGCCTGTGCGAAAGAGAGACAGTCCTCAACCGTGCAACGTGCGGGACGATTGCACGCGCATCAGCGCCCAAAGGCGCGCGCCTGCCGCTCGACGAGCCGCACAAGGTCTCCCTGCGCGACGTTGACGTCGATCAGATGCGTGCCCCAGCCCGCCTGCACGACGCCGTCGCGCACGACGTCGCCCGGAATGTCGTCGGCGCGCGCGTCCCGTGGATCGGCATTCACGCGCAGCGCCAGCACGCCCACCGGCCCCCGGTTAACGCAGGCGCCGGTTACCAGGCCGTCAGTTGTCACGAACTGCGTGCCGAGCGTCCCCTCCCGCGCCCAAGGCTTGGCCGCGCCGCCCATCAGCGTCGGCGCAACGTAGAAGTAGGGGCGCAGCGACGCCGGCCGGGCGCTACCAAGCGCGGCCGGGTTGGTGCAGGCGACGGTCATCCCCGGCCGCGGCGCGCGACCGAACAGCGCGTCGGCCGGCGGTTCGCGGCCCGCGCGGTAGCTGACATAGGCGACGACGCAGCCGGTCTGCGCGGGCCGCGTGCAGAGCGGCGTCGACCGGAACGTCCCGCCGACCGTCTTGCCCTCCGGCACCAGCGTGTTGAACCCGATCAGCAACGCCGACACCATCTGGCGGGCGATCGGCTTGCCTTCGATCTCGCGGGTCAGCAGTTGCTGAAGGTGCACCGTGCCTTGCGAATGGCCGATCAGCACGAAAGGCCGGCTGGCGTTTCGCGTCGCCAGGAAGTTGCGCCACGCGGCGAGCACGTCGCCGTAAGCCATGGCGTAGTCGCCCGCCGCCGGCTTGCCCTCGAAGCGGCGCAATATGCCCGCCAGCGTCACCTGCCGGTACAGGGGCGCGAAGGTCCGGCACACCGAAGCGAACCGCGCCAGCTGCGCGGCCGCGACCGCCGCTTCGGCGGGTCCGGGCTCCATGTCGGCGTTGAGCGTCGTATCGCGCGACACGGTGGGGTAGACGTAGAAGCAGTCGAGGGGCGGGTTGGCGGCGCGGCGGAACGGCTCAACCGCGCCATAGCCGCGCGGAGTCACCGCCGTGGCGGCGAGCGGCGCGGCGCAGGCGTCGGCGCGGCCGGGCAGGCACAACCAGGCGGCGTCATCGATGTAGTCCGGCGCGGAAGCAGGCGACTGCGCAGCGACGGGCGCGCCGATGGCAAGAGCGGCGGCGGCGAGCATTCGCTTCACGGCTGGTCCTTTCAGGTTTCGAACAGACCATCCTGCGCGCCCGCGGGCGGCGTCAAGCCCAGATGCGTCCATGCGCGCCCGTTCAGAGAACGTCCGCGCGCGGTGCGGGCGACGAGCCCGAGTTGGATCAGGAACGGCTCGATCACCTCCTCGATCGTGTCGCGGGGCTCCGACAGCCCGGCGGCGAGCGTTTCCACCCCCACCGGCCCGCCACGGTATATGTCGGCGATCATGCCGAGGTAGCGCCGGTCCATCGCGTCCAGCCCCAGCGCGTCGACCTCCAGCCGGTTGAGCGCGCGGTCGGCCACGCCTTTATCGACGACACCCTCGCCCGCAGCCTGCGCGAAATCGCGCACGCGGCGGAGCAGCCGCCCCGCGATTCGCGGCGTCCCCCGTGATCGCATCGCCACTTCGCGCGCGCCGTCGGCGGACAACTCCATGCCGAGCAAGCTGCCGGCGCGGCGCACCACCTGTTCGAGCTCGTCCACCTTGTAGAAATTCAGCCGGATGGGAATCCCGAAGCGGTCGCGCAACGGCGTCGTCAGCAGCCCCTGCCGCGTCGTCGCGCCCACCAGCGTAAACCTGGGTAGGTCGATGCGGATCGATCGGGCGGAAGGCCCCTCGCCGATCATCAGGTCCAGCGCCCGGTCCTCCATCGCCGGATAGAGGATCTCCTCGACCGCGGGCGCCAGGCGGTGGATTTCGTCGATGAACAGGACGTCGCCGTCTTCCAGGTTGGTCAGAAGCGCCGCCAAGTCGCCGGACTTGGCGATCACCGGCCCCGAGGTCGCCCGGAAGCCCACCCCAAGCTCCCGCGCGATGATCCCGGCGAGCGTCGTCTTGCCGAGGCCTGGCGGCCCGAAGAACAAGACATGGTCGAGCGCATCCCCCCGCGCCTTGGCGGCGTTGATGAAGATGCGTAGGTTCTCGCGCGCCCCCTTCTGACCGACGAAATCGTCGAGGGTCTTCGGCCGTAACGCCGCATCGACGTCCTCGGGCTTCCGCGCGCCGGTCAGGATGCGGTCGTCGGTCAAGGCCGCGCCGCCTTCTTCAGCGCCGTCCGCACAAGCGCATCGAAGCTGGCACCCTCACCCAGCTCGCCTTCCGCCGCCGCCACCGCGCTCGCCGCTTCCGCTGGACGAAACCCAAGATTGAGCAGCGCCGACACGGCGTCCGCCGCCACGCCGACCACGGGCAGCACGGGCAGCCCACCGCCGACCGGGATCGCGCCGCCCGTGCGGTCCTTCAGCTCGTTGACGATCCGCATCGCAAGCTTCGGCCCGACACCTTGCGCGCGCGCCACCATGGCCTTGTCGCCGCTGGCCACGGCGCGGTGCAGTTCGGCCGGGTCGAGCGCCGAGAGGATGCCGAGCGCGACGCGACCGCCGACGCCCTGGACCGAGGTCAGCAGGCGGAACCATTCCTGTTCGGCCGCCGTGGCGAAGCCGACGAGGCGGATGAAGTCCTCGGCGACCAGCATCTCGGTGAAGATCACGACGCTGCCCCCAACCGGGCCCAGCGCCGTCAGCGTCCGCGCCGATGCGCCGACGAGATAGCCGACGCCGCCGACGTCGATCACCGCCGCGTCCGCCGACACGCTGTCCAGCCGTCCCGTCAGCTTGGCGATCATGCCGCGGCCACGATCCGCCGGGCCGAAGCCAGATGATGCGCGTGCGTGATCGCCACGGCGAGCGCATCCGCCGCGTCCGCCCCCGCGATCGCTACTCCTGGCAGCAACCGCGCCACCATCGCGTGCACCTGCGCCTTTTCCGCCGCACCGGTGCCGACGATCGCTTTCTTCACCAAACGCGCTGCGTATTCCCCGACGACGACCCCGCTTCGCGCAGCCGCGAGCAGGCAGACGCCGCGGGCTTGCCCCAGCTTGAGCGTCGATTGCGGGTTGGCGTTGACGAACACCTCCTCGACGCCGGCACCTTCTGGGGCGTGCGCCGCTATAACGGTGCCAAGCTGCTCGAACAGCGCGCACAGCCGATCGGCGAGCGCTGCCTTGGAGTGGGTCTTGATCTCGCCGTTGGCGATGTGGCTTAGCCGATTACCCTCAGCTGCGATCACACCCCAGCCGGTGGTGCCGAGGCCCGGGTCCAGCCCGAGAATGATCAAAGCCTCAATCCCTCTCCCGGTAGGGGAGGGAGGGAGCCCCGAAGGGGCGGAAGGGTGAGGGTGCTTAACGGGTTAGAGCGATCACCCTCACCCTCCCACTTGGCTGCGCCAAGCGGGCCCTTCCCTCTCCCGGCGGGAGAGGGATTGCCGCTCAACCGAGCTTCTCCATAACTTCGTCGGGCACGTCGTAATTGCCCCACACCGTCTGGACGTCGTCGTCCTCGTCCAGCGCGTCGATCAGTTTGAGCAAGGTCGCCGCCTCGCCCTCGCCCACCGTGACCGCGGTTTGCGGGCGCCAGGCGAGCTTGGCGCTTTCCGCCGCGCCGAGCACGGGCTCCAGTGCCTTGGCGACATTGTGCAGTGCGTCGATCTCGGTCCAGATCTCGTGCCCCTCGTCCGACGACACGGCGTCATTCGCGCCGGCCTCCAGCGCAGCTTCGAAGACCGTATCGGGGTCCCCCGCCGACGCCGGGTAGGTGACGAGCCCCAGCCGATCGAAGCCATGGCTGACCGAACCTCCCGCGCCCAGGTTGCCGCCGTTTTTGGAAACGATCGTGCGAACATTGGTCGCGGTGCGGTTGCGGTTGTCGGTCAGCGCCTCGATGATCAGCGACACGCCGCCCGGCCCGAAGCCCTCGTAGCGGATTTCCTCGTAATCCTCGCCGTCCCCGCGCACCGCCTTGCTGATCGCGCGGTCGATATTGTCCTTGGGCATCGACTGCGCCTTGGCCGCCAGCACCGCCATGCGCAGCCGCGGGTTCATGTCGGGGTCGGGCGTGCCCATCTTGGCCGCGACGGTGATCTCGCGCGACAGCTTGGAAAACATCGCGGAGCGCTTCTTATCCTGCGCGCCCTTGCGGTGCATGATGTTCTTGAATTTGGAATGGCCGGCCATGCGCGGGTCTTAGCCAGAGGGCGGTAAGCGGACAAGGAGGCGGAGTTCCGTC
>DASQNO010000111.1:0-14897 GCA_035644935.1 Sphingomonadaceae bacterium
GATGCTCAATCAGCTCGTAACTTCGATCGAGATGCAGAACGAAGGGTTCGAAAATCTTGTCCGCGGTTCGAAGGTGACGATGGACGAACTGCTCCAGCGCGCGCCTTCCAATTGGTACGTCGAGGCCAACGAAGCCGTGGAACTGGGGCTAATCGAAGCCGTCCTCTAGGCGCCGGGCCGTCTAGTGGCCGGGGCGCGATGACATTGGATCAACTCGCTGGTCGTCATCGCGAGCCCTTCGACGCCGCCTGCGGCGCCGCTAAGGATGAACTGCTGCTGCCCAGCAGCGCGGCGATCCAGCATCGTGGCCACCGACGGGTTCCGGCGTGGATTGCCGCGTCACTACGGTCTTCGCAATGACGGCCTAAGACCAGTCGCCGGACTCAGCTCTGCGTCTGGCGACCGGATTGAACTATCGACACTGCGACATCCAGCCGTTCGGCGCCGCCCCCAAGCCGCGCGCCCGACAGCGGGGCGGCCTCACGATAATCTAGGCCAACGGCGACGCGCACATAGGCATCGTCCGGACAGATGCCGTTCGCAGGGTCGAAGCCGATCCAGCCGATGCCGTCCACCCAGGATTCCGCCCAGGCGTGCGCGGCCGCCTGGTCGGGTCTTCCGTCCCGCTGGAAGAGATGCCCCGACACGTAGCGCGTCGGCACATCGAGTTCGCGCGCAGCCGCGATGAAGACATGCGCGAAATCCTGACACACGCCCCGACCAAGGGCCAGCGATTGGGCGGCGGTGCGCGTCACGTCCATGTCCCCGGTGTCGTAACGGACCCGAGTTCCCAGGAACCGCATCAGCGCGTGCAGCTGGTCGATGCCGGTCGATCCGCCGTCTCTGATCTCGTCCGCCAGCGCGCGGATAGCCTCGTCGGCGTGCGTCAGTTCGCTCGCGCGCAGGAAGACTTCCGGAGGAAGCGGCTCGGGCGCATCGCCGACCACGCCGGCCAGATCCTGTGTCAGAACTTCGCCCGAAACCTGCAGCGAGATCTCCTGAACGGGACCGTCGACATAGAGCATCGTCAGCGTGTTGCCGTACCCGTCGCAAGCGGTGCGCAGGTTGGCGTCGCGGTCGACCTCGACCTCCCAGCCCAGCACGGTTTGTCCGGGCGAACTGATCGGCGTCACGCGCGCGAGCTGAACCAGCCGCGTTTGCGGTTGGTCGAAGCGATACGTCGTGCGGTGCCGGATCGACAGGCGCATCAGTTGAACCTGAACTGCTGGGAGATGGCGCCGTCGAGAGCGACGAGATCGCCCAGGAACCTGAGAAGAAATTCGTGCATGCCGTCCTGTATGAGGCTCGACGCGGTGGTCTGACGCAGGGCGCTGCGCTGCCGGCGCGCCAGCCGGTCGGCCTCGCCCTGCTGGCCGGTCCGCTGGCCGATCCGGGTCAGAAGCGTCACGATGTGCTCCATAGATGCCATCAGCGAACGCGGCAACTCGCCGCGAAGCACCAGCAGTTCGGCGACGTGCCAGGGTTTGAGCCCCTCCTTGTACAGCCAGCGATAGGCGGTCACCGCCGACACCGTGTGCAGGATGCCGGTCCACTGGTCCCGGTCCACCGCCCCGCCCACGCGCTCGCCCTTGGGCAGCAGCAGGTGGTACTTGACGTCGAGCAGCCGCGCCGTGCCGTTGGCCCGCTCGATCGCCGCGCCCAAGGCGATCAAGAAATGCGCTTCGCTGCGGAGCATGCGGTGGAGCGCGCCCTCGAAACCGCACGCATTCGCCTTGATCTGCTCGACAAACGCAAGGATGCTGTGCGCGTCGTGCGCGCACTCGCGGCCGCCAAGCTCGATCCAAAGCCGATTGATGGAAAGCCAGGCTTCACGCGACAGCGCGGTGCGAACCGCGCGCGCGTTGCCGCGGGCCGCATCGACGCATGAGCGAATGGAACCGGGATTGTCGGGGGAAAGCAGCAGAAAGCAGCTGACGTCGGCCGGCTCTCCGCGCAGGCCGGTCGCCGCGAACGTTCCGGTCGCACCCGACACCGCAAGCGCGGACGACCACGCCTCCAGCCCCGCCGGCCGGACCGCAAGCGCATCCAGCCTCAGCGTGGCTTCCACGAGATTGGCGGTGAACTCCGCCCGTTCGACATAGCGGCCGAGCCAGTAGAGCGAGGAGGCTGTGCGCGAAAGCATCAGAACGGTTTCCTCATTCCGGCCACCGACTGGGTCTGGGACTGTGACATCGTCGAGGTCTGTTCCTCGCCGAAAGCGTCGGCAAGGACGAAGCTGTCCTTGGTGCCGCCACCCTGGCTCGAATTGACGATAAGCGAGCCCTCCCGAAGAGCGACGCGCGTCAGCCCGCCGGGCACGATGGTCACACCGCCGGCGCCCGACAGCACAAACGGTCGGAAATCGACGTGGCGAGGGGCCACGCCCTGTTCCACGAGCGTCGGCACGGTGGACAAGGCAAGCGTCGGCTGCGCGATGTAGCGGTGCGGCTCCGCGATTAACGCGGCACGGAATGCATCGATCTGCGCGCGGGTGGACGTCGGGCCGACAAGCATCCCGTAGCCGCCAGACCCGTCGACCAGCTTGACCACCAATTCGTCCAGATGCTCCAGCGTGTAGGCGAGCGCGTCCGCCTCGCGGCACCGATACGTCTCGACATTGGGGAGTATCGCCTCGCTGCCGGAATAATAGCGGACGATTTCCGGCATGTAGCTGTAGATCGCCTTGTCGTCGGCGATGCCTGTGCCCGGCGCGTTGACCAGCGCGACGTTGCCGGCGCGGTAGGCAGCAATCAGCCCGGGCACGCCCAGCATCGAGTCCGGGCGAAACACGAGCGGATCGATGAACGCGTCGTCGATGCGGCGGTAGATGACGTCCACTCGCACGCGGCCGGCCGTGGTGCGCATCCAAACTACGTCGTCGCGCACCTCCAGGTCGGACGCCTCGACCAGCTCGATGCCGAGATTGTCGGCCAGGAAGCTGTGTTCGTAAAAGGCCGAATTGAATGGCCCGGGCGTCAGCAGCACGCACACGGGCTCATGGGCGCTGGGGGTAGGCGCCACCGAGCGCAGCGTCGCCAGCAAGGCGTCGGGATAGCCGTCCACCGGGCGGACCGGCAACGTCGCGAACAGTTCGGGGCACAAGCGCAGCATCGCCTCGCGGTTCTCGAGCATGTAGGAGACGCCGGACGGCGTGCGCGCATTGTCCTCCAGCACGAAGAAGTCGGTCGGGCCTGTCCGCACCAGGTCGATCCCGCAAACGTGCGAATAGATGCCGGCCGGTGGCTTGATGTCGGCGATGGCGCCCGTGAACTGCGGATTGCGCAGCACCAACTCGGCCGGGACGACACCGTCGGACAGGATGCGACGCGCCCCGTAGACGTCGCGCAGGAAGGCGTTGATGGCGAAGGCGCGCTGCTCCAGCCCCTTGGTCAGCCTGGCCCACTCAGGTCCGGTGAACACGCGCGGGACGATGTCGAAGGGGATGATGCGCTCCGCCTCCGCAGTCTCCCCGTAGACGTTGAAGGTGATCCCGATTTCTCGAAACGCGCGCTCAGCAGCATTCTGCCGCTGACGAAGGTCGCCAATCTCGATAGCGCTCAACCATCGCACCAGCGCCTCGAAGCCCGTCGGCGAAGCACGATCGGTCATCAGCTCGTCGTAGGCTTCGGAACGGCGAGCAGGCATTCTTTCGGTTCCTCGATTTCCAGTCTCGGCGACGCACGACAGACGATCAACTCGCCGCTAGCCAAGCCGGCATCAACGGCTGCGTGGGCTCGCCCGCCCCACGACCGGGCACGTCGCCCTTCTCGCCTCGACTGGCGGCCGCTGAGGCGAGTGCCTCGGAGAGTCGACGATACCGGATATCGAAGATTGCGGCTCGAGCTTGACCGGCTTAGCCGTCGATGCCGTGCTCGACTGCAATGGCCTAGCACCCCGGCGCCGCGTCCTGCCTAAACCAAGGTTAGAACGGATCAAAAGTTTACCGCTGAGCTTTCGCCTCGCATTGTTTGCATCCTCGCGCGAAGGCTTCCGAGTGACAACCCCGTCGCCGCGCCGATCGCGCCCTACTCGGGATGAGATCGCGGTTCCAGCATGCACGGCCAGACTTGGCGCATTATTCTGCGCCTGATGCGTCCTGCCTCGCCCCCCGATCAGCGTTTCGCGCGTTCGACCCCACCGACCGACAAGCAAGAAAGCCGACCTCTTGGGTATCACCATCACTATCGCCATCATTCTAAGCGTCATCGCGCTGGCGCTGTTGGTCCGCGCACGCGGGCTCGTGGACAAGAAGCCCATCGACCATGACCGGGCGAAGGGCAGTCCCGCCCGCAGCCAGAAGCTCGCCTTCGGCTTCGCCGGCGCCGCGGCTCTCGCCTGGGCCATCGGCATCGGCCTGGGCTAGAACGCAGCCACGCTGGCAGCGTGACGGACCCGGCGGTCGGGGAGCAGGCAAAGGTTCTGCTTCGACCCAGCTGAGAACGTGTTGTGTTGTCTACAGACAAGGGCGGCCTCGCCGGTGCCGACGACGTTCAGAAGCACCTGCTAGCTGCGAAGGTGCAGGTAAAGGGGGGTTGAAGTCGGACAGGTCGGCAAATCCTTCGAGATTTCGCAAGGTGAGCCGCTCCTTTTGTCCAGTCGACCCTGTCGCTGTTCCTGAGCAGCGATCAAGCGCGCCGACATGCAGGCCGTTCTCGAGAACAACATTCACGTCGCACGCTCGGTTCTGGTCCACATGCCGATCGAGGCGTCGATCTTCCGCGAATGGATCCCGAACGTTGGCCGCCGCGACGCGCAGATTGGCCTTGCGCGCTTCCTGGGCGAGTTGGGCGTTCGGATGGATGCGATAGAGCTTGCGTCCGAATAGGGATCCTCACTGCCAACACGCAGGAGCAGTATGGCGACACGCTTGAACTGACCTCCGTCCACTGGAGGCTCGCGGCCTGATCTAGCGCAACGGGCGCGACGTCAGTTTCCTGGAATGGCAGGTCATGTACGGAGCCTCGGACTTCAATGAGCGCTACCTGCACCTGCAACCGCAACGGGCGGCCCAGCAGAGAGCCTGAGTTTACACCGCGACCGCGGCCGCAGGCACGAGGTCGCGGCTCGAGGTAAGCTGTCTAGTCGCTTCGATCTCGACCAGCAGCGCCGCGACAATTGCGCGTGGTTGCAGCGGCTTAATCAATACCCGGAGGCCTAGCCCGAGCTCCATAAGTTTCACAGGCAGCCCGGTGGCGCTCTGAACAACAAAAGAGAGCCCCAGTGGCCGGAGCCTTTGCGCCAAAGACGTCACGTCACCTCCGGAGGTCTGCACATCCAAGATCGCCGCCGCTATCGGCTGTCCGTCTAGTAGGTCCATAGCCTCCCCCACGGACGCCGCAGGTCCCGAAACGCACCCGTTGGCGTCCTCAACTGCCCCCGCGAGATCAAGCGCGACGTAGGCGTCGTCTTCCAAGATGAGGATAAGCTTCTCTCCGAGCATAAGGACCTCCCGTTCAGCGGGAGCGCAGATGGTCTCTCGGCAATACCTGATTTGGTCATGATCGGCGCCTTCGAGTATAGAGGGAGAACGCTGGCCGCGCGACCCCTGCAGGGGAGCGAGGGCGCTGGGCAGTCGGCAGTCGCCGGCGTTTGTTTGCGTAGGATGGAGGAGTGGGCGGACGGTACAAGGAGTGGTCGCGAGGGCTATCGTAGTCCAGCCCAGCGCGCGCTAGGCTGCCGAGGCGTGTTCGCCCGTGTGGCTCCTCGCGCCATAGCGGCGTAGGCCTGCGGTATCGGATCAGGGGTACTTTGCTGGGCTGGCGAGCGTGAGTGCAGCCGCAGGCTCGATATTCGTCGATTGTCGTCGTCAGGCCTGAACATAAAATTTTTTTCTCAGCTTTCCGTGTCGATACAGCGAGTTAGTTGGTAGCAGACAAACTCGACGGTCTGCAGAGCGGGACCTGCGCGGGTCAGAGAGGAAAAGCTTTTGCTCTACAGAGGGTTAGTCCGGGTGTGAACAATAGAGTGGGAGTAGAGCGCTAAACTCCGCCGATCCGGTGCCTTATGTTTCCGTGACGCCGTGCGAAGCGCGGGGGGTGCACCACATGGGGGTGATGAGCACGCTGACAGTCTGGCACGATGGATCCTGCCCGCTTTGCCGCCGAGAGATCGCGCTGATGCGCAGGCTCGACCGGCGGGGCGCGATCCGTTTCGTCGATGCGACCACGGCGCAGGCTTGCCCGATCGACCGCGCCGACCTGCTGGCGCGCTTTCATGCGATGGAAAACGGGCGGTTGCTGTCGGGAGCGGCGGCGTTCGCGGCGATGTGGCGGGCGATCCCGCTGCTGCGGCCGCTGGGGCTGGCCGCGCGCGCGCCGCTGGTCCTGGCGGTGCTGGAGCGCTTGTACGTCGCCTTTCTGCGCGTCCGACCGCGGCTGCAGCGACTGGCCGCCGGGCGGGCGGCATGAGGCCGGCGCCCGATCCCGTTGCGCCGGGGCAGGAAAGCGCCTGGGCTTACCCGCGCCCTGCGATCGCCGAGCCGTGCCGCGCGCGCATCGTCATCCGTCACCGGGGGCGGGTGGTCGCGGACACGCGCGCGGGCGTCCGCACGCTGGAGACCAGCCATCCGCCGACCTACTACTTCCCGCCGGCCGACATCGCGCCCGGTGTGCTGCGGCATGCGGGCGGCGGATCGTGGTGCGAGTGGAAAGGGGCGGCGACCTACTGGGATGTCGCGGTGGACGGCGTCGTACTGCCGCGCGCGGGGTGGAGCTACCGGGAGCCGACATCGGCGTTCGCGATGCTGCGCGACCACGTCGCCTCTTACGCCGGGCCGTTCGATCGCTGCACGGTCGATGGTGAGACCGTGGTGCCGCAAGCGGGCGCGTTCTACGGCGGGTGGATTACGCCGGGCGTGGCCGGGCCGTTCAAGGGCGCGCCCGGGACGGCGGGATGGTGAGCGACGGGTCCAGGTCGGTGCCGAGCGGGCGATTGTCCCGCCTCGGGCAGTTCGGGCGGCTCGCGGGCGGGCTGGCCGGCAATATCGTGGCGGAAGGGACGCGGCGGCTGGCGGCGGGGGAGCGGCCGGTGCTGCGCGACCTGCTGCTGACGCCGGGCAACTTCGCCAAGGTCGCGGACCATTTGTCCGAGCTTCGCGGCGCGGCGATGAAGCTGGGACAGATGATCTCGCTGGACGCGGGCGACATGCTGCCGCCCGAGCTGACCGCGATCCTGGCGCGGTTGCGCGACAACGCGCACCACATGCCGCCCGCGCAGCTTCGCGACGTGCTGAACGCGGAATGGGGCGCGGACTGGCGGCGGCGGTTCGCGCGGTTTGACGCGACACCGGTCGCGTCCGCGTCGATTGGGCAGGTGCACCGCGCGACGACGCATGACGGGAGGACGCTGGCGATCAAAGTCCAGTATCCAGGCGTTCGGGAGAGCATCGACGCCGATGTTGACAATGTTGCGACGCTGCTGCGCGTGTCCGGGATGATGCCGGCGGAGCTGAACCTCCTGCCGCTGCTGGACGAAGCCAAGCGGCAGCTGCGCGAGGAGACGGATTACCGGCGCGAAGGGGCGCAGATGACGCGGTTCGGGCGGCTGCTCGCCGATGCGCCCGATTATGTCGTGCCGGAACTCGACGAGGCGCTGACCGGCGACCGCGTGCTGGCGATGAGCTTCGTTCCCGGGCGGCCGATCGACACGCTGGACGAGGCGCCCCAGGAGGCGCGGGACGCGGCGGCGCGGGCGCTGATCGCGCTGGCGCTGCGCGAGCTGTTCCAATTCGGCTTGATGCAGACCGACCCCAATTTCGCCAACTACCGCTACCAGCCGGAAACGGGCCGCATCGTGCTGCTCGATTTCGGCGCGACGCGCGACATCGAGCCGGGAACGGCGGACGGGTACCGCCGGCTGCTGGCGGCGGGAATGGCGGGGAACCGGGACGCGGTGCGCGAGGCGGCGGTGGCGGAAGGGTTCGTCAACGCCGCCGCTGCCGACGGACACCGGGCGGAGGTCGATGCGATGATCGATGTAGTGGTGCGCGAGATGACGCGGCCGGGGCTGTTCGACTTCGGCGACCGCGGCTTTGTGGCGGATCTGCGCGACGGCGGCCTGGCGATCGCGGCGGACAAGGCGACGTGGCACCTGCCGCCGGCCGCGACGCTGTTCGTGCAGCGCAAGATCAGCGGCACGGCGCTACTGGCGGCGCGGCTGAAGGCCAGAGTGGACGTGCGCGCGCTCGTCGATGAGATCGCGTTGCGCGCCCCGGCCTAGTCGTCGCGGGCGCGTCGCTCTTGCTTGGCGCGTTGGCGGGCGGCCTTGCCTTCGCGTTCCTCCTGTTTGCGAATTTCGCGGCCGCGCTTCTCGTCGGCTTCCGACTGGCTGGTGGTTACCGCGTCGACCGCGGCGCCGGCGGCGCGGACGGGGAGGGTGACGATGTCGAGCGCGGTGCTGGCGATGCAGCCGCTCAAAGCGAAGGCGGAGAGGAGGGCCAGGAGAAGGCGGGTCATGGTTTGCAGGCTCCGAAAGTGACACCCCGAATGCTTTCGCGTGGATGAACGGGTGGTGAGCGCTTTGACAGCGGTGCTTGGCCAATCTAGCTTGGCCAAGCTATGACCATTCACGTCAATATCGGCGAGGCCAAGACGCGTTTGTCGGAGCTGATCGCGGCGAGCGAACGCGGCGAGGAGGTCGTGATCGCGCGGGCGGGGAAGCCGGCGGTGCGGCTGCAGCCCGTCGAGCCCGCGCAGGACGTCGTTGAAATGCGCAGGCGGGCGTTCGGGATGTGGCGGGACAAGATTAGCGAAGACCAGGTGAACGCGCTTCTGGAGCCGATGAGCGAGGAAGATCTCGCCTTGTGGTACGACGCGCCGATCTTCCCGGAGGGCCATGACGCCGACGCTGCTGCTCGATAGCCAGGCCGTTCTCTGGTTTGCGACCGGATCGCGGCTCTTGTCCGAGGCCGTGCGGAACAGGGTCGTGGCCGAGGGCGCGTTCGTGAGCGTTCTCACGCCCGTCGAGTTCGAGATCAAGGAACGCCGCTACGGCTTCAGCTTCGGTTTGCGATACGAGGAACTGTTCACGATCGCGGGCCTGACGCCGCTGGCGCTTCGGTTCGGGGTCCACAATTTTCTGGCAAGCCTGCCGGCCATCCACAAGGATCCGTTCGACCGCATGCTGCTGGCGCAGGCGGCGCAGGAGAAGCTGGTGCTTGCCTCCAGCGACAGCAGCATCCGCAGATATCCCGTTCCGACTTTTTGGTAACCAACCATGTCCCAGCACCCGCCCGAACCCGCTCCGTCCGCCGCCCCGTCCGCCACCACCACGCGCAAGCGCGTCACCGCGCCGGCGATCCGGGCGCGGAAAGGTGGCGAGCCGATCGTCATGCTGACCGCGTACACGGCGCGGATGGCGGAGCTGCTCGATCCGCATTGCGACGTGCTGCTCGTCGGGGACAGCCTGGGAATGGTGATCTACGGCCTGCCGTCGACGGTGCCGGTGACGCTGGAGATGATGTGCGCGCACGGGGCGGCGGTGGTGCGGGGGGCGGCCGGTGCGCTGGTCGCGATCGACATGCCGTTCGGCAGTTACGAGGCGAGCCCGGAAGCCGCGTTCGCGAGCGCGGCGCGCGTGCTGAAGGACACGGGCGCGGCGGCGGTGAAGCTGGAGGGCGGGGAGGCGATGGCGCCGACCGTCGCGTTCCTGACCGCGCGCGGCATTCCGGTGATCGGGCATGTCGGGCTGACGCCGCAGGCGGTGAATACGCTCGGCGGCTACGGCGCGCGGGGGCGGAGCGAGGCGGAGGCGGCCAAGATCATGGCGGACGCGCGGGCGGTGGCCGACGCGGGCTGCTTCGCGCTGGTGCTGGAAGGCGTTCTGGAACCGATCGCCGCCGCGGTGACGGCCGCCGTCGCCTGCCCGACCATCGGTATCGGCGCGTCGGCGGCGTGCGACGGCCAGGTGCTGGTGATCGACGACATGCTGGGGATGTTCGAACGCACGGCGAAGTTCGTGAAGCGATACGACGACCTGGGCGCGCGGATCGGGGCGGCGGCGGCGGCGTATGCGGCGGAGGTGCGGTCGCGGGCGTTTCCGGGGGAGGGGCAGGTGTACCGGGGGAAGTAGCGCTGGGTTCAACCCCTTCTGGCATTCGCTCAGGGGAATCTCAGCGGAAGAGGCCCCTCCACCATCCGCCTTCGCTTGCAGCTACGGCGGACGGTCCCCCTCCCCTGCAAAGGCAGGGGAGGACGTTCAATTTTGTCCTCCCCTCGTTTTCGAGGGGAGGGGGACCATCCCGGCACGGGATGGTGGAGGGGCTTCTTCCCCACGCCGAGCGCCTTTGCATCGCCGCGCGCTTGCCGGTAAGCATTCGGCGGGGGAGCGGCTGTGGCCAGCCCCTGTTCAGCCGCCACCGGCAAATCACTTGGCAAATTCTGGAGCTTTCCCTTGGCGCTGACGCCGGACACCAATCAGACGTTCTACCGCGAAGTGGACGAGGAGCTGCGCAAGGAGCGCCTGGGCAGCTTCTGGCAGCGTTACGGCAAGTGGATCGCCGCGGCGCTGGTGCTGCTGCTCGCCGCCGGCATCGGCTATGCCCTGTGGCGCAACGCGCAAACCAAGGAAGCGGCGGCGCAGAGCGAGGTGCTGGAAAAGGTCATCACCGATCTTGGCAGCGGGCAGGAGGCCAATGTCGCGCCGCAACTGGCGACGCTCAAGGCGTCGGACAGCGAGGGGTATCGCGCCGCGGCGCTGCTGACCGAGGCCGACCTGCTGTTGGGCAAGGGCAATGCCGCCGCCGCGGCGAGCGCGTTCGGGCGCATCGCCGCCGACACGAGCCTGCCCCAGCCGTACCGCGACCTGGCGCTGGTCCGGCAGACCGCCGCCGAGTTCGACACGGTGTCGCCGGCGGTGGTGATCGCGCGGCTGACGCCGCTGGCGCGGCCCGGCAACCCCTGGTTCGGCAGCGCCGGCGAAATGGTCGGCGCCGCCTACCTGAAACAGGGCAAGCCGGAGCGTGCCGCGCCCCTGTTCGCCGCCGTCGCCCGCGACGAGGGGGTTCCCGAAACGATCCGCGCGCGCACCGTCCAGATGGCGGGCACGCTGGGGGTCGACGCCATTCAAGACAGACCGGACGGCGGGGCAACGCCGTCTTCCGCGGCCACACAAGCCGCGCCAAGCCCCACGAGGAACTAGCATGACCACCCGTTCACCCATTGCCGGCGCCGTCGGCGCCGCCGCGCTTGCCGCGCTGCTTGCCGGTTGCGGCATTTTCCAGAAGGCCGGCCCCAAGGTCACGCCGACCATCGGCGAGCGCCGGTCCGTGCTAGGGCTCGAGGCGCAGGTCGAGGCCGACGCGTCGCTCGCGGGCGTGGCAGTGACGCTGCCGCCCGCCGAACTCAACACGGCGTGGACGCAGCCCGGGGGCAGCCCGTCCAAGTCGCTGGGCCACCTGTCGCTAGGCGGCGCGCTGACGCCCGCGTTCAGCGTTTCCATCGGTCAGGGCGCGTCCAAGTTCGACCGCCTGGGCGCCGCGCCCGTGGTCGCCGAGGGTCGGATCTTCACCGTCGACACGACCGGCACGGTGTCCGCGTTCGACGCCGCCACCGGCGCGCGGGTTTGGAGCGCCCAGCCGGGGACCGACAGCAAGAACAAATATTCGCTGTTCGGCGGCGGGGTCAGCTACGACGGTGGGCGGGTCTACGCGACCAACGGCGTCGGCGCGGTGTCGGCACTGGACGCCAAGACGGGCGCGGTGGCGTGGACCGTGCGGCCCGGCGGCCCGTTGCGCGGCGCGCCGACGGTGGCCGACGGCAACCTTTATGTGATGAGCCAGGACAGCCAGATCTTTTCGCTGAAAGCGGCGGACGGCACGACGCAGTGGAGCGAGGCGGCGCCGATGGAGATCGCCGGCGTTTTCGGCACGGGGGCGCCGGCGTTTGCGCAAGGCACGGTGGTGGCCGGGTTCGCGAGCGGCGATCTCAACGCCTATCGTTACGAGAACGGGCGGCCGTTGTGGAACGACGCCTTGTCGCGGACCAGCATCTCGACGTCGGTGTCGTCGCTGTCGGACATCGACGCGGCGCCGGTGATCGACAATGGCCGCGTCTACGCCGTCGGGCAGGGCGGACGCATGGTGGCGCTGGAACTCACCACCGGGCAGCGTTTGTGGGAGCTCAACATCGCCGGCATCTCGACACCGTGGGTGGCGGGTGAGTGGATCTTCGTGGTCACCGACGATGCCCGCCTGCTGGCGATCGCGCGCGCGACGGGCAAGATCCGCTGGATCTCGCAACTGGCCCGCTTCCGCGACGCCGAGGACAAGAAGGGCCCGATCAGCTGGAACGGCCCGGTGCTCGCCGGCGGCCGCCTGATCCTGACCAATTCGGCGGGGCAGATGGCGAGCGTCAATCCGGTGGACGGCACTTTGTTGTCGACCACCAACCTCAACCGGCCGGTCAGCCTGTCGCCGGTGGTGGCGAACAACATGCTGTACATCCTGGACGACGACGGCAAGCTGACGGCGTATCGGGGGGCATGACTCCCCTCCCCTTCAGGGGAGGGGTAGGGGGTGGGGCCTGTACATCAGGCCCAGCCCGGCTCTATTCGCAGTCACTGCCCCACCCCAACCCCTCCCCTTAAGGGGAGGGGCTTAGAAACGTGCTCATGAAGTCCAAACCCATCGTCGCCATCGTCGGGCGCCCTAATGTCGGCAAGTCGACTTTGTTCAACCGGCTCGTCGGGCGCAAGATCGCGCTGGTCGACGACACGCCGGGCGTCACGCGCGACCGGCGGGAGGCGGATGCGACGCTGTTGGGGCTCGAGTTCCGCGTCATCGACACCGCCGGGTTCGAGGACGAGGACGCGGTGACGCTGCCCGGGCGCATGCGCGCGCAGACGCAGGCCGCGGTGCGCGAGGCCGATGTCGCCTTGTTCCTGATCGACGGGCGCGCGGGCGTCGTGCCGCTGGACGAGGAGATCGCGCGCTGGCTCCGGTCCGAAAAGACGCCGGTGGTGGTTGCCGCCAACAAGTCCGAAGGGCGCGCGGGCGAGTCGGGGCGGCTGGAGGCCTATTCGCTGGGCTTCGGCGAGCCGATCGCGCTCAGCGCCGAGCATGCGGAAGGGATCGTCGACCTGTTCGACGTGCTGCGCCCGTTCATCGAGCGCGAGGACGAGGAAGACGAGCCGGAGCCGGAAGGCGAGGGGCCGCTCAAGCTCGCCATCGTCGGGCGGCCGAACGCGGGCAAGTCGACGCTGATCAACCGCATGCTGGGCGAGGAACGACTGATCACCGGGCCGGAGGCCGGCATCACGCGCGATTCGATCGCAGTGGAGTGGGAGTTCAAAGGGCGCCCCGTCCGCCTGATCGACACGGCCGGCATGCGCAAGCGCGCCAAGATCGACGAGAAACTGGAAAAGATGTCGGTCGCCGACACGCGCCGGGCGATCGACTTCGCCGAGGTCGTCGTGCTGCTGCTCGATTCGACGCGCGGGCTGGAGGTCCAGGACCTCAAGATCGCCGACCATGTGCTTCAGGAAGGCCGGGCGCTGGTGATCGCGCTCAACAAGTGGGACGTGGCCGAGGACCAGAGCCGGCTGTTCCAAGGGGTGCGCGCGGCGTTGGAGGAGGGGCTGGCGCAGGCGCGGGGCGTGCCGCTGCTCACCACGTCGGGCGCGACGGGCAAGGGCATCGAGACGCTGATCGACGTCGCGTTCCAGACGCGCGACACCTGGTCCAAGCGCGTGTCCACCGGCGTGCTCAACCGCTGGTTCGAGGATGCGGTGGAGCGCAACCCGCCGCCCGCTCCCGGCGGCCGGCGCATCAAGCTGCGCTACCTGACGCAGGTCGGATCGCGGCCGCCGACCTTCGTGCTGTTCGGCACGCGGACGGACGAGCTGCCCGACAGCTATCTCAAGTACCTGACCAACGGCATCCGCCGCGACTTGGAATTCGGGGCGGTGCCGATCCGGCTGACGGCGCGCGTGTCCAAGAACCCGTTCGACACCTGACACATCGTTGTTTTCGTGTGGGCGCCGGCGATTTCGTCAACGCCCTCTTTACGTCTGAAGCGATAGAAGCGGCGGCGTAGAGCGTCGGCCCGTAGTGCCGCCGTCTCGCAGGAGCGCATACCGTGACCGATCAGCCCGCCAACGCCGAATTCCTGATCGACTGGGAGATCTTCGCGGAAGCGCGCAGCGACCTCGGCGCCGCGTTCGTGCGCCTCCTGGGCTATTTTCGCGAGGACGGAGCCAAGTCGGTCGCCGCGATCGAAACGGCGATGCGCGAAGGCAACACCAACGCGCTCGTGCTCCCGGCCGATACGCTAAAAAGCGAGGCGCGGCAGTTCGGGGCCGAACTGCTCGCCGACGCGGCGGAGGAGATCGAGTTCACGGCCCGCCGTTGCATCGAATCGCGGCGCTTCCCGGACGAATTGGTCGAGACGGTGGTGAAGCTGCGGCGGCTGTTCACCGAGACCAGCGCGCTGATGGAGCGCGAGATCAATCCGCTGGCGCAACGCCGCGGCGGGTCCGCCGATCGATCCGGCGGCAACCAGAGCTTCGGGCGAATCTAGCGAAGAAACGGCTGGGCGCGGCCGCGGCTGAGCGAGCGCCACAGCCACTCGAACGGCCCGTAGCGGAAGCGCGCGAGCCAGGCCGGGCTCCACAGCAGCATCGCCGCCCACACCGCGAAAACCAGCGGGTACAGTTCCCAGCGGGTCAGGCGCCCGTACAGGCCCAGGCCGTGCCCGTAGAAGATCGCGGTCGCAACCAGGCTCGCGCCCAGATAATTGCTGAACGCGCAGCGCCCCGCCGCGGCGATCCGCGCGGTCAGCGCGCCGCCGCCCGCGGTCAGCACGATAAAGGCGGCGAGCCCGACCACCATGATCGGGCGCAGCACGGTGGGAATGACCGTCGTCACCGCGAACGCCGCGTCCGTGTCGAACCCGCCGGTCCAG
>DASQNO010000112.1:0-4516 GCA_035644935.1 Sphingomonadaceae bacterium
CGGGCTGGTGCGCAAGAGCTGAAGAGGGTGCCGGCAGCTCAGTACAGGAGATAAGGCTGCCGCTCCTGCTCCCAGGCCTGCTCATCCGGCGCGGTCAGCGCGTCGAGATCGCCGGGCGTCGCGCCTGCGTCGTCGACCCATTCGCGCAAGGCGGGGCCGCCGTTGATGACGTCGATCGCCAGCTTGCCGAACTCGTATTCGTACGGAAAGTCGCGCCACAGGTCGTAGGGGGGATAGAGCCGCCGGATCGCCTTAAACGCGAGCGCCTGCAGCCGCCAGGGCTTGAACGCGGCGTGATCGTAGAACGCGCCCTCGGGGTGGATGTGGACGCCGTGGCACAGCATGCCCGCGTGCTTGTGGAACGTCGGCTCGAACGAGACCTCGCGAAGCGCGCATCCGTGCAGCCAGTGCGGCGCGAGGGCGCGCATCTCTGCGATCACCGCTCGCGCTTCGATGTCGGGAGCGCCGAAAAGTTCCAGCGGGCGGGTGGTGCCCCGGCCTTCGGACAGCGTCGCGCCCTCCAGCATCACGGTGCCCGCGTACGATCGCGCCATGGACAAATTGGCGGCGTTGGGGCTGGGATTGATCCAAATGCGGTCGTCGGGCCAGCCGAAGCCGGGCGCCGCGTCGGGCGCGTAGCCCTCCATCTCGATGACGCGGTAATCGACGTCGATTTGCATCGTCGCGATGAACCAGTGGCCGAGTTCGCCCAGCGTTAGCCCATGCCGCATCGGCATCGGCCCCGCGCCGACGAAGCTTTCCCAGCCGGGGCGAAGCGTCAGGCCCTCCACCGGGCGCCCCGCGGGATTGGGGCGGTCGAGGACCCACACCTGCTTGCCGTGCTGGGCGGCGGCCTCAATGACGTAGAGCAGCGTCGTGATGAAGGTGTAGATGCGGCAGCCGAGGTCCTGCAGGTCGACCAGGATAACGTCGAACGTGCCCATCGACTGGCCGGTGGGACGGCGGACCTCTCCGTAAAGGCTGAACACCGGAACGCCGTGCACCGGGTCGGTGAAGTCCGGCGACTCCATCATGTTGTCCTGCTTGTCGCCGCGCAGGCCGTGTTGCGGGCCGAACGCGGCGGAGACCTTGAGGTCGGAGCACGCGGCGAGCGCGTCGAGCGAGTGCGTGAGGTCCGCGGTCACGGACGCGGGGTGCGCGAGCAGCGCGACGCGCTTGCCCGCGAGCGGCGCACGCAGGGACGGGTCGGCGAGGAGGCGGTCGATACCGAATTTCATGCGCGCGTCGGTGCCGGGAGTTCGGCCGCGAAGCAAGCCGGATGGTGAAAGTCCGGCGCGCCTGGCGGATGCGCGAGCGCCCAGTAGGATTTGCGGCCGGCCGACTCCTCAATAACGGCCGACAGGGCAAGCCGCAGCGGCAGGCGGGGCACGTCGGAGAGATCAAGGTCGATGTCCCAGATCGAGGTTCCCCGCTCGGCATTGTGATCGGCTTCGACATGCGGCTCAATGGTCATGTCCAGGTTGTGCATCCCGGACCTATAGCTATCGAACGCGTAAGCCGCCCATTGGCCCGACGGCGAAAAGTTGAATTCGAAGTAAGCCTCACCGCCGGGCCGCAACAGAAAACATTCGAAGCAGGTTGTCGTCCAGAGTCGATCGACGCGAGCCGGAGAGGCAAGCGCGGGCACAACGAGACGATCGCTTCCTGTTACGGAGAAACTCATCAGGACGTCGTCCGCGTCAGTCGTGTATATCTGGACATGAACGGCGGTGACCGCCTGCGGCGGAGTGTCCGGGTGGCATCGTAGCGCGTGGATCATGCCCCCTCTTCATGCCTTCGCGCCTTTGCGTGCAAGGGTTTCCCACGCGAAAGCGTCAAGACGCGCAGGTGAAGGCTTCGACAAGCTCGGCCCGAACGGTATGGGAGCGGGATGTCGAACTATCGTTCCGATCTCCTTCGCCTGCTCGACGAGCGTGGCTACATTCATCAGGCCACCGACGCCGCCGGGCTGGACGCGCTGGCCGCGACGCAGGTCGTGCCCGGCTATATCGGCTTCGACGCTACCGCGCCTTCGCTGCACGTCGGCAGCCTTGTTCAGATCATGCTGCTGCGCCGGCTGCAGCAGGCGGGGCACAAGCCGATCGTCGTGATGGGCGGCGGCACGACCAAGGTCGGCGACCCGAGCTTCAAGGCGGAAGAACGCAAGCTTCTCGACGCCGAGACGATCAACGGCAACATCGCCTCGATCCGGCGCGTTTTCGAGCGTTTCCTGCGGTTCGGGGACGGGCCCAGCGACGCGGTGATGATCGACAACGCCGACTGGTTGGACCGGCTCGAATATCTGCCCTTCCTGCGCGAGATCGGGCGGCACTTCTCCATTCAGCGCATGCTGAGTTTCGACAGCGTGCAGCTGCGGCTCGAGCGTGAGCAGTCGCTCAGCTTCCTGGAATTCAACTACATGATTATGCAGGCCTACGACTTCCTGGAGCTGTCGCGGCGGCAGGGGTGCCGGCTGCAGATGGGCGGCTCCGACCAGTGGGGCAACATCGTCAACGGCGTGGAGCTGTGCCGGCGCGCGGACGGAACGCCCGTGCATGGGCTGACGACACCGCTGATCACCACCGCCGACGGCGGCAAGATGGGCAAGACGGCGGCGGGCGCGGTGTGGCTCAACGCCGACGCGCTAGGCCCGTATGATTACCGCCAATTCTGGCGCAACGCGCATGACGGCGATGTCGGGCGGTTCCTGCGTCTTTTCACCGACCTGCCGCTGGACGAGATCGGGCGACTGGAGGCGCTGGGCGGCGCGGAGATCAACGCGGCCAAGAACGTGCTGGCCGACGCCGCGACCGCCATGGCGCACGGCGAGGAGGCTGCGGCGCAGGCGGGCGAGACGGCGCGGCGGACCTTTGCCGACGGCGCGGCGGGCGGCGACCTGCCGACGCTGGCGGTGCCGGGCGGGAGGATTGCGCTGGTGGACGCGCTGGTCGGGCTGGGCCTGAGCGCGTCCAAGGGCGAAGCAAAGCGCCTGATCAAGGGCGGTGGAGCGCGGGTCGGCGGCGAGCCGGTCAAGGACGAGGCGGCGGTAATCGAGGTCGGCGACACCCCCATCCGCGTGTCATCCGGCAAGAAGCTACACGGGGTGCTGACGCGCGGTACCCCGGCGTAGGCCGGGGTCCAGTCGTACCATCGTCGTTACTGGACCCCGCCCTACGCTGGGGTACTCGACTTTCTGTTTCGCGCCACTACCGCTTCTAGGAAAGCCGCGGGCGTCTTCATCAGCGACGGGTCATTGGGCACGTTCAGCCCCGCCGCGCGCGCCATTTCGGCGACGAAGTGGACGCAGTTGCGCGTTTCCAGGTCGTAGGACTTGCCCTTGACCGCCGCCCAGCGGCGGTACGCGGCCTGCACGGTGGCGAGCCGCGCGTCGCTGAGCCGCAGCGCCAGATGGCGGCGGCTGCCGCGCACATAGGCTTTGCCGGCGGAGACCATGCGGCCCTTGACCGGACCCATCAGGATCGCCGGGCTGATCCGGTCGGCGGTGAAGCCGTAATTGCCGTCAATCGCCTTGCCGCCCGCGTCGGGCGTGCCCCGCAGGGTCACGAAAGCGTGGGGAAATTCGATGATCCGCTCGCCATTGCCGCTGGCCTGCAGCTCGTGGCTGTAGAAGGCGATCTCCACCGTCGCGTGCGCGGGAACACCGAGGAAAGCGAGCAGGATCAGGAGGAGGCGGATCATGGCCGCAGCGTATAGCCACTCAGCCTGAACCTAGTCGAGCCGGACCGGCTAGCCTGAGCGCAACAAGCCAACCGCCGCGTCCCGTTCGAACAGGTACAGCGCGGTCCGCGCCGCCTGCCCGCGCGGCGTCTCCAGGCCTGCGTCCACCTCCACTAAAAGCCGCGCGTCGTCCGTCGCCGTCTCCAGCAGTTCGCCCATCTGCTCGGGCGTCGCCAGCCGGAAGCGCGCTTCGCCCGATTGCCGCAGCCCCAGCACTTCGCCCGCACCACGCAGGCGCAGGTCCTCCTCGGCGATGCGGAAGCCGTCGTTGGTCTCGCGCATCAGCGCCAGCCGCGCGCGGCCGGTCTCGGACAAGACGTTGCCGCGCAGCAGCAGGCACACGGACTTGCCCGAACCGCGCCCAACGCGCCCCCGCAGTTGGTGCAACTGCGCCAGGCCGAAGCGCTCGGCGCCTTCGACGATGATCAATGTCGCATTGGGCACGTCGACGCCGACCTCGATCACCGTCGTGGCGACCAGCACGGCGACCCGCGCGGCGACGAAATCGGCCATGACCTCGTCCTTTTCCGCAGGCTTCATGCGGCCGTGGACGAGGCCGACCTTGTCGCCGAAACGCGTCTTGAGAACCGCGGCGCGCATTTCGGCGGCGGCGCGGTCGTTGTTCTCCGACTCCTCGACCAGCGGGCACACCCAATAGGCCTGCCCGCCCGCGTCGATGTGACGGCCGAGCGCGTCGACCACCTCCGCGACGCGCTCCTCCGACAGCACGCGCGTTTCGATCGGCTGGCGGCCCGGCGGCATCTCGTCCAGGCGGCTG
>DASQNO010000113.1:0-2108 GCA_035644935.1 Sphingomonadaceae bacterium
CGACCGCGCCGTCGGGCTCGGAGATGCGCACGGTCAGGCCGCCGCTCGCCGGCGCCTTGCCGACCGCGCGCCAGCCCTGCCGACCGCCGTCGAGCAGCGCGTAGTCAATGGCTTCGCCGTTATCGGCGCGGATATCGACGACGGCCGCCGAGCGTCGGCGAATACGATCTAGGACCGCGCCGCTGTCGGCGCCGAGCGTCATCGCCTCTCCGCCCGCGCCCGCCGCCACCTGACGAAGATAGGCCAGGTCGGCATCGGCGGCGCTGGTCACCGCGTGCAGCACGCAGCCGGGGCGGAGGCGGTCGCGCCGGTCGACGGTGGCGCGACCGTCGGTGAAGAGCAGGCACAGGTCGGCCGGGGGCAGGGCGAGCGCGGACAGCCCTTCGAAGCTGGTGCCGCCGCGATAGCGGACTTGTTCGAGCACGGCCTCGGTATCACGCGCGCTCGAGACGCTGCGCAGCTGCGGCGCGCCGCTGCCGAAGAGCACGACGTCGATGGCCGCAGGCTTGAGTTCATCGAGCGCGCGGCGCACCAGCGTGATCTCGCCTTCGAGCACGTCGTCCCGGCGCGAACGCGAACGGTCCCAATAGATGCGCACCCGGTTGGCCGCCGTCCGGGCCGGCCTGGCCCCTGGCGCGGCGTCGGCAAGCTGGAAGAAGCGCTCGCCGCCGGAATGTCCGGTGAAGAGCAGCGGCGCGGCCTGAGTCGGGGCGGCGATCCGCAGCGTTCCGGTGAGCCGCACGTCGCGTGCGCTCGCCCGCGCTTCGTAGGCGCCGTTGGAGCCGGTCCACGCGAGATCGAGCGAGGCGCCGCTGAGCCGGGGTGCGGCCGCGACGCCGGTGGCGCGCACGCGCAGCGCCACCTCGCCGACCTTGTCGCGGCTGCTCAGGGGAAGCGCGAACCCGTCCTGCGGGTCAACGGGCGTCACAAAGCGCACGCGAATGGTGCGCCCGTTGCCCGGAAAGATCGGAAACACGCGCGTCGAGAAGACGTTGTCGCGCGACACCTCGGCCAATCCGGGATCGACGCCGCGGCGGACCTTGTCGCTGTACGCCTCCTTGGCCTTGGGCTGGTCGACGAGCACGCCGTCGATCATCTCGCCCCCGACGTCGAGCGCGTAGCCGGTCACCACCGATCCCGCCGGGAGAGCGAGGCGGAAGCGGCCCTCGACGATATCGCGACCCGGATTGGAGAAGCCGGCGACGATCGTCGTCTCCGCGATCGTACCGGCGATGCGCACGTCGGCCTCGATCCGGGCGAGATCCAGCGGCCGGCCGCTTCGCTCGTCCTGGACGCCGCGATCGAGCGCGGTGAGTTGCGGGTTGGTGTCGCCCCCGATCTGCGCGGCGGAAGGAACAGCCGCGGCGAGGAAGATCGCGAACCAGGTCAAAAGCTTACGCATACACACCCCCGCACGTTGATACTAAGTATCACCGATTTGTCCGGTTGGTGCAAACATTCTCGCGTCATCGGACGCCGAAGGTCCAGCCTTCGGTGCGCGCAAGGTTCGGGGTGAGCGCTTGGGGGTTCCAGTAGGCCGCGTCGCCCGCGATCGTCCGCAGCCAGGCGGCGGAGAGCAGCGCATCGGTGGCATGGTCGTCGTAGCGCGCCAGCGGGGCGTGCGGGCGGCTGCCGAGGCGCGCCAGCGCGGCATCGAGCGCAGCGGCGTCGCGCATCTTGGCCCGGCCCTTAGGCACGCCGGCGGCGACCGCCGCCAGGCTGGTGTAGATCTCCACCACGACGGAGCCGCTGGCGGGCAGGGGGTCGAACGGCCAGAGCGGCACGCGTCCGTCCAGCCGCGTAAACAGCCGCATTCCCGTGAGGCTCGACTTGCCCACCTGCGCCGCGCCGACCAGATTGAAATTGCTGTACGGACTGGCGATGCGCTGCTCGAGCGTCGCCCTCTCGACGACCCGCAGGCGGCCCCGCCCGATGCCGAAGCGGTCGCCGAGCCGCCCGCCCTGGCGGCGAAAGTGCCGGCTGGCTTCCGGATGGTCGACGAAGCTCCCGGCGGATAGATGCGGGTCGGCGCCCGCGATCTCCTCGACCAGCGCCCACAAGGCGAGCGCGTCCGGGGGCGATCGGTCCCAGCCCGGAAAATACGCGCC
>DASQNO010000114.1:0-37877 GCA_035644935.1 Sphingomonadaceae bacterium
GAACATCTAGGCGGCCAACGCCGCCGGGGCGCGACGCGATTGCGCCAGCGTCGCGAAGTAGACGTCCTCCAGCCCGCCCTGCACGGCGGCGAAGCCGGCGCCCGGGTCGCTGTCCGCCAGCACGTGAATGACGGTGCGGCCGCCCAGCAGGCGGGTGGAAATGACTTCGTACCGCTCGCGATGTTCTTCGATTTCGGCGCGGTCGATCGTCTTGGACCAGATGCGCCCCTGCGTGCGGCCGACCAGTTCGGAGGGCACGCCCTCTAGCTGGATCGCGCCGGCGGCCATCACCGCCATGCGCGGGCAGAGGTCGGACACGTCCTCGACGATGTGCGTCGACAGGATCACGACGACATTCTCGCCGATTTCCGCCAGCAGGTTGAGGAAGCGGTTGCGCTCTTCGGGATCGAGGCCGGCGGTGGGCTCGTCGACGATGATGAGTTCGGGGTTGCCGATCAGCGCCTGCGCGATGCCGAAGCGCTGCCGCATGCCGCCGGAAAAGCCGGCCAGCGCCTTCTTGCGCACGGGCCAGAGATTCACCTGCTGGAGCAGCGTTTCGACGGTGGTCTTGCGGTCGGCGGCGGAGGACACGCCCTTGAGCACCGCCATGTGGTCGAGCATGTCGTAGGCGGAAACGCGCGGGTAGACGCCGAAATCCTGGGGTAGGTAGCCCAATGTGCGGCGAAGCTGTTCGGGTTGCGCGATGATGTCGAGATCGCCGAAGCGGATGGAGCCTTCCGAAGGAGTCTGCAGCGTCGCCACCGTGCGCATCAGCGTCGACTTGCCCGCGCCGTTGGGGCCCAGCAGCCCGTACATGCCGCGCGGGATCGACAGCGTCACATGGTCCAGCGCGCGCGTGCCGTTGGCGTAGACGTGGCTGACGTCGTTGAGTTCAAGCATCTTGGGCTCCCCCCGGAGTGGTCTTTCGCTGTAGCAGGCACGTAAAGCACCCCGGCGTCAACGCCCTTTCTGCAAACAACATCTATGCTTTGGCGAGCGCGGCGAATGCGCATAAGGTGCGGCCATGACCAAACTGGCCCTTCTCCTCGCCCCCCTCCTCGTCGCCGCCGCGCCCGCGCCCACCGCCAAGATCGACCGCGACCTGCGCGCGCTGGTCGCGCCGGTGAGCGAAGCGCGGCTGCGCGCCGACGTCGACAGGCTGGTGAGCTTCGGTACGCGGCACACTCTGTCGTCGCAGACGCACCCGACACGGGGGATCGGCGCGTCGCTGCGTTGGACCGAGGCGGAGTTCGCCAGGATCGCACGCGCGTGCGGCAACTGCCTGACCATTGCCAAGCCTTCGGACACGGTCACGGGGCGCCGCGTGCCCAACCCGACGCTGGTCCAGAACGTGCTTGCCATCCAGCGCGGGACGACTGACCCGAACCGGGTCATTGTGCTGACCGGCCATATCGACAGCCGCGTCACCGACGTCATGGACTTTGCCAAGGACGCGCCGGGGGCCAATGACGACGGGTCTGGCACGGTGCTGGTGATCGAGGCGGCGCGGATCCTGTCGAAGTACAAGTTCCCGGCGACGATCGTCTACGCGGTGCTGAGCGGCGAGGAGCAGGGGCTGCTGGGCGGCAAGATCCTGGCCAACTACGCCAAGGCGCAGGGGTGGCAGGTGGAAGCCAACCTCAACAACGACATCGTCGGCAATTCGTGCGGGTCGGACGGGGTGTGCGAGCCCAACGTCGTGCGCGTGTTCTCCGAAGCGGTGCGTGGGGACTTCACGCCCGAGCTGCTCGCGCAGCTGCGCAGCCTTGGCGGAGAAAACGATTCGCCGTCCCGCAACCTGTCGCGCTTCATCGACGGGCTGGCGGACCGGCTGAAGCTCGGGCTCGACGTGCGGCCGATCTGGCGTAACGACCGCTTCGGGCGCGGCGGCGACCATACGGAGATGCTTCGCGCGGGCTTCCCGGCGGTGCGCTTCTCGGTCGGGGTCGAAGATTACGACCACCAGCACCAGGACCTGCGCGTCGAGAACGGGACCAAGTTCGGCGACACGGCGGACGAGATGGATTTCCCTTATCTGACCAAGGTCGTGCGGCTGAACATCGCGGCGGCGGCGGCATTGGCGCGGGCGCCAGGGCCGCCGGAGCCCAGCGTCGAGGGGGCGGTGAAGCCGGACACGAAAGTCTTTTGGGAGCCGGTCAGCAGTGGCTTTCGTACTGTTGAGACCTACATGGTCCACAGGAGACGGACCGATAGGCAAGATTGGACAGAGCGAACGCCGTCCAACAACACGTGCATCATAGTTGGCAGTCCAAGGGTGCCGAGGCCTAATACGCAGCGGAACGTGGTCCCTCACCGGGGCAAGAGCATGTGCACAGAGGTGCTGAGAACGATACGCGTAGATGATTGGGTGTTCGGTGTATCGTCCGTTGGTTCGGACGGTTATGAAAGCCCAGTCGCAGCTGCGGTACCGGGTGGCGCGTGGAAGCCGCTGTCCAAATCTTCAGGCGGCATTACTCAATGAGCTAGCGCCCCTCGTTTTCACTCGGGACGAGCGGATTGGGGTCGCGGTTTCTAACTGAAATAAGCGTATTCCGTTCGTCCCGAGTGAAAACGAGGGGCGCCGGGCGGCTTGCCCTCGGCCGCGCGACGCCCGACATGGATCCCATGTCCAAGCACGCCACCGGCCTCCCCAGCCGCGAGAAGATTCTCGACTTCATCGCCACGTCCGATCAGCCCGCGGGCAAGCGGGAGATCGCGCGGGCGTTCGGGTTGCACGGGCATGACAAGATCGCGCTCAAGTCGCTGCTCAAGGACATGGCGGACGAAGGCCTGATCGACAGCGCTCCGGGCCGCGCGTTCCACAAGCTAGGCGGGGTGCCCAAGGTCACCGTGCTGCGCGTCACCGACATCGACGACTCGGGCCAGGCCTGGGCGGTGCCCGAGCGCTGGGATGCGGAAGGCCCGGAGCCGCGGCTGCGGCTGATCGAGCGCGGGCCGGGCGCCAAGAAGGGCGGGGCGGTGGGCGTCGGCGATCGCGTGCTGGCGAGGACCGAGGAGAAGGGGTCGGGGTTCGTCGCGCACCCGATGAAGAAGCTGTTGAAAGGCAGCGAGCTGGTGCTGGGGGTGGTGCACCAGGAGGGCGATGCGCTGTGGCTGCGGCCGGTGGACAAGAAGGAGCGGCGCGAGCTGCCGGTGTCCGACGTCGGCAAGGCCGCAGTGGGCGACCTCGTGCTCGCGGAGAAGACGGGGCGGCCGCCGCGGATCACCGCGCGGGTGACGGACGTGCTGGGCGACCCGTTCGCACCGCGTTCCTTCAGCATGATCGCGATCCACAAACTGGGCATCCCGCACGTGTTTTCGGCGGAAACGGTGGCGGAAGCGGTAGAAGTGTCGAAGCGGCCGCTGGGGGAGGGGCGGGAGGACCTGCGGCACCTGCCGATCGTAGCGATCGATCCGGTGGACGCGCGCGACCATGACGATGCGATCTGGGCGGAAGCGGACCCGGCGACGGGCGGGTGGCGCGCGATCGTCGCGATCGCGGACGTCAGCTTCTACGTGCGCAGCGGGTCTTCGCTGGACAAGGAAGCGCGGCAACGCGGCAACAGCGTCTATTTCCCCGACCGGGTCGTGCCGATGCTGCCCGAGGAGCTCAGCGCCGATATCTGCTCGCTCAAGGAAGGCGAGGACCGCGCGGCCTTGGTCTGCCACTTGAACATCTCGAAGGATGGTCAGCTCACCGGCTGGCGCTTCACGCGGGCGGTGATCCGGGTGGCGGCGAACATCGCCTATGAGGATGCGCAAGGTGCGATCGATGCGGCCGAGAATTCAAAAGGTTCGTTCGTCCCGAGTGAAAACGAGGGGCGAGTTTCGGGTGAGGAAGAGCGCCCCTCGACTTCGCTCGGGACAAACGGAGAGGTAGCGCCCGAACTGGTCGACACCGCGCTGAAACCCGTCTGGGCGTGCTGGAAGGCGCTGTACGCGGCGCGGGAGAAGCGGGCGCCGCTGGACCTCGACCTGCCCGAGCGCCGCGTCGTGCTGGACGAGAAGGGGCGCATCCTGTCGGTGGCGCCGCGTGAGCGGCTGGACGCGCACAAATTGGTCGAGGACTTCATGATCGCGGCCAACGTCGCGGCGGCCAAGGCGCTGGAATCGCGAAAGGTGCCGCCGATGTACCGCGTGCACGAGCCGCCGAGCCGCGAGAAGCTGGTCGCGCTCAAGGACTTCCTCAAGACCTTCAATCTGGAGTTCGCGCTGGGGCAGGTGATCCGTCCGCAGACGTTCAATCACATCATCGAACGGATCGGAGAGGCGGACTTCAAGCCGCAGGTCATGGAGCAGATCCTGCGGACGCAGACGCAGGCCTATTACGCGCCCACCAACGCCGGGCATTTCGGGCTGAGCCTGGGCAGCTACGCGCACTTCACCTCGCCGATCCGCCGCTACGCCGACCTCGTCGTCCACCGCGGGCTGGTGCGCGCGTTCGGGCTGGGCGAGGGCGGGCTGACCGACCGCGAGTCCGAGGAGATGGAGCTGCTCGGCACGCTGATCAGCCAGTACGAGCGGCGCGCGATGGAAGCGGAGCGGGACACGATCGACCGCTACGTCGCGGCCTACCTGTCAGAGCGCGTCGGCGATCTGGTCGACTGCCGGATCACGGGGGTGCAGCCGTTCGGCTTCTTCGCCACCGTGGAAGGCCTGGGCGGCGACGGACTGGTGCCCGTGTCGACGCTGGGGACCGAATATTTCCGCTATGAGGAGGCGAGCCAGACGCTGCGTGGCGAGGACAGCGAGACCGCGTTCTCAAGCGGGCAGCGGCTGCAGCTGCGCCTGGTGGAAGCCAATCCGGTGAGCGGCGGACTGCGTTTCGCGCTGCCCGAGGCCGACGCGCGGCCCGCGCCTAAGACCAAGGGTGCTGGCCGCGATCGAAGCGGACGATCGGCGCCGCGGCCAGGCCTGAAACGGCGGGGAGGGCCCAAGCGAGGCTGACACTTGTCACGCTGTCACGTTCGTGTCATCTTCATGTCACAAAGTTGTCATGAAGAGGTATTGCGATGCGCGTTTGCACTGTTTTCGCCGCGTTGGCGGTCGCGGTTTCCCCGCTGGTCCTTCAGGCCGCTCCTGCTTCGATCGATAACCGCATCGTCGAGATCCAGCTTCGCCATCGGCTGCAGGCCGAGCCCAACGATCCGGTCGCGATCGCGCGGCTGGCGCAGCACTACGCGGCGACCGATCGGCCCGCGAAGGCCCGTCGTCTGTACACGGCCATGATGGCGATGGATGACGTGGAGCTGGAGCGCGCAAACGGCGCGCCGATGTCTTCGCGGCTACTGGCCAAGAGCGCGCTTGCCAAGATCGACCCGCCCGTCGTCCGGCTGGGTTCGCGCTGAACCTGCCGGAGTTCGGGACGGCCCCGCTCCACGTGGGGAGCGGAGCCGTTCGCCGCTTAGTAGGTGACGTTGGTCGTTGTCGTACGCGTCGCCGACCCTGCGGTGTCCATCGATCCTGCGGCGCGCGTCGAATTGTGACCGCCGCCCGCATAAAGAACATCGCTGACCGCGGACTCGCTCATGCCGGCGCTGGTCAGGTCGACCGTCACGATAACGCCGCCGCGGCGCACCCGCTCCTCGTAATAGTGCGAGTCCGACTCGCTGACGCCGTAGTCGGTCAGCGCGCCGACGAGCCCGCCGGTGGCCGCGCCCGCGAGCGCGCCCGTCGCGACCGACGCACCGGCGAGGCCCAATGCGGGCACCAGCGCCCCCGCCGCGATGAAGGGTCCGACGCCCGGGATCAACAGCGCGGCGACGCCCGCGAGCGCGCCGACCCCGGCGCCCATCGTCGCGCCCTTGGCGACACCGTGACCGTCACCGTCCGAGATCGTGTCGCCGCGCCCGTCCTGCACCTCGGTACGTTCGCCGTGCTGCGCGATGATCGAGATATCGCGGTCGGAGATGCCGGCGTGGCGAAGCTGGCTGACGGCGGCTTCGGCCTGGGCCTGGGTATCGAAAACGGCGGATGTGACGTGACGCGACATGGAAGATCTCCTGCACCGATCGCCGACGTGGGATCGATCTATGTTAAACGCATCAGGGCCGCAGCGTTCCGATGGCGCCCGCATTTTGAAGGTTAAAGCCGCGGTAGCGTTACCCCGCGCTGCCCCTGGTACTTGCCGGCGCGGTCGGCGTAGCTGACCTCGCACGGTTCGTTGCCCTGCAGGAACAGGAACTGGCACGCGCCTTCGTTGGCGTAGATCTTGGCCGGCAGCGGCGTGGTATTGGAGAATTCAAGCGTGACGTGACCCTCCCAGCCGGGCTCCAGCGGCGTCACGTTCACGATGATGCCGCAACGCGCATAGGTCGATTTGCCGAGGCAGATGACGAGCACGTCGCGCGGCACGCGGAAATATTCCACGGTGCGGGCGAGCGCGAAGCTGTTGGGCGGGATGATGCAGACGTCCGTCTTGCGGTCGACAAAGCTGTTGGCTTTGAAGTCCTTGGGGTCGACCAGGGCGTTGTCGACGTTGGTGAACAGCTTGAACTCGTCGGACACGCGCGCGTCGTAGCCGTAGGAGGAGAGGCCGTAGCTGATGCAGCCTTGCGCGCGCTGGGATTCCACGAACGGTTCGATCATCGCGTGTTCGGTGGCCTGCTGGCGGATCCAGCGGTCGGACATGACGGACATCGGGGCTCCTTGCATCCTCCCCGGCTTCTGCCGGGGAAGGGGATCATCCCGGAACGGGATGGTGGAGGGGTTTTGCAGCTTCATACTGCGGGGACAAGGACCCGAGTGCTTTCTCCGAGATCGTTCGCTGCAAACCCCTCCACCATGCGCCGCCAGGGCTGCGCATGGTCCCCCACCCCGAGACGAGCTCGGGGAGGAGCGGGTCAACCCAGATCCGCCGGCCCGAAGGCATGGGGCAGCAGGTCGCTCAGAAGATGCCGCTCCACCACCGCGCCGTCGGCCGACGCGCAGAAGACCTCGATATCGCGGCCCCCAAGCTGCGCGGCTTCGTTCAGGACCTGGCGGCATCGCCCGCACGGCCGCACGGCCGCGTCGCCTTGGAGGCCCTCCGTGCCGATGACGCCGCCAACGACGCCCACGGCGACGACATCGCGCAAGGCGCCCGCCATGTTGACCGCGGCCAGCGCCACCGTTTCGGCGCACAGCGACAGGCCGTAGCTGGCGTTCTCGAAATTGGCGCCGCGCACGACGCGGCCGTCGGCGAGCAGCACGGCGGCGCCGACGCCGAAGCGCGAGTAGGGCGCGTGCGCGGATCGGGCCGCTTCGAACGCCTCGGCGAGCAGGGCGGCGCGATCCACCGGCACTGTGTCAACCACGCGCGCACAGCACGGCGATAAGCGTGAACAGCCGGCGCGCGGTGTCGAAGTCCAAGGCGATCTTTCCCTCCAGCCGTTCCTGCAGCAGCTCGGCGGCGGCGTTGTGAACGCCGCGGCGGGCCATGTCGACGGTCTCGATCTCGTGCGCGGAAGCCTGGCGGATGGCGTTGAAGTAGGAGTCGCAGATCGCATGGTAGTCCCGGATCGCGCGCTTGAATCCGGATAGGCCTAGCACGTAGCTGCGCAAGGGCGCGCCGTCGGAGTCCGCGACATCGATGCCGAGCCGGCCTTCCTCCGCCCGCAGGTGCACGCGGTAAGGGCCGGCCTGCGGCAGGGCGGGGGCAAAATGACTGACTTCCACCAGATCGTGGATCGCGACGCTCTTTTCGCGTTCGAGATCGTCGCTGCGGTGACCGAGCGACACCGCGTCGAGCGTGATGGCGAGAATGCGGGGGTCGGACATCGTTGAGGCCGAGGCGTAGAGAAGGCGGGCGATCTTATCCACAGCGCTGTTCCCGAAATCTGGCTCGGGTCGGCGCAGCCCGCTTGAGCGGACGGAGGGGTGCGCTAACACCGCCGGCATGGCCGAACCCCTGCGCATCGTCGAACCTGCTCCCCCTGGCGACCCGCCCACCTCGCTTCCGCACAATATCGAGGCGGAGGCGGCGCTGCTGGGCGCGCTGATGATCGACAACCGACTGGCGGAGGACGTGCAGCTGAAGCTCAGGCCCGATCACTTCTTCGAACCGCTGCACGGGCGCATCTACGAATCGATCCTGCGGATGATCGACCGCAACATGATCGCCTCGCCCGTGACGCTCAGGCCCATGTTCGACGGCGACGAGGCGATGAAGTCGCTGGGCGGGCCGGCGTACCTGGCGCAGCTCACCGGATCGGGGGCGTCGCTGATCGGCGCGCGCGATTTCGCAACGCAGATCTACGACCTGGCGCTGCTGCGCGCGCTGATCGGCGTCGGCCGGGTCATGGTCGAGGATGCGCTGGATACGTCCGAGGAGGTCGCGCCGCTTGCGCAGATCGAAAAGGCGGAGACCGAACTCTACAAGGTCGCCGAGGAGGGCGGCGGCGAGGGCGGGGTCAAGACGTTCGGCCAGGCGACGCGCATGGCGGTCGAGATGGCCGAGAAGGCGCTCAACAGCGGCGGGCATCTGTCGGGGATCACGACGGGGCTGGACAGCCTCAACGCCAAGATCGGCGGGCTGCACCCGTCCGACCTCATCATCATCGCCGCGCGCCCCGGCATGGGCAAGACGGCGCTGGCGACCAACATGGCGTTCTCCGCCGCGCGCCGGTACCTCCAGGACAAGGAGGATGGGATCGAGAAGTCGGTCGGTGCGCCGACCGCGTTCTTCAGCCTGGAAATGAGCGCCGACCAGCTGGCAACGCGCGTGCTGTCGGAACAGTCCGGCATTTCGTCCGAGAACCTGCGCATGGGCAAGATCAGCGCGCAGGAGTTCCGCAACCTGGCGCGCGCGGCGGGCGAGCTGGAGAGCCTGCCGCTGTACATTGACGACACGCCGGCGCTGACCATCGCGGCGCTACGCACGCGGGCGCGCAGGCTGAAGCGGCAGAAGGGGATCGGCGTAATCATCGTCGACTATCTCCAGCTGCTCAGCGGGTCGGGACGCGGCGGGCAGGACAACCGCGTGCAGGAGATTTCGGAGATTTCGCGGGGATTGAAGACGCTGGCCAAGGAGCTCAGCGTGCCGGTGATCGCGCTGTCGCAGCTGTCGCGCGCGGTCGAGCAGCGCGAGGACAAGCGCCCGCAGCTGTCCGACCTTCGCGAATCGGGATCGATCGAGCAGGACGCTGACATCGTCATGTTCGTCTACCGCGAGGAATATTACACCGCCTCGCGCGAGCCCAAGCGGCCGATCGAGGGCGACGACCTCAAGACGCAGGAAGCGCATGCCGAATGGATGCGCGACATGGAGCGCGTCTATGGGATGTCCGAGCTGATCGTCGCTAAGCAGCGCCACGGCGCGACGGGCAAGGTCAAGCTGAAGTTCGAGGCCAAGATCACCAAGTTCTCCGACTACGTCGAGGAAGGTTACGCGGCGGAGATGCGAGGGTAGCATCGAACCGGCGGCGTCGGCGTTGGGGAGGTTCACCCCCCGCCTGGAGACGATCATGACCGACCGTAGCGACGCCGACCGCGTCACCACCGCGCCGCCCGAACATGGCGATGGGGGCGCGCAGGCCGTGCCGATGGAGGAGCGCGCGACCGTGCCGACCGCGCACCGGACGTCGTCGGGGCTGGTGGTCGAGGAGGCGTCGGGAACGGCGGCCGCGGAGGCCACGGGCAAGCTGCAGCCGGACAACGACGCCCCGCCGGAGAAGACGGCCGGATCGGGCTGAGCCAGGGCCTAGCGGCGGATTCCCCATAGCCAGGTCTTGGCGCGACCGCTGGGCTTGGGCGTGCCGTCCAGACGCTGCGCCTTGAGGATGCGGACCGGTTGCATGATCATCTGGCCCGCCATCGCGTCCGATCCGCCGCCCGTCGGCTTGGCCAGAATGCGCCGTACCGTGTCCATGCCCGCGATCACGCGTCCGAAGGCGGCGTAGCCCGGATAGTCGCCGCGCGCATCCATCGCCGGAGTCGCGCCCGCGGTGATGAAGAAATTGCCGCCCGCCGATCCCGGCTTGGACCCGCGCGCCATCGACACGGTGGCGTCGAGGTGGCGGATGCCGGTCTTGGTGGTGGGCTCGTGCGGAAAGGGCGGCAGGATGCGCCGCGCGTCCGTGCGGATGCCGCCCTGCACGAAGCCGAAGCCCGGCGCGGCCTTGCGGCGCGAGGCGCGGTAGAAGGTCGTGCCGTCGAAGCGGCCGTCGTCCACGTAGGCGAGGAAGTTGGCCGTAGTGCGCGGCGCGCGGCGGGCATCCAGGGCGAGCACGATCGGTCCCTCGGACGTGACGAGCCGGACGCGGACGAGCCCGGGCGTCCGCTGCGCGATCGCGGAGGTCGCGAGGACGGCGAGCAGGAGAAACAGAAAGAGGATGCGCATGGCGGCGATATAGAGGGGCTGCTTCCGAACTCCTCTAGGATTAGCCCTCGATCATGTTGGGATCGCGCAGGCCCACGCCGATCGACGCGCGCGCGTTTTCCGATTCGCTGCTGACGACGGGATAGGCGCAGTAATCGGCGGCGTAATAGGCGCTGGGGCGGTGATTGCCCGACAGGCCGACGCCGCCGAAGGGCGCGTTGGACGGCGCGCCGTTGGTGGGCTTGTTCCAGTTCACGACGCCGGCGCGGATGTTCGCCCAGAACTGGTCGTAGAGCTGGGGGGAGCCGCCCACCAGGCTGGCGGACAGGCCGTAGCGCGTGGCGTTGGCCTCATCGAGCGCGGCGTCGAAATCGGGCACGCGGACGACCTGCAACACCGGCCCGAACAGCTCGACGTCCGGCCGCTTGGCGACGTTGGTGACGTCAAGCACGGCGGGCGTCAGGAATGGCCGCGTGTTGTCCGCCCGCTCCAGGTGCTTGAGCGGCCGCGCCCCGTTCAGCACCAGATCCAGATAGGCTTCCTGCAGGCCGTCGGCGGCGTCGTTGTCGATAAGCGGCCCCATATAGGGCGCGGGCTTGGACAGCGGCTCGCCGACGATGAGGCGACCGGCCAGCTTGACGATCTCTGCCAGCAGCACCTCGTGCCGGCCTTCCTGGACGATCAGCCGCCGCGCCGCCGTGCAGCGCTGCCCGGCGGACAGGAACGCGGACTGGACGGCGATCACCGCCGCCGTGTGCGGGTCGGGCGCGTCCCAGACGACGAGCGGGTTGTTGCCGCCAAGTTCCAGCGCCAGGATCTTGTGCGGCGCGTCGGCGAACTGGCGGTGCAGCGACATGCCCGCACGCGCCGAACCGGTGAAGAGCAGCCCGTCGATGCCTGGATGCGCCGCCAGCGCCTTGCCCTGTTCCGGCCCGCCCTGAAGACAACGCACGACGCCTTCGGGAACGCCCGCGCCGTGGAGGCACTTGACCAGCATCGCGCCAACCGCGGGTGTCTTTTCCGAAGGCTTGAACACCACCGCGTTGCCCGCGAGCAGAGCGGGGACGATGTGCCCGTTGGGAAGATGCGCGGGAAAGTTATAGGGCCCGAGCACCGCCAGCACGCCGTGCGGCTTGTGCCGCACGGCGACCTTGGTGCCTAGCGCGCCTTCCAGCCGGCGTTGCGACGTGCGTTCGGCATAGGCGGCGACGGAGATGTCGACCTTGGCCATCACCGAGTCGACCTCGGTCTCGGCCTCCCACAAGGGCTTGCCCGTTTCGCGCGCGATCAACTCCGCGAAATCGGCCTTGATGCCGCGCACCGTGTTCGCGAAGCGTCGCAGCGTTTCGATGCGTACCGCCAGGGGCCGCGCCGCCCATTCCGGCCCCGCGGCGCGCGCGGCGGCGACTTCGGCGTCCGCATCGCCGACCGGTCCGCGCCAAAGCTCGGCACCGGTTGCGGGCTCGAATGATTGGAGTGTCTGACTCATGGACCCGGGCGTGTAACGCGCGTTGGGTTAACAGGCCAGCAACGCGGCATCCACCTGCGGTCCGCTCGATTTCGTCGGACGGGATCCCGCAGCAGGGTCCTGAAAAGTCGGGCCATTGCCCGCGACAGGTAGCGCAGACTTGCGGCCCGGACACGCCGCGTGAATAGGGGCGCGGGCAGGGAGCGCGCAAGCATGGCGGCGTATACGGACGGATACTGGTGGTCTGGCGACGGCCTGCGCCTGCACTACCGCGACTACCCCGCTTCGCTGGAAAACGGTTCGGCCGCGAAGCCCGCGATCCTGTGCATCCCCGGCCTCACCCGCAATGCGCGCGATTTCGAAGCGGTGGCGGACCGGCTGGCCGGCGCGTGGCGCGTGATCGTCGTGGAACTGCGCGGGCGGGGCGAGAGCGGCTATGCCCGGGACCCGCTAACCTACGCGCCCCTGACCTACAGGCAGGACGTGCAGGCGCTGGTCGCGGAGCTTGGGCTTAGCCGAGTGGTGGCGTTCGGGACGTCTTTGGGCGGGCTGGTCACGATGCTGCTGTCCGCGACCGCGCCGGGGCTGCTGGCGGGCGCGCTGCTGAACGACATCGGCCCCGTGATCGAGCCGGCGGGCGTGGGGCGCATCGGCGGCTATGTCGGGCGGGCGCAGAGCCATGCCACCTGGCTGCACGCGGCGCGCGCGCTGGCGGACGCGCAGGGGGACATTTATCCGGGCTACGACCTGGAACGCTGGCTGTCCTACGCCAAGCGCCTGTACAAGCTGACGCCGGCGGGACGCGTCGTGCTCGACTACGACATGAAGATCGCCGAGCCGTTTCGCGTCACGGGCGGCGCGCCGGAATTCGACATGTGGCCGGCTTTCGACAGCCTGGCGGGGCGACCGATCACGCTGCTGCGCGGCGAGTTGTCCGACCTCATCTCGGAAGACACGGCGCGCACGATGGCGGCGCGCGTGCCCGGGCTGGAGATCGCGACGGTCGGAGGCGTCGGCCATGCGCCCGTGCTCGACGAGCCGGAGGCGGTCGCCGCGATCGACGCGCTGCTGGCGCGGGTGCTGGCCGCCGAACCGGCGGAGCGCTGAGCCGCATGGCCGCGCCGCTGCGTATCCTGCACTTTCATTCGACCTTCGCGCCGGGCGGCAAGGAGTTGCGCGCGGCGCGGCTGATGAACGCATGGGGTCCGCGGGCGACGCATACGGTGGTCAGCGGCATGCCAGGCGAATTGGGCGCGCAGGCGGCCGTGGACGTGCAGATCAAGCTGCACTTCCCGCTGGACGCGCCGCCGTTGACCGGCAAGCCGGCGCTGGCGCGCTACGAGGCGCTGGCGCGGTTCATGATCGGTCACGACCTGGTGCTGACCTATAATTGGGGCGCCATGGACGCGGTGCTGGCGCGGCGCATGCACGCCAAGGACTGCCCGCCGCTGATTCATCATGAGGACGGGTTCAACGAGGACGAGGCCGGCGGGCTGAAGCGCGAGCGCGGCTGGTTCCGGCGGCTGGCGCTGCCCGGCGCGCATCGGCTGGTGGTGCCGTCCGCGCTGCTGGAAGGCATTGCGCTGAAAAGCTGGAAGCAGCCGCGCGCGCGGGTCCAGCGGATCGCCAACGGCATCGACGTCGCCCGCTTCGCGCGGCCGCCCAAGCGCGGGGCGCTGCCCGGCTTTTCGCCCCGCAAGGGCGCGCTGATCGTCGGCACGATTGCGGGCCTACGCCGCGTCAAGAATCTGCCTCGGCTGGTGGAGGCGTTCGCCACGCTGCCGCCGACGGCGGGGCTGGCGATCGTCGGCGACGGACCGGAACGGCCCGCCATCCGCGAGGCCGCGGCGCGACACGGCGTTGTAGATCGCGTTCACGTCGCGGGGTTTGTGCCCAATCCCGCGACCTATGTCGGGCTGTTCGACATTTTCGCCTTGTCGTCCGACAGCGAACAGGCGCCGATTTCGGTGATCGAGGCGATGGCGGCCGGCTTGCCGGTGGCGGCGCCTGCGGTCGGCGACATCGCCAATATGGTGGCGCCCGAGAACCGGCGGTTCATCGTCGCGCCGGGAGACACCGCGGCGCTGGGTGAGGCGCTGCGGACGTTGGCCGCCGACCCGGTCTTGCGCAAGACCGTGGGCGAGGCGAACCGCGCCCGCGCGCGCGCGGAGTTCGAGGAACGGGAGATGATCGCGGCCTATGCCGCACTCTATTCGCAAGCCGCGGGGCGGCCGGGTGCGCTGACGGATTGATGCGCACGCATCGGCGGGATGACGAATTGAAAGAAAGCGCGCTAGAAGCGTTGTGTAATCAGGAGAGCGTATAGGTGTTCAAGGGTTTGGAGCCTGCCTTTTACGGCGGCCGCGAGGTTTGGCCGCTGATCGAGGGCGGCAAGGGCGTGTCGGCGACCAACCACATGAGTTCGGGCGCGTGGGCGGCCGCCGGCGGCATCGGAACCGTGTCGGCGGTTAACGCGGACAGCTACGATCCCGACGGCAAGATCGTGCCGCAGGTTTATGCCCAGCTAACCCGGCGCGAACGGCATGAGCAGCTGATCCGCTACGCCATCGACGGCGCGGTGACGCAGGTCGAGCGCGCGCACGACCTGGCCGGCGGCAAGGGTGCGATCAACATCAACGTGCTTTGGGAAATGGGCGGGGCGGAGCCGATCCTGCACGGCGTTCTGGAACGCACGCGCGGATTGGTGGCGGGCGTCACCTGCGGCGCGGGCATGCCGTACAAATTGTCGGCGATTGCCGCGCAGTACGGCGTGCACTACCTGCCGATTGTGTCTTCCGGGCGCGCCTTCTCGGCGCTGTGGAAGCGTGCCTATTCCAAGGTGCCCGAATTGCTGGGTGCGGTGGTGTACGAGGACCCGTGGCTGGCGGGCGGGCACAACGGCCTGTCGAACGCCGAAGACCCCAAGAAGCCGCAGGACCCGCTGCCGCGCGTTCAGGCGTTGCGTGACGTCATGCGCGCGGGCGGCATCGCCGACGAGGTGCCGATCGTCATGGCCGGCGGCGTCTGGAACCTGGCCGAATGGGAGGACTGGATCGGCAATCCGGACCTAGGCGCGATCATGTTCCAGTTCGGCACCCGGCCCCTGCTGACGCAGGAGAGCCCGATCCCGCAGGGGTGGAAGGACCGGCTGATGACACTGGAGCCGGGCGAGGTGCTGCTGCACAAGTTTTCGCCGACCGGCTTCTACTCGTCCGCGGTGCGCAACCCGTTCCTGCGCAGCTTGGAAGGGCGGTCGGAGCGGCAGGTGGCGTTCGCGCGGGAGGCGAGCGAGGACAAGGCGTTCCAGCTGGACGTCGGGGTCAAGGGCCGCAACTACTGGGTGTCACGCGCCGACCTGCTCGCCGCGCGCGAATGGTTCGGGCTGGGCTTTACGATGGCGCTGAAGACGCCGGAGGACACGCTGGTCTTTGTGACGCCGGAGGAGGCGGGCACGATCCGCAAGGACCAGGCCGACTGCATGGGCTGCCTGTCCCAATGCGCGTTCTCGTCCTGGGCGGACAACGAGAAGAACTCGACCGGCCGCCTCGCCGACCCGCGCAGCTTCTGCATTCAGAAGACGCTGCAGGACATCGCGCATGGCGAGCCGATCGAGCAGAACCTGATGTTCGCAGGGCATGCCGCCTATCGGTTCAAGACGGACCCGTTCTATTCCAACGGCTTCGTGCCGACGGTGAAGCAACTGGTCGATCGGATCCTGACGGGGGCGTAAGCTTCGCATCCTTTGGACGTCATCCCGGCGAAAGCCGGGAGCCAAGGTCGCGATTTCAGGCCGGCGCGCGACCGAGGCTTCACGCGGCCGGATGATTTCCTGTTCTTGGGTCCCGGCTTTCGCCGGGATGACGATCTGCGAGAGGCGTCGCTGGGCTACCGCTTGTGAATCCCCGCCTTGTCCGCCTCGCTGAAGCGGTGTGGGGCAATGCTCATCATCCGCTTTTCGTCGCGTTTTGCCTTGGCGGCGCGCGCCATGCGGAACAGCTTCATGCCGACCTGCGCGGCGATGACCATCTTACCCAGGCGGCCCAGACGAAACATGTCATTCTCCTTGCGAAACGGTTGTCGCAAGGCTCAACCGCCGATGAAGCGCGCCGTTCCACCTTGTCCGCGCGCGGCGGCGGTGCTTTAGCTGCGCCTCACAACGCTTCGGACCCGAACAATGCCGCGTCTCCTTTTCGCCTGCCTAGCCGCCTGTACGCTTGCTACCGCCGCTACCGCGGGGCCCGATCGCAAGCCGCCTTATTGGGCGTCGATCTCCGCCACGGAGGCGCGGATGCGCACGGGTCCGTCGCTGAACTACCCCGCGACCTGGCTGTACAAGCGCCGCGACCTGCCCATTCGCGTGATCGCGACGCAGCCCAGCTGGCGCAAGGTGCAGGACCCCGACGGCGCGACGGGGTGGATCCTGGTCAGCCTGCTCAGCGACACGCGCACGGCGATCATTCCCCGCGGCGAGCCCCGGCTGCTGCGGCGTTCGCCGGCGGACAACGCGGCGGCCGTATATCGCGTGCAGCCGGGGGTCGTCGGCCGCGTGTCGAAGTGCGCGGGCGGCTGGTGCAGAATGGATGTGAAGGGGCGCAGCGGATATATACGTACCGGCGAGATCTGGGGCGTCGACCCATACGAGGAGCTGAAGTGACTTGCCCCTCTCGCGCTTGCGGGAGAGGTAGCTAGTTCATCAGCTCCACCGCCATCGCCGTCGCCTCGCCGCCGCCGATGCACAGGGACGCGACGCCGCGGCGGCCGCCGTGCGTTTCCAGCGCGGACAGCAACGTCGCCAACACCCGCGCGCCGCTGGCGCCGATCGGGTGGCCGAGCGCCGTCGCGCCGCCGTGGACGTTGACGATGTCGTGCGGGATGCCGAGGTCGCGCATCGCGATCATGGCGACGCAGGCGAACGCCTCGTTGACCTCGAACAAGTCGACATCGCTCGCGCTCCAGCCGGCACGCTCCAGCGCCTTCTGCATCGCCGGCACGGGCGCCGTGGTGAACTTGGCCGGCGCCTGCGCATGCGCGCCGTGCGACACGATGCGTGCGACGGGCGTAATGCCCAGCCGGTCGGCGACGCTTTGCCGCGTCAGGATCAGCGCCGCGGCGCCGTCGGAGATCGAGGACGCGTTGGCGGCGGTGATCGTGCCGTCGGGCGCGAAGGCGGGCTTCAGCGTCGGGATCTTGGCCGCATCGCCCTTGGCGGGTTGTTCGTCATTGGAAACGCTGGTCGGCCACTTGCGTCCGGCGACCTCGACCGGAGTGATCTCGCGATCAAAGGCCCCGTTGGCGATCGCCTTTTGCGCCCGCGACAGGCTTTCGATCGCATAATCGTCCTGCGCGCTCCGCGTGAACTGGTACAGGGTCGCAGCTTCCTCGGCGAAGCTGCCCATCAGCCGCCCGGTCTCATACGCGTCCTCCAGCCCGTCGAGGAACATGTGATCGTACATGCGGTCATGCCCGATACGCGCGCCGGCGCGGTGCTTGGTCATCAGGTACGGGGCGTTGGTCATCGACTCCATGCCGCCGGCGATGACGAGGTCGGACGACCCCGCCGCCAGCGTATCGGACGCCAGGATCGCGGCCTGCATGCCCGATCCGCACATCTTGTTGACGGTGGTCGCGCCGATCGTCTCGGGCAGCCCCGCCTTGAGCGCCGCCTGGCGCGCCGGGGCCTGGCCGAGGCCGGCGGAGAGCACGCAGCCCATATAAATCTTGTCGATCATGTCGCCATCGACGCCGGCGCGCGCCACCGCTGCCTTAACCGCGGCGGCGCCCAGGTCCGTCGCGGACACGCCGGTCAGCGCGCCTTGAAACGAGCCCATGGGCGTGCGGGCGTAGGACAGGATGACGATGGGGTCGGCGGTGTTCATGAAGCGCTCCAATTGCATCGTTCGTCCCGAGCGAAGTCGAGGGGCGCTGCCACCTCACCTGCGACACCCCCCTCGACTGCGCTCGGGACGAACGTTGGGTTGGTGATCAGATAGGCCGGACCGCCCGCTTGTTCAAACCGCTCGGCCTCTGCTAGCGCCCGTCAACAAGAGGAGTTGGAACACGACATGGTCGAAGGCCTAGACTTCGCGCTCGGTGAGATGGCCGACGCGATCCGCGACACGACGCAGCGCTTCGCGACGGACCGCATCGCGCCCAAGGCGGCGGCGATCGACGAGCACAACAAGTTCGATCGGAGCCTGTGGCCCGAAATGGGCGCGCTCGGCCTGCACGGCATTACCGTCGAGGAAGAGGATGGCGGGCTGGGCCTGGGCTATCTCGAACATTGCGTCGCGATGGAGGAAGTGTCGCGCGCGTCCGCGTCGATCGGGCTCAGCTACGGCGCGCATTCCAACCTTTGCGTCAACCAGATCCGCCGCTGGGCGCGCCCTGAGCAGAAGGCGAAGTATCTTCCCAAGCTGATCAGCGGCGAGCATGTCGGCAGCCTCGCCATGTCGGAGGCGTCGGCGGGAAGCGATGTCATCGGCATGAGCCTGAAGGCTGAGGCGCGCGGCAACGACGCCTATGTGCTCAACGGCACCAAATACTGGATCACCAACGCGCCGGAAGCGGACACGCTGGTGGTTTACGCCAAGACCGATCCGTCGGCGGGTCCCCGCGGCGTCACCGCCTTCCTGATCGAGCGCGGCATGGCGGGGTTCACCGTTTCCAACAAGCTCGACAAGATGGGCATGCGCGGGTCGGACACGGCCGAGCTGGTGTTCGAGGATTGCGAGGTCCCCGCCGACAACGTCATGGGCAAGGTGGGCGAGGGCGCCAAGGTCCTGATGAGCGGGCTCGACTACGAACGCGCGGTGCTGGCGGCCGGCCCGATCGGGATCATGCAGGCGTGCCTCGACGTGGTCCTGCCCTACGTCCGCGAGAGGAAGCAGTTCGGCAAGCCCATCGGCAGCTTCCAGCTGATGCAGGCCAAGGTCGCCGACATGTACGTCGCGCTCAATTCCGCGCGCGCCTATGTCTACGCGGTAGCGCGGGCTTGCGATTCCGGAAAGACGACCCGTTTCGACGCCGCGGGCGCGATCCTGCTGGCGAGCGAGAACGCGGTGAAGACCTCGCTGGAGGCGATCCAGGCGCTGGGCGGCGCGGGCTACACCAAGGAATGGCCCGTGGAGCGCTTCCTGCGTGACGCCAAGCTGTACGACATCGGTGCCGGCACCAACGAGATCAGGCGCTACCTGATCGGCCGCGAGCTGATCGGGGCGTGACGGCGGCGGCGGAACCCGCGCCGCGGCAGCGCGGGCTACTCGGCCTGGTCGAGCGGGCGGGCAATCTGCTGCCCGACCCGATCATGATCTTCGTCTGGCTGATCGCATTTCTTGCGATCCTGTCGGCCGTCGCCTCCTGGGCCGGATGGTCGGCGTCGCTCCGCTATACGGGCGAGACCGCGCCGCAATGGGGCGTGCTCACCGACGGGGTGCTGACCTACACCGCGACCAGCCTCTTTTCCGAAGAGAATATTGCCCGGCTCTTGACCGAGATGCCCAGGACGATGACGGGCTTCGCGCCGCTGGGGCTGATCCTGGTGATCATGCTGGGCGCTTCGGTGGCGGAGCGGGCGGGGCTGTTCTCCGCGCTGATCCGCGCCTCGCTCCGCAACGCGCCCAAGGCGGTGCTGACGCCGATCGTCGCGGTGATCGGCATGGTGTCGCACCATGCGTCCGACGCGGCCTATGTCGTGTTCATCCCGCTGGCCGCGATCCTGTACGCGGCCGTCGGGCGCCATCCGCTGGCCGGCCTCGCCGCCGCCTTCGCCGCCGTGTCGGGCGGGTTCGCGGGCAACATCACGCCGGGGCAGCTCGACGTGCTGCTGTTCGGCTTTACGCAGGAGGCGGCGCGCATCATCGAACCCGGCTGGACGATGAACCCGCTCGGCAACTGGTGGTTCATTCTGTCCATCGTTGTGATCTTCACCCCAATCATCTGGTTTATTACCGACCGCGTCGTCGAACCGCGGCTCGGCAAGTGGGGCAGCGAGCCCGACGACGAGCTCAAGGCCGAGCTCGCCAAGTCGGCGATCACGCCGCTCGAACGCCGCGGCCTGCGCTTCGCGGGCGTGGCGGCGCTGCTGATCGTCGCGACGTTCGCGGCGCTGGCGCTGTGGCCGGGCTACACCCCGCTGATCGACGAGACCGCGACGGGCACCGCGCAGCTCCAGCCCTTCTACGCCGCGCTGATCGCGGGCTTCTTCCTGCTCTTCCTGTGCGGCGGCATCGCCTACGGCGCGGGCGTCGGCACGGTGCGCAAGGCGGGCGACGTCCTCGCCATGATGCAGGACGGGGTGCGGACCATGGCGCCGTACATCGTGTTCGTGTTCTTCGCCGCGCACTTCGTCGCCATGTTCAACTGGTCGCGGCTGGGCCCGATCTTCGCGATCAACGGCGCGTCCGAGCTGCAGGCGCTCAGCATGCCCGCGCCGCTGCTGCTCGTCAGCGTGCTGTTCTTCTCCTCGTTCCTCGACCTGTTCATCGGGTCCGCCTCCGCCAAGTGGAGCGCGATGGCGCCGGTTGTGGTGCCGATGTTCATGCTGCTGGGCATCAGCCCAGAGATGACCACGGCGGCGTACCGGATGGGGGACAGCTACACCAACATCATGACCCCGCTGATGAGCTATTTTCCGCTGATCCTGGCGTTCGCGCGGCGGTGGGATGGGTCTGTTGGCGTCGGTTCGCTGCTCGCGCTGATGCTGCCCTACGCGCTGACGTTCATGGCCGTAGGCATCGCGATGACGGTGGCGTGGGTGCATTTCGACCTGCCGCTGGGGCCGGGCGCACAGGTCTACTACGCCTCGCCCGTGGAGGCGCTGCGTTGAGCGGACCGGTACTGACCAGCAAGATCGACGTGAACGGGGAGGCGTTCGCCGCCAACGCAGTGCACAATCGCGCGCTAGCCGCCGAGCTTCGCGCCAGGGTCGCGACCGCGGCGCTCGGCGGGCCGGAACGTTCGCGCGCGCGGCATGTGTCGCGCGGCAAGCTGCTCCCGCGCGACCGGGTGGAGCGCTTGCTCGATCCCGGCTCGCCGCTTCTCGAGATCGGCCAGCTGGCGGCCAATCGCATGTACGCGGATGCGGACGGGGAGGACGGCGCCCCCGGCGCGGGCGTGATCGCGGGGATCGGCCGCGTGTCGGGCCGCGAATGCATGATCGTCTGCAACGATCCCACGGTCAGGGGTGGCACCTACTTCCCCGTGACGGTCAAGAAGCACCTGCGCGCGCAGGAGATCGCTCAGGAGAACCGGCTGCCCTGCATCTACCTGGTGGACTCGGGCGGGGCCAACCTGCCGCATCAGGCGGAGGTGTTTCCCGACCGCGAGCATTTCGGACGCATCTTCTTCAACCAGGCTCAGATGTCGTCGCAAGGCATCGCGCAGATCGCCTGCGTCATGGGCAGCTGCACCGCGGGCGGCGCGTACGTGCCCGCAATGTCGGACGAGAGCGTGATCGTCCGCAACCAGGGAACGATCTTTCTCGCCGGCCCGCCGCTGGTCAAGGCGGCGACGGGCGAGGTGATCAGCGCCGAGGAACTGGGCGGCGCAGACACCCACGGGCGCAGGTCCGGCGTCGTCGATCATGTCTCCGAGAACGACGAGCATGCTCTGACCGTGGTCCGCGACATTGTCGCGCGGCTCAACACGGTGAAGAGCATTGATATCGACTTGGCCGAGCCTGTGCCGCCGAAGTTTGACGCGGAAGAACTGTACGGCATCATCCCCGGCGACGTGCGCGCGCCCTACGACGTGCGCGAGGTGATCGCGCGCATCGTCGACGGGTCGCAGATGCACGAGTTCAAGCCGCTCTATGGCACCACACTCGTCTGCGGCTTCGCGCGTATCTGGGGCATCCCCGTCGCGATCCTCGCCAACAACGGCGTGCTGTTTTCCGAATCCGCGCTCAAGGGCGCGCACTTCATCGAACTCGCCTGCCAGCGCCGCGTGCCGCTGCTGTTCCTCCAGAACATTTCCGGCTTCATGGTCGGCGGCAAGTACGAGGCGGAAGGCATCGCCAAGAACGGCGCCAAGCTCGTCACCGCGGTCGCCACCGCGCAGGTGCCCAAGATCACCGTCCTGATCGGCGGCAGCTTCGGCGCGGGCAATTACGGCATGGCCGGCCGCGCCTACTCGCCGCGCTTCCTCTTCACCTGGCCCAACGCGCGCATCAGCGTGATGGGCGGGGAGCAGGCCGCATCGGTATTAGCCACCGTGCATAAGAATGCGGAAACATGGACGCGGGAGGAGGCGGAGGCGTTCAAGGTCCCGATCCGGCAGCGGTACGAGGACGAGGGCAATCCCTATTTCGCCACCGCGCGGCTGTGGGACGACGGAGTGATCGACCCGGCGCAGACGCGCGACGTGCTGGGACTGGCCTTCGCGGCGACGCTGAACGCGCCGATCGCGGAGCGGGCGCAGTTCGGGTTGTTCCGGATGTGATGAAGGATCGCAAATTGATCATTGGAGAGGGCGATCCCGACTTCCCTCAGCCGTACCGACATCTTGTGCCGATCGTCTCATGCCTCGTCGAAAACGGAAATGCGCTTAGCCATCCAGATAGAATGAGGAATCATTCTGGCTTCCAGATCACACAAGGCGGGTGGGTCTGTTACCTTGAGAAACCTATTGATTTCGCGTTAGCGGATGCAACGTTCGAACTTCCGCCAAGCGTGCGATTGGTTCCTTCGGAGGGCTCCATCTTCTGCAAGAGAACTTGGATCGCCATTGACGGCGGGCGAGCAGCGGAATGATCGCCTCCCTCCTCATCGCCAACCGCGGCGAGATCGCGTGTCGGATCATCCGCACGGCGCGCAAACTCGGCATCCGCACGGTGGCCGTCTATTCGGACGCGGACGCCAAGGCGCTGCATGTGCGGCAGGCGGACGAGGCGGTGCATATCGGGGCTTCGCCGGCGCGCGAGAGCTATCTCGTCGGCGACAAGATCATCGCCGCGGCGAAAGCGGCGGGCGCGGAGGCGATCCATCCGGGGTACGGGTTCCTGTCGGAGAATGCCGACTTCGCGCAAGCCGTGCTCGACGCGGGGCTGATCTGGGTCGGGCCGAACCCGTCGTCCATCCGCGCGATGGGCCTCAAGGACGCGGCCAAGAAGCTGATGGACGCGGCGGGGGTGCCGACGACGCCGGGATATCTCGGCGAGGACCAGTCGCCCGAGCGCCTGCGCGCGGAAGCGGACGCGATCGGATATCCCGTGCTGATCAAGGCGGTCGCGGGCGGCGGCGGGAAGGGGATGCGGCTGGTCGAGGCTGCGGACGCGTTCGCCGACGGGCTGCTGTCCGCCAAGCGCGAGGCGGCGTCGAGCTTCGGCAACGACGCGGTGCTGATCGAGAAGTACATCCAGCGCCCGCGCCATATCGAGGTGCAGGTGTTCGGCGACACGCACGGCAACATCGTGCACCTTTTCGAACGCGACTGCTCGCTCCAGCGCCGCCACCAGAAGGTCATCGAGGAAGCCCCCGCGCCCGGCATGGACGACGCCACCCGCGCCGCCATCTGCGACGCCGCGGTCAAGGCGGCGCGCGCGGTCGACTATGTCGGCGCGGGCACGATCGAGTTCATCGCCGACGCCAGCGAGGGCCTCCGCGCCGACCGCATCTGGTTCATGGAAATGAACACCCGGCTCCAGGTCGAGCATCCTGTGACGGAGGAAATCACGGGGCAGGACCTCGTCGAATGGCAGCTGCGGGTGGCGAGCGGGGAGCCGTTGCCGAAGCGGCAGGAGGAGCTGAGCATCAGCGGCCATGCCATCGAGGCGCGGTTGTATGCGGAAAACCCCGCAACCGGCTTCTTACCGTCCGTGGGTCCATTGACTTACTTTTTGATGCCGCCGCAAAGCGGCAAGTTTCCTGGGCGGATCGAAACTGGCTACGACGAAGGCGACCTGGTCTCGCCGTTCTATGATCCGATGCTTGCCAAGCTGATCGTTCATGCAAGCACTCGGGAGCAAGCGGCGCGATCACTCGCCTTGGACTGCGCCGACGTTCGTTGCTGGCCCGTCAAGACGAACGCTCGTTTCTTGGTCAACGCGCTTTGGCATCCCGAGTTCGTCGAAGGCGACGTAGATACCGGGCTAATCGGCCGTTACCTTGAAGCTCTAGCAGGGCTGGACGAGCCGAGCGAAAGTGCTTGGCAGTGGGCCGCTCAGATGGCCTTGGACGACGCGAGAGGCGGCAAGGCAATCGACCTCTCTGACGTCGAGCGTACGATCCCGAGTGGCCCTTGGACCCGGCAAATCGGCACGCGATTGAATGCTGCTGCAGCGACGCCTGAGGTTCGGCTTACCGATGGCGCTACCGTCGCCAAGATCACGGTTGAAGCCGAGCCAGCGATTGCATCCCGTCATGTCGAGCGGGTGGCCGAAGGCTATCTGGTCGATGATGCCGGTGCTACCTTTATATTGACGATCGCTCGCGCTTTTGGAACAGCGTCTGCAGCCGCTTCAGACGGCGCTATCATCTCCCCCATGCCCGGCCGCATCATCGCGGTGGAGGTCACCGCCGGCGCGGCCGTGGCCAAGGGGCAGAAGCTCCTGACGCTGGAGGCGATGAAGATGGAGCACAGCCTCGTCGCCCCTTTCGACGGCACCGTCGCCGAACTGGGCGCGGTTGCGGGTGCGCAGGTGGGGGAGGGCACGTTGCTTGCGCGGATTGCACTGATGGCGGACGCGACCGACTAACGCGCTCGGCGCGCAGGTTTGCTTACGTGCAATGCAGGTGACCGGATGCGCTTGCTTTCCTCTTCGCGTCGCTGCACCTGATTTGAGTTAAACGCCTTGGACGGCGTGAACTTCGGGAGCGGTTCTTGGACACGATGCTTTGGTGGGTGGTCGGCGTCCTAATGGCGTTGATCATCGTGGGAGTGGTCGGCATCGACCTGTACGGCCGCGCCGCTCGCAAGAACGAGAAGCGCCTCAGCCGCCGCCGCAAGCGCCGCATCGAACTCTAGGCCGCGCCTGAATCCGCGAAGTTCGCTCTTTCTCCTTTCGGCTCGGGACGTGTAGGTCCCAGCCATAGCAGCGTTACGGAGTGAACGAATGAACATCGAAGGCATTTCCGCGGTCGTGACCGGCGCCGCCTCGGGCCTCGGCGAAGCGTCGGCGCGGGCGCTGGCGGCCAAAGGCGCCAGGGTCGCGATCTTCGACCGGGACGAGGAAAAAGGCACCCGCATCGCCCAGGAGATCGGCGGCGTGTTCTGCGCGACAGACGTTACCTCCGACGAGGCGGTCGACGCCGCCTTCGCCCGCGCCCGTGAGGCGCACGGGCAGGAGCGCGTGCTGATCAACTGCGCGGGGGTGGCTAACGCCGTGAAGACCGTCGGCCGCGACCGCGAAACGGGCGCGATCAAGCCCTATCCGCTGCACCAGTTCGAACTCGCCATCCAGATCAACCTGATCGGCACGTTCCGCTGCATCGCCAAGTCGGCGGCGGGCATGCTGACGCTGGAGCCCGGCGAGGACGGCGAGCGCGGCGCGATCGTCAACACCGCCAGCGTGGCCGCGGAGGACGGTCAGATCGGCCAGGCGGCCTATTCGGCGTCCAAGGGCGGCGTGCTCGCCATGACGCTGCCCATCGCGCGCGACCTGATGAACGAGGGCATCCGTGTCAACACGATCCTGCCCGGCGTGTTCAAGACGCCCATGGTTGCGATGATGCCGCCGCAGGTGCAGGACGCCTTGGGCGCGCAGGTGCCGTTCCCTAAGCGGCTCGGCCGGCCGGAGGAATATGCGGCGCTCGCCGTGTTCATGATCGAAAGCGGTTACATGAACGCGGAGGCCGTGCGGCTGGACGGCGGCATCCGCATGGCACCGCGGTAAGGCTCCGAGGTTCGGGCGCGGGTGGAGCGCCCCTCGACTTCGCTCGGGACGAACAGATGACGGACAAGGATCTTCTCGAACGCCTCGCCGCCATCGCACGGGAGGCGGGAGCACGCATCCTCGAGCTGTACCAGGCGGGGTGCGGCGTCTCGGAAAAGCCCGATCTCTCGCCCGTGACGGAAGCCGACCTCGCCGCCGAGGCGATCATCCTGGCCGCACTCGCCGACTACGCGCCGGCGGTGCCCGTGGTGGCGGAGGAAGCCTGCGCCGCCGGGCGCGTGCCGGAGGTCGGCGGCCGGTTCTTCCTCGTTGATCCGCTCGACGGCACGCGCGATTTCGTCGCGCGGGGCCGCGACTTCACGGTCAATATCGGGCTTATCGAAGACGGACGGCCCAAGCTCGGCGTCGTTCAGGTACCGGTGACGGGCGATCTGTACGGCGGCATCGTCGGCGAAGGCGCCTGGCGCGAGGTCAACGGCGTGCGGAGCGCCGTCCACGTGCGCCGCGCCCCGCCCACCGGCTTGGTCGCGCTCGTATCGAAGTCCCACTACACGCCGGGCACCACGGCATTCCTCGACCGCGTCGGCACGGCGGAGCGGCGCCCCGTCGGCTCCAGCCTGAAATACTGCCTGCTCGCCGCGGGGGAGGCGGACCTCAGCGCCCGCGACGGACCGACGGCGGAATGGGACACGGCGGCGGGCCACGCGGTGCTCGCGGCGGCGGGCGGGCGGATCGACACGCTGGACGGGGCACCGCTGACCTACGGCAAGCCAGGCTTCCACAATCCCGGCTTCGTCGCGTGGGGCGGCGGCTAAGCGGTGGTTCGCGGCGCGAAGCTGCTCGAGGCAATGCGGGCCAACCCGCGGGATTGGCGGATCGAGGATGTAGCGAGACTATGCGCGGCTAACGGACTCGATCTGGAACCGCCTCGCGGTGGTGGCTCGCATTGGAAGGTTCGGGACGTGCGCAACGGCCGGACGTTGATCGTCCCCGCTCACAAGCCCATCAATCCCGTCTATATCAAGAAACTGATCGTGTTCGTGGAGCCCGAGTCATGACACTGCAGGATTATCAGATCACCATTCGGCCTTTGTCCGAAGATGAGGGTGGCGGGTTCTTCGCTGAAGTGCCGGACCTGCCCGGATGCCATACCGACGGCGAGACTCCGCAGGAAGCTCTCGCCAACCTCTACGATGCGTTCGACGAGTGGATCGACAGCATGGAGCGGATGGGGGCCCCGATCCCACAGCCTCGCCGATTGGCCGCCTAAGGCAGGTTCATCGTCAGCAGCGTGTAGTCCGCGACCAGCTCGTCGCGCTGGTTGAACACCTGCACCGCCCAGCGCGCTTCGCCTTGCTCCTCGTTGCGGACGGACTTGGACTTGACGGTCAGCGTTACGCGCATCGCGTCGCCGGGCTTCAAGGGGGTTATGAAACGAAGGCTTTCCAACCCTGTGTTGGCGAGGACGGGCCCCGGTGCAGGGTCGACGAACAGGCCGGCGGCGAAGCTCAGGATCAGGTAGCCGTGCGCAACGCGGCCGCCGAAGATCGGGCTCGCCGCCGCCGCTTCCTCGTCCATGTGCGCGTAGAAATTGTCGCCGGTGAATTCGGCGAAATGTTCGATGTCCTCCAGCGTCACGACGCGTGAGCCGCTCTTGAACGTGTCGCCGACGTTGAGTTCGGACAAATGCTTGCGGAACGGATGCACGTCGCTGGTGGTCTGCGGCGCGCCGGGCAAATGGTGGCCGGCGATGCGGCTGAGCACGGCCGGGCTGCCCTGCAACGCGGTGCGCTGCATATAGTGCTTGACCCCGCGCACCCCGCCCATCTCCTCGCCGCCGCCGGCGCGGCCCGGACCGCCGTGGACGAGCACGGGGAGGGGGGAGCCATGGCCGGTGCTCTCGGCGGCGCTCGTCCGGTCCAGGATCATCATTCGGCCGTGAAACGCGCCGGAGCCCAGCACGAAGTCTTCCGCCACGCCGGCGTCGTGGGTGAACAGGCTCATGACCAGCGAACCGCGGCCGCGATTGGCGAGCGCGATCGCGTCGGGGAGGTCGCGATACGGCATCAGCGTCGCGACCGGGCCGAACGCCTCGACGTCGTGCACCGCGTCGGCGGCCCAGGGATCGTCGGCGCGCAGCAGCACGGGCTCCATGAACGCGCCGCCTTCCAGCCCGGCGACGCCGCGGCCCGGATCGCCGGCGACGATGCGCGCGTGGGCGGAAAGCTTGCCGATCTGCTCGCGAACGCCGTCACGCTGGGCGATGCTGGCGAGCGCGCCCATGCCCGTGCCTTTGACGCGTGGGTCGCCGACAACAATGTCGCCGAGCTTGGCGGCGATGGCCGCCTGCACCGCATCGATATGGTCGCCCGGCACCAGCGCGCGGCGGATCGCCGTGCATTTCTGCCCCGCCTTGGCGGTCATCTCGCGCACCACTTCGGCGACGAACAGGTCGAACTCGGGCGTGCCGGGCGCGGCGTCGGGACCGAGCGCCGAGGCGTTCAGCGAATCTCGTTCCGCGACGAAGCGCACCGATTCGCGCGCGAAGACCGGGTTGGACTGCAGCTTCATCGCCGTCGCCGCCGAACCGGTGAAGCTGACGATGTCGCCCATGCGCAGATGGTCGAGCATGTCGCCGACCGAACCCATAACGAGCTGGATCGCGCCCGGCGGCAGGATGTCCGCCTCGATCATGATGCGGAACGCGGCTTCGGTCAGGTAGCCGGTGGACGAGGCGGGTTTGACGATCGCGGGGACGCCGGCGAGCAGCGAGACGCTGAGCTTTTCGAGCATGCCCCAGACGGGGAAGTTGTACGCGTTGATGTGCACGGCGACGCCCTGCATCGGCGTCAGCACGTGCTGCCCGACGAAGGAGCCCCCTTTGGATAGCGGCTCCATCGCGCCGTCCGCCCAGACGCGGCCGTTAGGAAGTTCGCGCCGGCCCTTCGAGGAAAAGGAGAAGAGCGTGCCGGCGCCGCCTTCGATGTCGATCCAGCCGTCGGCTCGCGTCGCGCCGGTGGCGAAATTGAGCTCGTACAGCTCCTCCTTGCGCGCCATGATCGCCGAGCCCAGCGCTTTCAACATATGCGCGCGTTCGTGGAAGGTGAGCCGGCGCAGCGCCGGCCCACCGACGTCGCGGGCGTGGGTCAGCATGGACGCGAAGTCTATGCCGGCCGAGCCGGTGCGCGCGACGGTTTCGCCGGTGACGGCGGAAGGGATGTCCGACAGCAGGCCGGCGCCGGCGATCCATTCGTCGCGGGCGAAGTTCAGGAGGTCGATGGTTTTCATGGCTGGTGGGTTCACCTGGAGGGAAATCGTTCGTCCCGAGTGTAAACGAGGGGCGCAGGCGCGGGAACCCGCCCCTCGTTTGCACTCGGGACGAACGAAGGCTTACCGACCGCTAAAGCGAGGCGCCCGCTTCTCCCCGAACGCCGCCACACCTTCGGCATAATCCGCCGACCCGCCCAGCTCCCGCATCGCATCCCGCTGCAGGTCCAGCTCCTCGTCCAGCGTGTGCCCCCAACTCTCCCGGATCATCCGCTTGGTCGCCGCCAATCCGAACGTCGGGCCGGCCGCGAACCGCCCCGCCAGCGCATCGGCTTCCGCCGTCACCATAGCGTCGTCCACCACGCGCCAGATCATCCCCCATTCCGCCGCCTGCTCGGCACTGACGGGATCGCCGGTCAGCGCCATGCCGAGCGCGCGCGCCTGGCCGACGAGGCGTGGGAGAACCCAGGTGCCGCCGCTGTCGGGGATCAGCCCGATCTTGGCGAAGCTCTGGATGAACTTCGCCGACCGGGCGGCGATGACGACGTCGCAGGCCAGCGCGATGTTGGCGCCGGCGCCCGCGGCGACGCCGTTGACCGCGCAGATCACGGGCATCGGGAGAGTGGTGAGCCGCCGGACCAGCGGATTGTAGTAGCGCTCGACCGAGTCGCCGAGGTCGGGCCGGGCGTTGCCCGGCCCGACGGCGCGATCGGCGAGGTCCTGCCCTGCGCAAAAGCCGCGGCCGGCGCCGGTGAGCAGCAGCACGCGCGCGCCGTCTAGCCGCGACAGCGCGTCGGCGACTTCCTCGTGCATCTGGACGGTAAAGCTGTTCAGCCGATCCGGGCGGTTGAGCGTCAGCCGGGCGATGCCGTCGGCGAGGGTGAAGAGGATGGTGTCGTAGATCATGGGTGGAGGGTAGCGCTCGATCGCAAGAACGTCATCCCAGCGCATGCTGGCGGAGCTGCCAAGGCTCCAACGGCGAAGCCGTTGGAAGGCAGCGGAGGTATCTCAGCGGGTGAAGCGTGCGATATCTGATCTCACAGAGATCCCGGCATGCGCCGGGATGACGCCGATTGATGAGCAAGCTATTCGCCCCCCATGACCCAAGCCTTCATCTGCGACGCCATACGCACCCCCATCGGCCGCTACGCCGGCGCCTTGTCGTCCGTTCGCGCCGACGACCTGGCCGCGATTCCTATCCGTGCGCTGATGGAGCGCAACGGCGGCGTCGATTGGGAGGCGGTGGACGACGTAATCCTGGGCTGCGCCAATCAGGCGGGGGAGGACAACCGCAACCTGGCGCGCATGGCGGGGCTGCTCGCGGGACTGCCGCACAAGTCGGGGGGCGTGACGCTGAACCGGCTGTGCGGGTCGGGGATGGACGCGGTCACGATGGCGGCGCGGGTGGTGCGCGGGAGCGATGCGGACCTGCTAATCGCGGGCGGTTCGGAAAGCATGAGCCGCGCGCCGTTCGTAATGGCCAAGGCTACGGCCGCGTTCGATCGCAACGCCGAGATCTACGACACGACGATCGGCTGGCGCTTCGTCAACCCGAAGATGAAGGACGCGTACGGCGACGACACCATGCCGTCGACGGCGGAGAACGTCGCTGAAGAATTCGGCGTAAGCCGCGAGGACCAGGACCTTTTCGCCGTCCGCAGCCAGGAAAAGGCCAGCCGGGCGCAGGCGTCGGGCCGCTTCGCCGCCGAGATCGTCCCCGTGCCGATCCCGCAGCGCAAGGGCGAGCCGGTGATCGTCGATCGCGACGAGCATCCGCGGCTGACCAGCGTCGAGGCCCTGGCCAAGCTGAAGCCCATCGTGCGCCCCGGAGGCACGGTGACGGCGGGCAATGCGTCGGGGGTCAACGACGGCGCCGCGGCGATGATCGTCGCGTCGGGAGAAGCGGCCAAGCGCCACGGCCTGACCCCGCGCGCGCGCATCGTCGGCGGCGGCATCGCCGGCGTTGAGCCGCGCATCATGGGCATCGGCCCCGCGCCGGCATCGCAGAAGCTGCTGGCCCGGCTCGGGCTGACGATCGCCGACATGGACGTGATCGAGATCAACGAAGCTTTCGCCGCGCAGGCGCTGCCCGTGCTGCGCGAACTGGGGCTGCCGGACGATGCCGAACACGTGAACCCCAATGGCGGCGCGATCGCGCTCGGCCACCCGCTGGGCATGTCCGGCGCCCGCCTGGCGATGACCGCGACCGAGGAACTGCAGCGTACCGGCGGCCGCTATGCGTTGTGCGCGATGTGCATCGGGGTAGGGCAGGGGATCGCCCTGGTCATCGAACGCGTCTAATTTCGCTGTCCTACAGGCTGGCGATAAGCTTAGCCTCTGGACCTCCGAACGACTCGAGTGTTCATCCCCGGAGTGGACAAAACGGCTCGACACTAGGAACTTTGCGAACTTCGACGGCGTCTCCCCTGCGGCGCGGTGTTTAAAGCCTGCGCTTTCGCTGCTACATAAGGCGGCAGGAGAGCGTCCATGTACACGACCGAGCTGCAAAAGACCGCAAAAGTCCAAAGCATCGAAGACCCCGCGCTGGTGGAAGCGTTCGAGGCGCGGATCGCGCGCGACGAGTTCATCGAGCCCAAGGACTGGATGCCCGAGGCATACCGCCGCACGCTGGTGCGCCAGATCTCGCAGCACGCGCACAGCGAGATCGTCGGCATGCTGCCCGAAGGCAACTGGATCGGGCGCGCGCCGTCGCTGCGCCGCAAGGCGATCCTGCTCGCCAAGGTGCAGGACGAGGCCGGGCACGGTCTGTACCTCTATTCCGCCGCGGAGACGCTGGGCACGTCGCGCGCCGAGATGATTGACGCGCTGCACAGCGGTCGCGCCAAATATTCGACCATCTTCAACTACCCGACGCTTACCTGGGCGGACATGGGCGCGATCGGCTGGCTGGTGGACGGCGCGGCGATCATGAACCAGGTGCCGCTGCAGCGCGCGAGCTACGGCCCCTACGCGCGCGCAATGGTGCGCGTGTGCAAGGAGGAAAGCTTCCACCAGCGCCAGGGCTACGAGGTGATGATGAACCTCGCCGCCGGCACCGCGGACCAGAAGCGCATGGCGCAGGACGCGCTCAACCGCTGGTGGTGGCCGAGCTTGATGATGTTCGGGCCCACGGACGACAATTCGCCCAACAGCGCGCAGTCGATGCGGTGGAAGATCAAGCGCGACACCAATGACGAGCTTCGCCAGAAGTTCGTCGACATCACCGTGCCGCAGGCGGAGGCGATCGGGCTCACCGTTCCCGACCCGGACCTCGTGTGGAACGAGGCGCGCGGCCATTACGATTTCGGCGCGATCGAGTGGGACGAGTTCTACGCGGTGGTGAAGGGCGAAGGGCCGGTGGCGCGCGAACGCATGGAAGCGCGGGTCGGTGCCTGGAACGACGGCGCCTGGGTGCGCGAGGCCGCCGCTGTCTACGCGGCGAAGCACGATCAGGAGCGCGTCGCCGCTTGACCGACTGGCCGCTTTGGGAAGTGTTCGTCCGCTCAAAGGGCGGATTGTCGCATCGCCATGTCGGGTCCGTGCACGCGCCGGACGGCGCCATCGCGGTGCGGCACGCGCGCGATACGTATACGCGGAGGATGGAGGGCGTCAGCCTGTGGGTCGTGCCGTCGGGCGCGATCCATGCGTCCGACCCGGCCGACGACGGGCCGATGTTCGCGCCCGCCGAGGACAAGGTGTACCGCCACCCCACATTTTACGACATCCCCGACGGCATCACGCACATCTGATGCCGAGCCTCCCGCCAATCCTGCCCCGCGACGTCGCGCGCGCCGAGCGGATGACGCATGCGGGCGAGCATGGGTTCGATGCGCCCGTCGTCGATCCGCACGGCGCGGCTTTGTTCGAATATGCGCTGCGGCTGGGTGACGACGCGCTGATCCTGGGGCAGCGGCTGTCGGGATGGACCGGACGCTGCCCGACGGTCGAGGTCGACCTCAGCCTCGCCAACTTCGCGCTCGACCTGGTGGGGCAGGCCACGCACTTCCTGGGCTATGCCGGCAAGGTCGAACGCCGCGGCCGCGACGCCGACCGGCTGGCGTACCACCGCGATGTGCTCGATTACCGCAATTGCCTGCTGGTCGAGCAGCCCAACGGCGATTTCGCGCGGACGATGGCGCGGCAGCTGCTGTTTTCGACCTATCAGAAGATGCTGTTCGACCGGCTGCTGGTCAGCGCCGACGACTTCATCGCGTCGGTGTCGGCCAAGGCGGTCAAGGAAGTCGCCTATCACGAGGAACTGGCGGCTGAGTGGGTCATCCGGCTGGGCGACGGCACGGAAGAGAGCCGGCAGCGGATGGCGGACGGGCTCGCGTGGAATTGGCGCTTCATCCCGGAGCTGTTCGATCGCGACGACGTCGACGAGGCGATGGCCGGGGCCGGCACCGGTACCGACCCGACCGCGTTCCGGGACGCGTACGACGCGCGCATCGGCGCGGTGCTGACGGAGGCGACGCTCGCGCGGCCCGCCGACCAGCGGCCGATCCTGGGCGGGCGGCGCGGGCACCATAGCGAGCATCTGGGACATATATTGAGCGAAATGCAGTTCCTTCCGCGCGCCTACCCGGACGCCAAATGGTAGCAGCGAGCGCCGTTTCCGACGAACAGGCGCGGCTTTGGGCCGTGCTGGCCGATGTGCCCGATCCGGAGATTCCGGCGGTGTCGCTGGTCGACCTGGGCATCGTGCGCGAGGCGGACGCCGCGGGACGGCGGGTGGTGCTTACGCCGACCTACACCGGGTGCCCGGCGACGTTTGCGATCGAGAGCGACGTGCGTCGTGCGCTCGACGCGGCGGGGTTCGGCGACGTGCGCATCGACACGACCCTGTCGCCGGCGTGGACCACCGAATGGATCACGCCCGCGGGCCGCGACAAGCTGCGCGCCTACGGCATCGCGCCGCCGCGCGTCGCAGGAACCAGCGCCGTGGCTTGTCCGCAATGCGGGTCGACAGACACCGTCGAGATCAGCCGCTTCGGCTCCACCCCGTGTAAGGCGCAGTGGCGCTGCGAGGCGTGCCTCGAACCGTTTGACCTGTTCAAGTGCCACTGAGTTGATCGACAATCGTTTTCACCCGCTAACGGTGGCCGAGATCACGCCGGAGACCGCGGACGCCAGCGTCATCCGGTTCGATGTTCCCGAAGCGGTGCGCCCGCGTTTCGCGTTCCTGCCCGGCCAGCACCTGACGCTGCGCCACGACATTGGCGGCGAGGACGTGCGCCGAAGCTATTCGCTGTCCGCCGCGCCGCAGGAGGACGCGGTGAAGATTTGCGTCAAGCGGATCGCGGGCGGGCGTTTCTCCACCTGGGCCAACGAGGCGCTGCGCCCAGGCGACGTCGTAGAGGCGATGGAGCCGCACGGCAGCTTCATTCGTCACCCGTCGGCCCCGCCGGGCCACATCGTGGGCTTCGCCGGCGGATCCGGGATCACGCCGATCCTGTCGATCCTGAAGGCGACGCTGCTGGGCAATCCGGACAGCCGCTTCACGCTCTGTTACGGCAATCGCGACGCGAGCGGGGTCATGTTCCTGGAGGAGCTCGGAGCGCTAAAGAACCGCTTCATGCAACGGCTTGAAGTGTATCACTTCCTGTCGGCGGAAGCCGAGGATGTCCACCTGTTCAACGGCCGCATGGACCGCGGCAAGTGCGACGAGATCCTGGAGACGCTGATCGATCCGGCGGGGATCGACGCCGCCTATCTTTGCGGGCCAGGGGGCATGATGGACGCGGCGGAGGCGGCGTTGCGCGCCGCCGGCGTTGCGGGCGATGCGATTCACGCGGAGCGGTTCACCGCCGACCGGTCGACCGCGGACCAAGAGGCGTTCGTCGCGGCGATGCAGACGCGCGCGCAAGGGTTGCAGTTGTCGGTCACGCTGGACGGGCGGACGCGGCGGATCGCGTTCGACGCCGCGGCCGGCAATATCCTCGATTCGGCGCGGATCGCCGGCCTGCGCGCGCCGTTCGCGTGCAAGGCGGGCGTTTGCGCCACGTGCCGGGCGCGCGTCACGGCGGGTGAGGTAGAGATGGCGGCGCGCTATGGCCTGAGCGACGACGAGGTCGCGGCCGGATACGTGCTGACGTGCCAGGCGATCCCGGCGGGCGAGGGCGTCGCGGTCGACTACGATGCCTAGCCTTGCGCACCCCGCCGGTGCCAAGAGCGACGCAGACGCGCGCGATTCGGCGGGAGGAGCGGGGACCATGCTGTTCGATCAACTGGAGGCGCAGCCCGCCGACCCGCTGCTGTCACTAATCGGGCTCGCCCGCGCCGACACGCGGCCGGGCAAGATCGACCTGGGCGTAGGCGTGTACCGCGACGCGGAAGGCCGCACCCCCATCCTGCGCGCGGTCAAGGCGGCCGAGCGGATCCTGCTCAGTACGCAGGAAAGCAAGGCCTATCTGGGCCCCGAGGGCGACATGGCCTTTGTCGCGCTGATCCGGCCGCTGCTGTTCGGCACAGCGCTTGCGGCCGACGAGCGCATCGTCGGCGTGCAGACGCCCGGCGGGTGCGGCGCCTTGCGGCTGGGCGCGGAGCTGATCCGCGCGGCGCGCCCCGAGACGCGGATGCTAGTGGGGCGGCCGACCTGGCCCAATCACGAGCCGATCATCGGGGCCAGCGGGCTCGAGATCGTCGAGTACCCGTTCTACGACCGCGACACGGCGACCTTGCTATGGGACGACATGCGCGCGGCGCTTCTAGCGGCTGAGGCAGGCGATGTCGTGCTTCTGCACGGCAGCTGCCACAATCCGGCAGGCGCGGACCTGACGGAGGAGATGTGGCAGGAAGTCGCCGACATCGTCGCAAGCCGCGGGCTCATTCCCTTTGTCGACATCGCCTATCAAGGTCTTGGAAATGGGCTGGAACCCGACGCGGCGGGGACGCGGCTCGTTGTCGAGGCTGCCGACCGCGCGCTGGTGGCGCAGAGCTGCGACAAAAACTTCGGATTGTATCGCGAGCGGACGGGGACGCTGTTCGTCAAGGCGGGCAGCCGCGCCGGCGGGGACCTGGTGTTCGGCAATCTGCTGCAGCTGGCGCGGTGCATGTGGTCGATGCCGCCCGACCACGGCGCTGCGGTGGTGCGCACGATCCTGGAGGATCCGGCGTTGCGGTCGGATTGGCGTGCGGAGGTCGACACGATGCACCGGCGCATACGGTCATTGCGCGCGGAACTGGCGGCAGCGGACCCGCGGCTCGCCTATATCGACGAGCAGAACGGCATGTTCTCGCTGCTGCCTTTGTCCAAGGACGCGATCGCGCGCCTACGCACCGACCACGGCGTCTACATGGCCGCGTCGGGCCGGATCAACGTCGCGGGGTTCGCGGAAGGCGACGCCAGGCGCTTCGCCGGGCTGATCGCGGACGACCTGCCGCCCGCCAATGGCTGACTTCGCCGGCAACGGCCCCGATCCGGATTATGACTGGCGGGAGGTCGCCTACCATGTGCTGGTCAGCCGTGCGCTCGACCGGTTGGAGGAGGAGCGGCTCGTTCCCGAGCGCAAGGTCCTGTACCAGTTCTCGGCGCGCGGGCACGACATGGCGCAGGTGCTGCTGGGGTCGCGCCTGACACGTGGGCGCGATGCGACCTGCGGATATTATCGGTCGCGGCCGCTGCTCCTGTCGCTTGGCGTCGATGTCGCGGATGCGCTGGGCAGCGCGATGGGGCGCAGCGGCGGCTATTCGGACGGTCGCGACATCGGCGTGGTGTTCAACTTCCCCAATCCGGGCGGCACGCCGGCATTGCCGATGTCAGGCGGGGTGGGGGCGCAGTACACGCCCACCGCCGGCTGGGCGCAGGCGATCCGGTACGGCCGCGAGGTGCTGGGCGATCCGTCCTATGACGGCGCGATCGCGGTGGTGCTGGGCGGCGATGCGTCGGTGGCGACCAACGGCTTCTGGTCGGCGTTGACGATCGCGACAACGCAGAAGCTGCCGATGCTTTTCTACGTTGAAGACAACGGCTTCGGGATCTCGGTTCCCGGCGTTTTCCAAACGCCAGGCGGCGATATCGCGGCCAATCTTGCGAGTTTTTCCGGGCTGAAGATCGTATCTGGCGACGGCACGGAGCCCGCGGAGGCGGCGCGGCTGGTGAGCCGGGCGGTGAACCATGTTCGGGCCGGTGAGGGACCGGCGCTGCTGCGGCTGACCGTGCCGCGATTGCAGGGGCATAGTTTTCAGGACACGCAGACGTACAAGGACGAGGCGGTGGTCGCGGCGGAATGGGCGCGCGATCCGCTGCCCAAGCTGCGCAGCTACCTCGTCGGGGCGGAATTGAGCGAAGGCGAGTGGGGGGCGCTGGAGCGCGAAGCGGACGCGGCGGTGGAGGCCGCGCGCGAGGAAGCCGAAGCGCGCGGCGTCGCCGATCCGAACACGGTGATGCGTCACGTCTTCTTCGAGGGCGAGCCGCAGGTCGTAGGCGGGCAGTGGACACACGGCTACCAGGCTCCGTCCGCCAACGACGCGCCCGCGCCGGAGGGGCAGCGCATTAACATGGTAACGGCGATCCGCCGCACGCTGGATCACGAGCTGGAGATTAACCCGCGCGTGCTGCTGTTCGGCGAGGACGTCGGGCCCAAGGGCGGGGTGCATGCGGTGACACTGGGGCTGCAGGCCAAACACGGCTTCGGGCGCGTGTTCGACACGTCCCTCTCGGAGGAGGGCATCGTCGGGCGCGCGGTGGGCATGGCGCTGGCCGGGCTGATGCCAGTGCCCGAGATCCAGTTCCGCAAATATGCCGAACCGGCGCTGGAGCAGATCAACGATTGCGGGACGATGCGCTGGCGCACCAACAACCGTTTCGCCGCGCCCATGGTGCTGCGCGTGCCCGGCGGGTTCTTCAAGGTCGGCGATCCGTGGCACAGCCAGACCAATGAAGTGCAATTCGTCCACAATCCGGGGTGGATGGTGGCGGTGCCGTCCAACGCGGAGGACGCGGTGGGGCTGTTGCGCGCGGGGCTGCGTGGCAACGATCCCGTGATCTTTTTCGAACATCGCGCGATGCTGGACGA
>DASQNO010000115.1:0-2517 GCA_035644935.1 Sphingomonadaceae bacterium
CGTAATCTACCGTGCGCGGGGTCTTCTGGCGCAGCGCCGTGGCAAGCCCGAAGAAGCGGTTGCGGCCTATACCCGGTCGCTCGAGATTGATCCGGGCAGCGGTTTCGCCTTGGGCCGCCGCGCGCAAGCGTATCGTGCCGCTGACAACACGGCCCTCGCGCTGGCAGATGCCGCCTCCGCCATCGCGAAGGATCCCACTTGGGTAGACATGTACCTCTTGCGCGCCAACCTCTTCCGCAGCGAGAGGCGGCCGGCGGAGGCGATCGCGGAGGCCAGCGCGCTGATGAAGGCCAACCCGGAGAACGTCGAGGCGCATGTCGCGGCCGCTCGCATCTTGGCGGCACTGGACCGGCGGGCTGACGCGATGCGGGTGTTTGATCGGGCCATGGCGATCCGACCAGACTCGCTGACGCTGATCAACCGCGCCCAAACGCGCGCGTCCGAAGATGTGGCCGGCCGACGGGCGGACTTGGAAGCGGCAGTCAAGCTCGAAGCGGACGCCACCTCCGCATGGGCGCTTTTGGCCGAATTGCACCAAGAACAAGGAGACGAGGCGGCGGCATTGAAGTCCTGGAATGCGGCGATCGCCGCCGAGCCGGACAGCGCCGGGGCGCTGGCGGGGCGCGGCTTGCTCCATGCCCGCGCGGGCCGCATGCCTGCGGCCGAAAAAGATCTGGCCGCTGCACGCGCGCTCGCAAAGGAACCATTCGAGCTGAACGGCCTGTGCTGGAGCAAAGCCACGGCCGGCCTGATGTTGGCCTCCGCGTTGGCCGAATGTGACGCCGCATTGACTAAGCAACCCGGGGCACCCAGCACTCTGGACAGCCGCGCACTGGTCTACCTTCGGCTCGGCCGCTTCGACGAAGCGCTGGCGGACTACGATGCAGCCTTGGCCAAGGCGCCGAAGCAAACGTCTTCGCTTTTCGGGCGCGCCGTGGTTTGGGCACGCAAGGGCGAAAAGGCGAAGTCCGACGCCGATGCCGCCGCCGCTTTGGCGATCAACCCCGACATCGAACGTCAGTATGCAAGCTACAAGATCGCGCGCTGAGGGCCATTGGACGAACTAGCCCAGGATCGCCTCGATCGATGCATTCACGTCCTCGATCGGCGCCATGCCGTCAACGCATCGCACCAGCCCGCGCGCTTCGTAGTGCGGCAGGATAGGCGCGGTCTTGGCCCGGTATTCGGCCATGCGCTGGCGCACCGTTTCCGGGTTGTCGTCGGGTCGACGCGTGAACGCATGCGCGCCGCACACGTCGCACGTGCCCTCCACCGCCGGCCGGTTGAAGCTGTCATGGTATCCCGCGCCGCACGCGGCGCAGCTGAACCGGCCCGTGATCCGCTCGGCCAGCGCGTCTTCGTCGACGCACAGTTCGATAACATGGTGCAATGCCATGCCCTTGTCCGCGAGCAGGTCGTCCAACGCGCGCGCCTGCGCCTCGGTGCGCGGATATCCATCTAGGATGAAGCCCGCCCGCACGTCGGGCTGGTCCAGCCGGTCGGACAATATTCCCGTGACGATGCCGTCGGACACCAGGCCGCCGTCGGCCATCACAGCCTTTGCCTCCAGCCCGACGGGCGTGCCCGCCGCGACTGCGGCGCGCAGCATGTTGCCCGTCGACAGCTGCACCATTCCGCGCTCGGACTCGAGCCGCGCGGCCTGCGTACCCTTCCCCGCCCCCGGGGGTCCGAGAAGGATGATGTTCACGCCCGCTCCCTACCCCGCGCCTAGCGCCGGAACCCCTTGGGCGGCGGCACCGCCGCCCCGCGCGCGCCACTCTTCAGCTTCGATTTCTTGATCAGGTCGCCATATTGATGCGCGATCAGGTGGCTCTGGATCTGCGTCACTGTATCCATCGTCACGTTGACCACGATCAGCAGGCTTGTGCCGCCCAGGTAGAACGGGATGCCCGCCCGGCTGATCAGGAACTCAGGCACCAGGCAGATGATCGTCAGGTAGGCCGCGCCGACGACGGTGATGCGGGTCAGCACGTAATCCAGATATGTCTCGGTGTTCTTGCCCGGGCGGATGCCGGGGATGAACCCGCCGTGCCGCTTCAGGTTGTCCGCCGTCTCTTCCGGGTTAAACACCACCGCCGTGTAGAAGAAGCAGAAGAAGATGATGCCCGCGGCGTACAGCGCCATGTACAGCGGCGATCCGTGCGCGAGCAGCGTGGACAGCGTGATCAGGAAGTCGCCCGAAGTGCTCTCGCCCTGCACCTTGTTGCCCGCGAACTGCGCGATCGTCAGTGGCATCAACAGCAGCGACGACGCGAAGATCGGCGGGATGACGCCCGCGGTGTTGATCTTCAGCGGCAAATGCGAGCGCTCCGCCTGCATCTGGCCGCGCGCTGTCTGGCGCTTGGGATACTGGATGAGGACGCGGCGCTGGGCGCGCTCCATGAAGCAGATGCCGAGGACGAGGACGACGACGAGGACCAGCACGCCGACGATCAGCACCGGCGACAGGGTGCCGGTGCGGCCGCCCTCGAACGCCTGCGCGATCGCGGTCGGAAG
>DASQNO010000116.1:0-42690 GCA_035644935.1 Sphingomonadaceae bacterium
GGGGCCCTTTCGCCCTTGGGCCAACAAGAGGCCCCTCCACCAGCTGCGCTGGTCCCCCTCCCCTCGAAAACGAGGGGAGGACTAATCAAACCAGCCGAACGGATGCACGAACCGGACCTGCAAGCCCGCTGTCCTCCCCAGCTTTTGCTGGGGAGGGGGACCAGCGAAGCTGGTGGAGGGGTTTTGCAGCGGGTCATCTACGGCGTTGCAAGACCCCTCCACCATTCCGCGTACGCGGAATGGTCCCATGACCGGGTCAACCGTGCCCCGCACGGTTGAGGACCGTCCGGGGGACGATCCGACCCGATCATCCGGCAAAGGCCGGGGAGGACGTTTGCATCCTAAGCCTCTGGCGTCACGGCGTCAGTACCCGCTCCGCCCCCACCGGCTCCGCCGCAATCTTGGTCAACACCCTAGGCACCGTGTCGATCACCGGCATCGCCTCGATGCTCTTGCCCCCGCCCGAGACCTCCAGCGTCTCGAACCGCTTGGCTTGCGTCAGCACCTGGCTTTCCAAGCTGCCGACGAAGCTGTTGTACGCGCCCGTCGCGGCCTCCAGGTTGCGGCCGAGCTTGACCACGTGCGCGCCCATTGTCGCCAGCCGCGCGTGCAACTCCTTGCCCAGATTGGCGATCACCGTCGCTTCTTCCGCGATCTTTTCCTGCCGCCAGACGCTCGCCACCGTGCGCGCGATCGCCACCAGATTGGTGGGCGTAGCCAGCAGCACGCGGCGCTCGAACGCCCAGTCCCACAGCCCGTCGTCCTGCTCCAGCGCGGCGGTCAGGAAATGCTCGCCGGGAATGTACATGATGACGTAATCGGCCGCGTCGCCAAACTGTTGCCAGTAACTCTTCGCACCCAGCTGCAATGCGTGATTGCGGATCGCTCCCGCATGGGACTTCAGATGCGCGGTGCGAACCACCTCGTCGATCTCGTGATGCGCGTCCAGGAACGCATTGAGCGAGCATTTCGCGTCGATGATCAGCTTGCGCCCGCCCGGCAGCCGCACGACCACATCGGGGCGCAGCCGCCCGTCGCCCGTGTCCACCGAAACCTCCGTCTGGAAGTCCGCGAACTGAGAAAGCCCCGCCTGCTCGAGAACGTTCTTGAGGCTCTGCTCGCCCCAGCGTCCGCGCGCCTTGGGGCTGGAGCGCAATGCGTTGACCAGCCGCGCCGTTTCGTCGCGCGCCTGGCCATGCCCCTCGCGCAGCAGGTCCACCGCCTTGTTGAGTTCGCGATAGCTCCCTTCCCGCTCTTTTTCGACGCGGTTCAGCCCCTCTTCGTAGCGCTTGAGCGTCGATTCGACCGGCTGCAGCAGCGCCCGCAATTTCTCCTCGCTCTGCTTGCCCGCATGGCCGAACCGCGCGTCCGCCGCCTTCAGGAACTCGTCATGCGCGCCCTTGACCGCGCGCGTCGCCAGGTCGCCGAACTTGGCCTCCATCCGCGCTTCGAGGTCGCGGACCTGCGCCAATTGTTCCGCGAACGCCTTCTGCCGCTCCGCCTCGCCGCGCTCCAGCCCGGCCTTGGCCGCCGCCAGCGCTTCCTTCTGCGACCGGACGTCGGCGAGCTCGGCTTCCAGCGACTCGACGCGCGCCGCCACCGGGCGCAGCGCCGCGACCTCGTTGCGCGCCCCGTCGCGCTCGGCGGTCACCGCGTCCAGCAACGGCCGCAGCTGGTCCGCCGCCTTGGCGCGCTCGTCGAAGCGGTCGCGCTCCGCCGACACCGCCGCCGTCCGCCGCGCGGCGAGCAGCCAGCCGAGCGCGCCACCGGCGGCGGCCGCAAGGAGTACGAAGAGGATAATCGTCAGGTCCAACCTAGGCCCCAAAGGTGGAACGAACCGGGAACCTAACCGGTGATTTCCTACATTGCAAGCGGACACTCGACGGCGCGGGCGCGTTCACGACGCACGTCACCTGAGGAACCCCGCCCCATGTCGCTAGAAAAAATGATCGCGCTGCACCCCCATTCCGACCACCGCTTCGATCCGCTGGCGCTCGCCGCCCGGCACGCCGGTCTCGCCGCCCTGTTCTGCACGTCCTGTGCCGACGCCTGCCTCGCGGAGGACTTCTCCACGGCGCACCGGGACCTGCGCCAGTGCATCCGCATGTGCCTGGACACTGCGGACATCTGCACCGCCGCCTCGCGCATCGCCACCCGCCTCACCGCCTACGACGCGACGCTGCGCCGCCGCATGCTGGAGCTGTGCATCGAGGCATGCACCCTGTGCGCGGAAGAATGCGACCGCCACGACCACGAACATTGCAAGCTTTGCGCGACCATGTGCCGCGAATGCGCCGACGACTGCCGCCGCGCGCTGGAAAGCCTATAGAACGGGCGGGGAGTGCTCCGGCGTAGGCCGGAGCCCAGTAACACCGCCGGTACGACTGGACCCCGGCCTACGCCGGGGTGTTAGCACTCGGCGAAGCTCGTCAGCGACGCTCGTGCTTAACGCAAGTGCGAAACGCCTACCCGCCCCGCTCCCGCCGATATTTGGTCAGCTTCTTGACCAGCATGTCGCGCTTGAGCTTGGACAGATGATCGATGAACAACACGCCGTTCAGATGGTCGATCTCGTGCTGCAGGCAGATCGCCATCAGACCGTCCAATTGCTCTTCCCGCGCCATTCCCGTCTCATCGAGCCACCGCGCGCGGATGCGCTCGGGACGGGTAACTTCCCCATATTGTTCGGGGATTGACAGGCAACCCTCATTATACGTCTGAAGAGTGTCCGAAGCCTCGACAATCTCCGGATTGACGAACGCACGCGGCCTGCGCACCCCCTCCCCCCCCTTCTCCTCGGGCTCCTGCAAATCGATCACCACCACGCGCGAAAGCACGCCAATCTGCACCGCGGCCAGCCCGATACCGGGCGCGTCGTACATCGTGTCGAACATGTCGGCGATTAGCGCCCGCACCCCGTCATCGACCTCCGCGACGGGCGCCGAGACCTCGCGAAGCACAGGATCGGGGATTTCAAGGATCGGTCGAACGGTCATCGCGGGTCGCTAAATCCGGCCGCTCCGGCCGTCAAGCAACCCGGCCTCAAGCCACCGGCCGCCTGGCACGCAGCGCCTGCGCCAGCGTTCCCTCGTCAAGATAGTCAAGCTCACCCCCCACCGGCAGCCCATGCGCCAGCTGCGTCAGCCGCACCGGATAGGTCTCCAGCCGCTCGGCCACGTAATGCGCCGTGGTCTGCCCCTCCAGCGTCGCGTTCATCGCCAGGACGACTTCGTCGATACCCCCACCTGCCACCCGACCTATCAGCATGTCGATCGTCAGATCCTCCGGCCGCACCCCCTCCAGCGCCGACAGCTTGCCGCCCAACACATGGTAGCGTCCCGGGAACAGCCGCGACCGGTCGAGGGCCCAGAGGTCCGCGACCTCCTCCACCACGCACAGCAACCGCGCATCGCGGCGAGGGTCCTCGCACACGCCGCACGGATCGGCGGTGTCGACATTGCCGCACGTCGTGCACGTCGTCAGCCGCGCCTCAACCGCCTGCAGCGCACGCAGCAGCGGCGACAACGCGGTCTCTCGTTTCTTGAGCAAGTGGAGCACCGCCCGCCGCGCCGACCGCGGTCCCAGCCCGGGCAGCCGGGCCAGCGCCGCGGACAGGTTCTCGATCTCGGGCGACGCCATGCCCATCGCATATGGCCCGGGCGCCGCGCTTGCCAAGGCCGGGCCTGCCCGCGCCCGGCTTGCCAAGCCCTGCGAAAGCCGAAAAGGACCGCCGCCATGCGCATCGCCTTCATGGGAACGCCGGATTTCGCGGTGCCGACGCTGGACCGGCTCGTCGCCAACGGTCACGACATCGCCGCCGTCTATACGCAACCGCCCCGCCCCGCCGGCCGCGGCAAGGCGGTCGTGCCCGGCCCGGTGCAGCGCCGCGCGGAGGAACTCGGGCTGCCGGTACGCACGCCCGCCAACTTGCGCTACCCGGCCGATCGGCAGGCGTTCGCCGACCTGGACCTCGATGCCGCGGTGGTCGCCGCCTACGGCCTGATCCTGCCCGCCGCGGTGCTCGACGCGCCGCGCCTCGGCTGCCTCAACATCCACGCCTCGCTGCTCCCCCGCTGGCGCGGCGCCGCCCCGATCCACCGCGCGCTCCTCGCCGGCGACCCGGAAACGGGCGTCACCATCATGGACATGGAACGCGGGCTGGACACCGGCGCGATGCGACTGATCCGCCGCACCGCCACCGCTGGCAAGACCGCGGGCGAACTCACCGCCGAACTGGCTTCGCTGGGCGCCGACGCAATGGCGGAGGTGCTCGCCGCCCCTCGGAACTACCCGTCGGTCCCGCAACCCGAAGACGGCGTCACCTACGCCGCCAAGATCGAGAAGCACGAAGCGCGGCTCGACTTCGCGCAGGACGCCGCCGCCGCCGAGCGCCAGGTTCGCGCCTTTGCCCCTGTCCCCGGTGCCTTTTTCGAACATGGCGGCGAACGCATCCGTGTCCTCGCTGCGACGGTCGAGGGCGGAAAGGGAATACCCGGCAGCGTCTTGGACGATTACCTTACCATCGCATGTCAGGCCGGCGCGCTGCGCCCGACGCGCGTGCAGCGGGCCGGGCGCGGGGCGATGGACGCCGCCGACCTGCTGCGCGGCTTCGCCATTCCTCCAGGCACGCTACTCGCGTGACCCGCTTCCATCTGCGGGTCGAGTATGACGGCCGTGACTATCTCGGCTGGCAGCGGCAGCCGCAGGGCCCGACCGTGCAGCAGGCGCTGGAGGACGCGGTCGCCGCGACGTTCGGCACCCCCGCGCCGGTGCACGCCGCGGGCCGCACCGACGCCGGGGTCCATGCGCTGGGCATGAGCGCGCACGTCGACATCGCGCGTCCGATCACCGGCTTCCGCCTCGCCGGCGCGCTTAACGCGCATCTGCGCCCGCAGCCGGTCGCGGTGCTGGACGCGGTCGCGGTTCCCGACGACTGGCACGCGCGCTTCAGCTGCACCGGCCGCGAATATGTCTACCGCATCGTCAACCGCCGCGCGCCGCTGGCGCTGGACCGGGGCCGCCGCTGGCAGATCGCGCCCGCGCTCGACCGCGACGCCATGCACCGGGCGGCCCAGCGCCTCGTCGGCGCGCACGATTTCACGACATTCCGCGCCGCCAACTGCCAGGCGGACAGCCCCGTGCGCACGCTGGAACGGCTCGACGTCGTCCCCGACGGCGACGGGATCGCGATCCACGCCGCCGCCCGCTCCTTCCTCCAGCATCAGGTCCGCTCGATGGTCGGCTGCCTCGCGCTGGTCGGCCGCGGCCGGTGGAGCGCGGACGATCTTTCCGCCGCGCTCGCCGCGCGCGACCGCAACGCGCTGGGCATGAACGCGCCGCCCGACGGTCTGTACTTCGTCCGCGCGCTCTACCCGAACAGTCGTCCCAGCGACTTGTCCAGCATCAGCAACTGCCACAACAGCCGTCCGTGATCGGCGCGCCCGGCGCGATGCTCGCGCGCGACCCGCGCCATCTCGTCGGCGTCGAACCAGCCGGTCGCCGCCAGCGCCGACCCGCGCGCCACCGCCGCCGCCTCGGCGGCCAGCGGCCCGCGGAACCAGGCGGTGATCGGCGTCACGAACCCCATCTTCTTGCGGTACAAGATGTCGTGCGGCAGCCGGCTTTCCAGGCTCCGCTTCATCAGCCACTTGCCCGTCCCCCCGCGCAGCCGCATGCCCACCGGCAGCGACGCCGCGAACTCGACCAGCCGGTAGTCCAGCAGCGGCTCTCGCGCTTCCAGGCTCACCGCCATGCTCGTCCGGTCCACCTTCGTCAGGATGTCGCCCGGCAGCCAGATCTTCAGATCCGCATACTGCGCCCGCGCCAGCGGATCGGCGGCCGGCGCCGACGCCATGGCCGCGACGTAGCGGTCCTCGGCGCGGTGCCCGCCCAGCGCGGCGGTGAACGCCGGCCGGTACAGCCGGCGCCGGCTTGCCTCGTCCGTCACGCCGACCGCCGCCGCATAAGCCTCGCCGCTGCTTCGTCCTAGCCCCGTCAGCGTCGACTTGGCGCGCAGCACCTGCGGCGCCCAGTCCAGCTTGGGATAGGCCCGGCCCGCCGCCGCGACCCAGGGCCGCACCGCCCCCGGCAGCCGCGCGCGCACCGCCTCCTCGCCCGCGAAGAAACGGTGCCGCCGGTACCCCGCGAACAGCTCGTCCGCGCCGTCGCCCGACAAGGCTACCGTGACCTTCTCCCGCGCCAGCTCGGCGACACGATAGGTCGGCAGCGCGGACGCGTCGGCGAAGGGCTCGTCGAACGCCTCCACCAGCGTGTCGATCAGCCCGAAATCGTCCGCCGTCACCGTGCGCGCGCTGTGATTGGTGGCGAAGCGCTGCGCCACCTGTGTCGCGTACCGGCTTTCGTCCAGGTTCGCCTCGGCGAACCCGATCGAACACGTCTCCACTGCGCGCCGGCTTTCCTCCGCCATCAAGGCCACCACCGCGCTGCTGTCGACGCCGCCCGACAGGAACGCGCCCAGCGGCACGTCCGCGACCATGCGCGCGCGCACCGCCTCGCCCATCAGCTCGATCAGCTGTTCGCCCAGCGCATCGGCATTGCCCCGCGCCTCGCCGTTGAACGCTACGTCCCACCAGATGCGTGGGGTGGGCACCGGATGCCCGCGGCGGATCGACAACATGCCGCCCGCGGGCAGCTTGCGTACGCCCTCAACGATGCACGCGTCGTCGGGCACGTAGCCAAGGCCTAGGAAGTCCTCCACAGCCTGCACGGACGGCGCGCGGCGGAGCAGCGGGTGCGCGAGCACGCCCTTCAATTCGGACGCGAAGATCATCGCGCCGTCGGGCAAATTGGCGATGTACAGGGGTTTGACGCCCAGCCTGTCCCGCACGAGGTGCAGCGTGTCGGCGGCCCGGTCGTAGAGCGCGAACGCGAACATGCCGTTGAGCCGCGACGGGCACTCCGTCCCCCATTCGCGCCAGCCGGCGAGGATTACCTCGGTGTCGCTGTCCGTCCGGAAGCGGTGACCCTTGGTCTCAAGCTCCGCGCGCAACGCCTTGAAGTTGTAGATTTCCCCGTTGAAGCTGATCACCAGATCGCCGTCCGCCGTCGCCATCGGCTGCGCCCCACCGCCAAGGTCGATGATCGACAGCCGCCGGTGCCCCAGCCCGATCCCCGGCGCGGTCCACACGCCGCTGCCGTCCGGCCCGCGATGCGCCAGCGCGTCCGCCATCGCCGACACCCGCGCCGCGTCCACGGGCTTGGGGAGCTGGGGATGAAAAATGCCGACGATGCCGCACATATGTCAGGCCCCGACCACTCGGTCGGCGAGGCGGGGTACGGGCCCGAGCGACCTCAGGAACGCGTCGATCGCGACCCGCGGCGGCATCTCACCGCGCACGGCCTGGCTGGACACCAGCACCGCCACCGCCGCCTGCGACCGTCCGAGCAGCCGCGCCTTCAGCGTCTCCAGCTTCACCGCCGCATCGCTGCCCGTGGTAACGCCGCCGACGCGGTAGAAGCTCAGCACCTCGCGCATGGCGCCGTCCGCGACGATGCGATCGGCCCGCCCGCCCGCCGGCGGGCTCCCGCCCTGCGACCAAGACCAGCCGCCGTCCGGCGCCACCACGCCCTGCCCGTATCCCACGAGCTCGCGTCCCTCGCCCTGCCAGGCATAGGCCGCGACCACGAGGTCGACCTCGCGTCCCTGCGCATCACGGTAGCGCTGGACGAGCAGGCGGTCCGCGCCGGCAAAGCGCGGGGTCCACGGCACGCCGCCCGCGCGCGCCACCGGCGTCCACCCGGGCACGACGGGCGCAGCGAGCGCCGGTAACCGGATATCGCGCGCGCCAGCGGCCGCCGACGCCGACCAGGCGATCGGCGCCGCCACCAGCGTCAGCGCGAGGCCCAGCATCAGCGGCAACGACGTCCCCGCCGGGACCGCCGCCACAGGGGCGCGTACCTCCACCGCCTCGTCCGCCGAGCGGTCGAAGAAGCGCCACGCCAGTCCCATCACGATCGCGATCACGAACCCGAAGAAGAACCAGCCATAGACGACGTGATCGAACCCGCTCGCCGCCGCGTTGCTCGTCTCCGCAGCGACAAGGATCGTGGCGAACGCGCGCACGCCGTTGGCCAGCACCGGCACGATCAGCGCGGTGGCAACGAACGCCAGCCGACGCGGCCAGGACCGAAACCCGACATGCGCGATGAGCACGCCCAGCGCCAGCATCGCGACCAGGAACTTGACCCCGGAGCAGGCCTCCGCGACTTCGAAATAGCCGCCGGGCGTGGTGATGAACACGCCTTCCATATGCGCCGGAATGCCTGCCAGCCCCAGCAGCGCCATCGACAGTTGGGCGGTCACCACCTGCAGCAGGGGCACCAGTTCCTCGCCCGCAGGGATCAGGAACAGCGCGTAGAACAGGGGAAAGGCCAGCGCCCGCGCGACGTCGCGGCCCAGCAGCGTCACCACGGCGCCCTGCAGCATGATCACCAGCCCCGCATGCCGGAACAGCGACACGCCAGCCGCATCGCCTAGCATCCACGCCAGCGATCCCGCGCCCACGACTGCCAGCCCCACCGGCCACACCGATGGCGTCAGCCCGGCCAAGGCGGGCGCGCGCTGCCACACCAGCCAGGCGATGATCGGCACGATCAGCAGGCAATGGTTGAACGTCGAACTGGTCCACCAGATCGTCGCCATGTGCGCCGCATCGCCCGCCAGCAGCATCAGCACGGCCCCCGCCGCGATCGCCAGCGCGGTCAGGTGCCGACGCCACGCCGTCGCGGGCTCCGCGCGCGCGCGGCTTGCCGCCGCCGCGATGCTCATCCGAACACCAATTCTTCGAGCGGCGCCATCTGCCGGTCCCAGCTATAGCGCTCGCACATCCGCGCCCGCGCCGCCGCGCCGATCCGCGCCGCGACCCCGCTGTCCGCCGCCACCCTCAGCACCGCCTCCGCGGTCGCCTCGGCGCCATTCGCGACCAGGAGATCGCGTCCAGGCTCCGCATCGATCCCCTCGAACGCTTGCGGCGAGGCGACCACCGGCCGCGCCATTGCCATTGCTTCCAGCACCTTGTTCTGCACCCCGCGCGCGACCTGCAGCGGCGCCACCACGACGTGCGCCGCCGCCAGCCACGGACGCATGTCGGGTACCCCGCCGACCACCGCGACACCGGGTAAGGCGCCGAGCGCCTGCACCGCCGGCGCCGGGTTGCGCCCGACGATCGCGAAGCGCGCGCCCGGGCGGCTCTCGCGGATGCGCGGCAGGATCGCCTGCGCGAAATGGGTCACGGCCTGCACGTTGGGCGCGTAATCCATCTGGCCGGAAAAGACGAGCAGCGGCGCGCCGGCGGCGGGCTCCGGCTCGACGCCCGCCGGATCGAAGAAGGCGAGGTCGACGCCGTTCTCCAATGCGCGCACGTTCGCCCCCGAAAGGCTGCTGCGCCCGCGGAACAGTTCGGCCTCCGCTTCCGTCACGAACAGGCTGACATGCGCGCGCGCCGCGATGCCTGCCTCCTCGGCGGCCAGCCGCGTCGCCTCGCGCCGGTACAGCCAGCGCAACGGCGCATGTCCCTGCCCGGCGTAGCTTTCGAACTTGGCTGAATCGACATCGACGAAATCCATGGCGAATCTAATTTGTCCCAGAAGGTCAGGAACATACTGACTCATCTGCCCGGAGAATGCGAAGATACTGGCGATCGAATCGCGGCGCAGGACCTCACCCACCGCAGCCCGCATCGTCGCACTGGCGAACGCCTCCATCGACGCCGATCGGCCGCTGGCGAAGCTCGCCAGCACGCTGGCGCCCTTGGACCGCGTCCGTACGATGGTCGACACGCTGGCGAGCCCCTTCCCCAGCGCCGCGCGCAACCCCGCCTCGTGCGCCGCGTCCGCCGCATCGTCCGCGAACGTCGCGACATGGACCCGCGCCACCCGGCACAGGTTCTGCAGCAGGTGAAAGGACCGGATCTTGTCGCCGCGATCCGGCGGAAATGGGATGCGGTGGGCGAGGAACAGGACCTCCCTCACCCAAGGCCCCGCGACAGCATCGGCCCCAGCAGATTGGCGACCGGCAGCGGCAGCTTCTTCCACAATTCGATCTTGCGCTGGTACCTGGCGTCGTTGGGACTGATCTCGCGTGTGGCGCCATGCGTCCAATAGCGCACCGGCTCCGGCGCGAAGCCCCAATTCTTCTTGAACGCAAACGCGCCACTGCCGGTCTTGGATCGCCCGAAGTCGAAGCGCGCGCAGCCGATCCTCCGCGCCCGCTTCATCAGCTCCCAATACATCAGGTCGTTGGCGCGCCACGTCCGCGCCCCCGCCGTCCCGCCGCCCCAGAACGGCATGATGGTGTCGCCGTGGCGAAAGCTCAGCACGCTCGCCAGAGCCGCGCCCTCCCGCCGCACCGTCAGGATCTCGGCATCCTCGCCGAACCCGTCGAGCATGGCGTCGAACAGCGCCCGCGGAAACACCGGCGTGCCCAGGTTGCGCACGCTGGCCGCGTACACCGTATAATGCGCGTCGCGATCGCGCCTGCCGCGCCCGACCTCGACCTCCAGGTCGAACCCGATCGCCCGGCGCACCTCGGCGCGCTGCTTGCGCGGGATCGCCAGCAACTCGGCGTCGTCGTCGGTGGCCAGCGTACGCGCGAAATTGGCGTGTGCGCCGTCGATGATGCGCCAGTCGCCCGCCGGCGCCGCACCGCCGCGCAGTTCAATCGAAGGGAAACCCTGCGCGCCGGCATGGCGGATCAACTCGGCGGAAAGCACGCCCACCGCGCGGTCGCTGCCCAGCAGCCCGCCGCCGACGCCGAACCCGCTCGAAACCAGCGCCCTGCCGAACAACCGCGACCGCATCCGCGTGACCGGAACGACGCCATCGATCCGCCCGCGCAATTCGGCGAGCAGGAACAACCCGTCCTGCCCGCACCCGCGCGCCACGGCCTGCAGCCATTGGGGACGCTGGAACAGCTGCCCGTCGGGATGTTCGCGCACGAACGCGTCGATCCGCGCCATTTCCGCAGGCTCGGACAGGCCGACGGCGCGCACGCTCGGCCTGGCGCTCGTCGCCTCCATGTTCATCGCAATCGTTCGCGCTCGCTCGCCACCACTGCGCCCGTCGTACCCCATGAAAAGTCACCAAGCAGTTTCTGCAGCTTGGGATACATCGCCGACAACCGCGTGTAATGCCGCACCCGCGAACGCAACGGGGCTGCTCGAACCCGGGGCTGTTCGGGGTCGATCTCCCACGGGTGGAAGTAGAAGGCCGCGGGCCTTCCCTCTTGGCCGTTCACCCGTCCGATCGCCCAATGCGAGAAGCTGTAGGGCAGGATGCGGAAGAAACCTCCGCCACCCGCCGCCATGCGCCGCCCGCCTAGCTCGACGGTGGTCACCGGCAATTCGATCAGGTCTGCGTCCGGCAGTGGCCGGAACGCAAAGCGCGGTGCCTCGCGCCAGCCATAATGGTCGTGCGCGATCGGCGCGACGCTGGACGAATAGCCATAGCCTTCCTCCGCCAGCACCGCGTGCGCCCAGGGATTGCGCGCGTCGATCGAGAAGCTCGGCGCACGGTAGCCGTGGATCCGCTGCCCCGACGCATCCTCGATCGCCTTGCGGGCGCGGCTTATGTCGGCGCGGAACGCTTCCGGCGTCATGGTGAACACGCGATCGTGGTTGGACCCGTGGCTCGCGAGCTCGTGCCCCGCGTCCGCAAAACGGCGGATCAGCGCCGGAAACCGTTCGGCGACCCACCCCAGCGTAAAGAACGTCGCCTTGACGTTGCTTTGGGCGAACAGCTCCAGCACCGCGTCGCTGTTGTGCTCCACCCGGCTGGGCAGCGTCGCCCAGCTTTCGCGCGCGATGACGTTCTCGAACGCGCCGACCTGAAACCAATCCTCGATGTCGATCGACATCGCGTTGATCATCGGGCGTTTTCCGCCCGGCGGAGCGTCAGAAGTCGTCGTTGCGCGCGCGTGGTCGGCCTGCGTCATGGCGATCTCCTTCCACCCAGCCCACCAGCATGGTCAGCACGCGCCTGAGCGCCGCGTCCTGCGCTTCCAGTCGCGCTTCCAGTTCGTCCACCCGGGCGACCAGCGCCGTGTCCGGCGCCGGGGCGTCCGCAGCTGGGCCGCGCGGACGCGGCGCGGCGTCGCCGATAACCTCCTGCGCGACCTGATCGATGAGGTGGCCGTCAAGCCGGTCGAGGCCGTCAACCGACCCTTGCAGCAGGACACGGTTAGCCAGCGTGTTCAGCCTGCGCGGCACGCCGTGCGAATGGCGGAACAGCGCGTCGTACGCGCCGTCCACGAACCGCGGCCGCCCCTGCGCGCCCGCCTTTTCCAGCCGGTGCTCGATGTACGGCCCGACCTCGTCGGCGCTCATCGCATCCAGATGGTGCGTCGCGATCACGCGCTGGCGCAGCTGCTCGAGTTCGGGCGCCTGCGTCAGCCGCTCGCGGAACTCGGGTTGCCCCAGCAGAAATATCTGCAGCAGCTGCTTTCCCTCCGCCTGGAAGTTGCTGAGCATGCGCAGCTCTTCCAGCGCCGAAGTCGGCAGGTTCTGCGCTTCGTCGACGATCAGCAACACGCGCTTGCCCTGCCGCGCCTGCTCATGCAGCGCCTGCTCGACGTGCCCCAGCAGCAGCCCCTTGGGCGCGTTGCCCGTGGCGATCTTCAGGCCCTGCGCCGTCAGCCGCAGCAGGTCGTCGCCTTCCACCTGCGTCGTCGCCATGCGGATCACCGTCAGCCGCGACCGGTCGATCGTCGCCATTAAATGCTCGACCAGCGTCGTCTTGCCCGCGCCGACGTCGCCCGTGATGACGATGAAGCCTTCACCCTGGTTCAGCCCGAAGCCTAGATACGCCATCGCCTTCTTGTGCGTCCGGCTCTCGAAGTAGAAGCGCGAGTCGGGCGCGAGCTGGAACGGCGGGGCGGACAGCCCATAATGGTCCAGATAGGTGGTTGTGGGTTTCGCACCCATGGGCCTGACCTCGTTCAAAACTGATACCTCAATCCCAGCAGGGCGGACGCGAACGTGCTGTCGAACGTGTCGCCGGACGTGTTGTAGAGACCCAGCGTCGCCTGCCCGCGCAGCCGTTCGCCGAAGCTGCGATAATAGGTGCCGGTCACGCCAAGCGCGTACTGGTCGGAGAAGCCGATGAGGTCGCTGTCGTTCCACTGCGCATAGGCGTCGAAGTCGAGCCCCGACGTCCGCGTCAGCTTGCGGCCGAGCAGGGCCTGCACGCCCGCGGTCTGGTCCTCGACGTCGCGCAGGCCGAACGCGTCGCCGTTGTCCGAACCCAGATACTCGCGCGTCGCATAGTTGCCGCCGACCCCGAAGTTCCAGACGCCCCGCTGCCGGGCGTAGAGCACCGACAGACCGCGGTTGCGGAAATTGGCGTTGGTGATCGACTGCAGCGAATCATCGAAGCAGGTGCCCGTGCCCGCCTCGCCGCCGAACACGCAGCCGTTGGGCCCGCCGATCAGCTGGTTGCGCGGCAGCACAAAGCTGGTCGGCACCGTGCCCAGGTCGTTGATGATCCCGCGTCCGAAGCTGGAGATGCCGTCGTAGAGCACCGCCGAAACCGACGAACCCTCGTCGAGTTGATGGCTCAGGGAGCCGGTGACGCTGGTCCCGCCGTAACGCCGCCCCGCGCGCATCTGCAGCTCGGTCCGCCGCGTAGGCTTCCAGATGAACCCGCCGTCGTAGATCAGTCCGTCGATATCCACCGCCCGGAGCCGTGGTCGTCCGCGGTCCGCGATCAGTTCGCCCCGGCGATCGAGCAACGGCCGTCCGTCGGGCCCGCGCTGAAAGTCCTGCAGGCTCTGCTGGATGCTTTCGTACCCGACCCCGGCGGTAAGCGCCAAGGTGGGCGACACCGGCACCACGACGTCGCCGCGCACGAACGTGCCCTCGAACCGCTGGTCCAGCACGTCCGCATCCTCGCGGCTGTACGCGCCGCTGACCGTCCACCCGAACGGCAGCCGCCCCGGGCTCATGCCCGCGCTTGCGGTCACTTGGTGCGTCACCGAATCGGTATAGCGATCCAGCCGCCGCGCGCCGGGGATGACGAGGTCGTTGTTGGTATCCACGGCGATGTAGCCCAGCCGATAGCTGCCGGTCAGCGCCACCGGTCCGGCGCGCCCGGTCACCGAAGGCCCGACATAGGCCGCGAACACCTGGCTCAAACTACGGCTGTCGGCGAACGCCAATCCCGGCGAATCGCCGCCGAACTCGGTCCGCGCCCGCGTGGCCAGCGCGCCGGCCTCCAGCTGCAGGTTGCGGTTCACCGTGTACCGCGCCGACGCCAGCCCGCTGTGCACGTCCTCCTCCGACAGATTGCCGCTGAGGCCGAAGCGCCGCTCGTAGCGGTAGCTCGCCTGTGCCTGCACACGCTGCCGCTGGACCGACGCGTCCACCCCCACCGCCACCGCGGTGTAGGTCAGCACATCGCCGCGATTGCCGAGCTCGGCGCTGATGACTTGCTGGACCTCGATGTACGGCGACACCTGCGTGCGCTGCGCCGCAGCCGCGCCCGGCATCCCCAGCATCGCCGCGATTGCCGCGACCAGCATCATCCACCTGGTCACTGACCCGCTCCATAATATGAAAATCGTTTCTTGCCGGTGGGTTGCGCCGCGCCGTTCAAAACCAGCTTGATGTCGGAACAGCCCGCGACCAGCCCCACCGCCTCGCGCAGGTCCGCTTCCGACGTCTGGTCCGCGCGCACCACCATCACCACCTGGCCCGCATGGCCGGCGATCGCCGAAGCGGCGGACGCGGCCAGCGCCGGCGGCGAATCGAACAGGATCACGCGCTCCGCCCGCGCGGACGTCAGGTCCCGCAGCAGCTCCGCCATTCGCCCGGACGCTAGCAATTCGGTGGCGTCATGCGCCTGCCGCCCGGCGGGCAGCACCGACAGATTGCCGACGTCGGTCCGGATCACCAGCTGCTCGACGTCAACGAACGGGTCGGCCAGCGCGTCCACCAACCCGGCGCCGCCTTCCAGCCCCAGCGTCGAGAGCACCTCCGGCTTGGCGACGTCGCCGTCGATCAGCAGCGTCTCGATGTCGCGCTCGCCCGCCAGGCTCATTGCCAGATTGACCGCGGTGAACGTCTTGCCGTCGTCGGGCCGCGCCGAACAGATCATCACGACCTGCCCCTTGCCCGCCCCCTTGGCGCGCACCGCGGCGAGCAGGCCGCGCTTGACGATTCGAAGCTCCTCGGCGAGCGTGCCGACCGGCGCGTCGGGCAGAACGAACCCCCGCGCGGTCAAAGCCTCGCGATCGACAGTCCCGGACGCGGGGCCATCGTACGACTCGCGCGCACGCGCCCCCGGATGGGACCCCGACGACGCCTTAGACCGCGACGAGGCCTCCGCCGGCGCCATCGCCGGTGCGGCCGACGCCAGCGTCTCCGCCTCGTCCGCGTCCAACATGAAATCGTCCGCCTGGCGGCGACGCAGCGCCGCATCGAAGTCGTAGACCTGCGCCGCGCGTTCGATCAGCGACAATTTCGGCTGGGAGTGGGCGTTCATGCTCTACGTCCTCATGCCACTTGGGCGCGCTGGAAAAGTTCAACCATCATCAACAGCGCATAGCACGCCGCAAGCGCGCCGCCGCCGCCGGCCAGCCAGGTCAGCTGCCGCCGTCGCACCGCCGCCATGGGCGCCGTCACCACTTCGCTCACCGTTCCCAGCACGGGCAGACCCGTCGCGTCGGCCAGACGCCGGGCGCTCGGGAACGTTCCCTTGAGCTGCGCCGCCGCAAAGGCCGCCGCCGCGCCCGCGCCGAGGCCCAGGAACAGGATCGCCGTCAGCAGCAACGGCCGATTGGGCGTCGCGGGAATCGTTGGGCGGCTGGGCGGCTCGATGACCTTAAACTGCACGGGGCTCGTCTGCGACGCGACATCGCTGCGCAGGCGCACCGCTTCGCGGTCCTCCAGCAGCTTGTCATACTGGCGCTTGAGCACGTCGTAGTCGCGGTTCAGCCGCTCCTGCTCCGCCGCCACGCCGGGTTCGGACACCTGCCGCGCGCTCATCGAGGCCATATCGGCCTGCAGCTGGCCTTTGCGCGAATTGGCCGCGTTCACCAGCGCTTCCTTCTCGGCGACCATGCTGCGCAGCGAGGAGTAGGCCGGGTTAGGCGTGCTGATCATCGACGAGCCGCCGCCGCTGGCGCCGGGCGCCGCGCGGCCGCGGTTCTGGCTGCGGGTGCGGGCCAGCTGCGACTTGGTGGCGACGACGTCCGGGTGCGCGTCGGTCCAGCCCCGGGCATAGGCCTGCGACAACTGCCCTTCGAGCGCGGCCACCTGCGCCGCGCCGGGATCGATCGCGGCCATCGGCGCCGCGGCGGCGAAATTGGGCGTCTGGATCGTCGGCGGCGTGCCGGCGAGCTGACCGCGCGCCGCGGCCAGCGCGCCCTGCGCCGCCGCCAGCTGGCTGTCGATGTTGGACAATTCCATGCGCGCCGCGCTCATGCGCTGGCTGATCGAACCTTCGCCGGGCAACAGGCCCATGTAGCGGGTCTCGAACGCCACGCGCTTCTGCTCGGCGTCCATCATCTGCTTTTCGAGCGCCGCGATCCGGCCGTCGAAGAAGCGGATCGCCTGCTGCGTCTCGCCGCGCCCGCCCGACAGATTGTCTTCGACGAACAGGTCCAGGAGGTTCTGAACGATCGTCGTCGACAGCCGCGCGTTCTCCGCGTTGGACAAGGCCGGCGAACTCGCCTCCGCCTTGATCTCCAGCACGTTGTCGGGAAGCGCGGTGACCTTGATCTTCTCGCGGATCGCGGAAACCTGGCCCGCCAGGTCCCGATCGCTGACCACCTGCTTGTTGAGGTCGGTGCGCCGGACCACCTTTTCCAGGTTGGTCGTCGACGTCAGCGTCTGGCGAACGCGGTCGACCGCCGCCTGCCGCTCGGTCGTCGTCACGCCGATGCGGTCGGACAGCAGCCCTTGCGTCTGCACGAACAATTTGGCCTGCGATTCATAACTGTTGGGTAGCAACGCCACCACCAGCCAGCCGACGAGGCACAGCCCCCACGCGACGCCCAGCGCCAGCCAGCGCCGCAGCCAGATCGAGTGGATCGCGATCCGTACCTGTTCGAAGATGCCGTCCATCCGCGAATTCCTTAAAAGGAGCTTTCGGGGATGATGATGACGTCGCCCGGTTCGAGCTTGACGTTGGCCGTGCGGTCGCCGCGCTTCAGCAGCTTGGAGATGCGAAGGCGGTACTCCTGCTCGGCGCCCGTCTCCCGGTTGCGGCGGATCAGCGTCGCGCGGTCACCCGCAGCGTATTCGGAAAGGCCGCCGACCGCGATCATCGCGTCCAGCAGTGTCATATTGGCGCGGTACGGCAGCGACGCGGGCTTCTCCGTCGCGCCGACGACGCGGATCTGCTGCGAGAAGGTGCCGTTGAACTTCTCGACGATCACCGAGACCAGCGGGTCCTGGATGTAGGTCGTCAGCCGGCCCTTGATGTCGTCAGCGAGCTGCGCGGGCGTCTTGCCGACGGCGGGAAGGTCGGCGATCAGCGGCGTCGTGATGCGGCCGTCGGGGCGCACCTGCACCTTGGCGCCGAGTTCGGGGTTGCGCCACACGAACACGGTCAGCTCGTCCAGCGGACCGATGATATACTGCTCGCCCGGCGCTTCTTCGCCGCCGACGAACGAGGCGGGCGGCAGCTCCGGGCCGCCGCGCGAGGAGGAGGAGCATCCGCCAAGCATCAGCGTGGCGAGGGAGCCGGCGAGAAGGGCGGCGTGCAGTGTCCGGGCCATGGTTCTGCCTTTCAGGCGTATCGGTAAAGCGGGCAAGCCCGCGGTTGAAGCTGTCGCGTTGTGGGGCGGTATGACGCCACAAGCGTAAAGATAGGGTTAGGCAGTGCGCCCAATCTCGACAATGACGCCCGTTAAGGTCCTCCCCAGCTTTTGCTGGGGAGGGGGACCACGCGCAGCGTGGTGGAGGGGTTTTGCAGCGCGTAGTCTGCGGCGCTGCAAAACCCCTCCACCATCCCGCTGGCGCGGGATGGTCCCCCTCCCCGGCAAAGCCGGGGAGAACTAACCACGGCGTTAAACCAGCATCTCGATGGCCCCACGCTGACCAAGAAACGCCTGCGGGCTGGCGCTTAAGCCGTAGGCCCCCGCGACGAACACCGCCACGACGTCGCCGACGTCGGCGCGCGGCACCACGATTTCGTCGCCTAGCAGGTCCAGCGGCGTGCACAGGCAGCCGACGATCGTCGCTTCCTCCGCAGGGTCCCCGTCCCACCGGCTGGCGATCGCCACCGGGAAGTTGCGGCGGATCACCTGCCCGAAATTCCCGCTCGCCGCGAGCTGGTGCTGCAGGCCGCCGTCCGTTACCAGGAACGTGCGCCCATGGCTCTGCTTGCGGTCGACGATCCTCGTCAGGTAGACGCCCGCCTCGCCCACAAGCCAGCGACCAAACTCCAGCGCAAAGCGCGTGTTCGCAAGGCTTTGCGGCAGGTTGTTGAACTCCGCCGATAACGCTTCCGCCACCGCATCGATGTCCAGCGGCGTGTCGCCCGCGAAATAAGGAATGCCGAAACCCCCGCCCAGATTGACCAGCGGCGGCGTCTCTCCCACCGCGTCCGCCAGCCGCCCGGCCAGCGCCAGAGTCTGCGCCTGCGTGCCGATGATCGCGGTCGCATCCAGCGTCTGCGACCCGGAATAGATGTGGAAGCCTCGCCAATCAACGCCCGCGTCCAGCAGGTGGCGCACCAGCGCGGGCACCCGCACCGCATCGACGCCGAACGGCTTGGCGCCGCCCCCCATCCGCATTCCCGAACCCTTGATCTCGAAGTCGGGATTGACGCGCACCGCGATCCGCGGCCGCAGGTCGAGGCCCGCCGCGATGGCGATCGTCCGCGCCGCCTCGCCTTCCGATTCGCAGTGCAGCGTGATCCCCGCGGTCAGCGCCGCCGCCAGGTCGTCGTCGCGCTTGCCCGGTCCCGCGAACGACAGGTGTTCCGCGTCCGCCCCCGCATCCAGCGCCATCCGCATCTCGCCCGCCGACGCGACGTCGATGCCCTCCGTCGCCGCGATCATGTGGCGTAGCAGCGGCGGATAGGGATTGGCCTTCATCGCATAATGCAGCGCCACACGCGTCCCGAACGCCGCCCGGAACGCCGCCGCCTTGGCGTCGATCGCACCGCGGTCGTATACGAACAGCGGCGTGTCGCCGGCCTCCGCCACAAGGTCGGACACCGCGCGCCCGCCGATGCGCAGCTCGGCGCCGTCGCGCGCGAAATGCGCGGGGATCGGCCCCGTCTTCTTCATGCCCCCAGCTCCCGGCGCAGCGCCGCACGGTCGAACTTGCCGTTGGGGCTGATCGGCAGCGCCTCGCGCCAATGAATGCTGCGCGGCTGCATGTGCGCGGGCAGTTCGCGCGACAGCCAGGCGCGCAGGCGTGGCTCCGCCTCCTCCGCCGCGCCGGACGCGCGCGCGACCAGCGCGATCGCCTGCCCCAGCCGCTCGTCGGCCACGCCGAACGCCGCGGCATGCGTCACCGCCCCGCTCGCCATCGCCGCTTCCTCGATCTCCGCCGGGCTCACCCGGTTGCCGCTGGTCTTGATCATCTCGTCGTCGCGGCCGAGCACGGTGATCAGCCCGTCCGCCCCGCGCCGCACGCGGTCGCCCGACCAGACCGCCGTGCCACCATAGCGCGACGCCGCCGGCGCGGGTTTGAACCGCTCCGCCGTTCGCTCCGGATCGCGCCAATATCCGCCCGCCACCAGCGGCCCGGCATGGACGAGCTCGCCCGCCTCGTCGTCGCGGGCCACCGTTCCGTCCGGCGCCACCACCAGCACTTCCGCGAACGGAATTGCGGTGCCTACCGTGTGCGCGTCGCTGTCGACGCGCGCCGGATCGAGCGAGGTTGAGCGGAATGCCTCGGTCAGCCCGTACATCAGGTGCACCGCCGCGTTGGGGAACAGCGCGCGCAGCCTGTCCAGCAGCGGCCGAGGCATGGCCCCGCCGGAATTGGTCAGTCGCCGCACGCTTTTCCGAACCTCCTCCGGCCAAGCGGCGTCCGCGATCTGCATCCACAGCGGCGGCACGCCGGCAATCGTGGTGACGTCATGACGCCGCACGGCGCTCACCACGTCCCGGGCCGTCAGGTAGTCCAGCGGGATGGCCGCGCCGCCTGCCGCCCAGGTGGAAAGCAGCTGGTTCTGGCCGTAATCGAACGCCAGCGGCAGCACCGCCAGCGTGCGGTCGGCGGGCGCCAACTCAAGATAATGCGCGACGCTGACCGCTCCCAGCCACATGTTGGCGTGGCTCAGCATCACGCCCTTGGGCCGTCCCGTCGATCCCGACGTGTACAGCAGCGCTGCCAGCGCCTGTGGGTCATGAGACGACGGCGGCAGCGCCTCGCCTGCGTGCAGCCAGGCAGCCGCCTCCGTGTCCGGCACCACCGCGCACGGCGGCTCCGCGCCGTCTTCGCTAAGGCTCGCAGTCCGCGCGGCGTTGGTGATCAGCAGCGCAGCGCTGCTGTCCTCCAGGATATGCGCGGCCTGCGCCCGTCGCAGCACAGGGTTGATCGGCACGTGCACCAGCCCCGCGCGCGCTGCGGCCAGCGGCAACAGACAGGTCAGACGGTTCTTGGGCAGCCAGCTCGCCACCCGGTCGCCGTTCCGCAGCCCGGTCGCCCGCAGCGCCGCCGCCATGCGACCGACGCCGATTTCCAGCTCGTAGTAACGGATCGTTCCGTGCGCGTCGCTATACGCCGGGTCGTCGGCGCGGCCGCGCAGCGCCAGGTGGTCGAGCGGCCGGGGAACGGGGTCGAGGGGTTGCACCGTGTCTCTCAATGACCGCAGGGTTGGGATGAACAGGGACTAGCCTATGCGCGTCAAGGTTGAACACTTCGTTGATCTCGATGCCGTCACCGCCGATGCCGCGGGGGCGCTGGACCCTGACGCGCAGGCGCGGCTCTACGACACGCTCGACTGGTATCGCCTAACCCGCGACCACATAAGCCCTGCCGTCCCGCTCCACGTCGTCCGCGCACGCGGCGAGGCGGGCGCGATGTGGCTGTTCCTGGCGGCCCGTGGCGGCGGGTCGGCCGATCCGTTCGGCAGCTGGTACACGCTGCGCTACGCCCCGATCTTCGGCGGCCCCCCCGACCCAAGCCTCGCCGTCGCCGCCTTGAAGGCGCTGCGGAAGCGTTTTGGACGCATTTCGCTGCAACCTTTGGCCGAATCCGACCTCCTGTTGCTGCAAAACGCGTGCAAAACGGCCGGATGGTGGTCCAGACACACCGTTCAAACCGCCAATTGGGTCGCCCACACCGCCGGTCTCGACTTCCCCGCCTACTGGGCCGCGCGCCCCAAGCAGCTCCAGAACACCGTTCGCCGCAAAGCCGCGAAGGCACAGATAGACATCCGCCTACTGGATACCTTCGACCCCCTCGCCTGGGACCAGTACGAGGCGGTTTTCGCGGCCAGCTGGAAGGGCGGCGCCGAAGGCTCCCCCGCCTTCCTCCGCGCTTTGGCCCGGCACGCCGCAGCCCTCGGCCGCCTCCGCATGGGCCTCGCCTACGACCCCGCGGGCACCCCCCTGGCCGCCCAGTTCTGGACCGTCGACGCCGGCATCGCCACCATCCACAAGCTCGCCTACGTCGACGCCGCCAAGGCGCTGTCCCCCGGCTCTATCCTCAGCCACGCGATGTTCGAACACGTCATCACCCGCGACCGTCCCGCCGCGATCGACTTCGGCACCGGCGACGACCCGTACAAGGCCGACTGGATGGACGAGAAACGCTCCCTCCACCGCCTCGACGCCTACAACTCCGCCAGCCTGCGCGGCCTCGCCGCCTACGCGCGATCCGAAGCGGGCGAACTTGTGGCGCGCTGGCGGAGCGCCTAGGGCGCGCCGTCCAGTTCTCAAGGAAAAGCCCATGTCCGCGATGTTCGACACCGACGAAGTCGACCGCACGCTGCGCAGCGTCCTCAGCGACGTCCTCGGCCTCCCCCGCGCGCGCGTCGACGCGTTCGACGCGGACACCGAACTCTTCGGCAGCCTGCCCGAATTCGATTCCATGGCCGTCGCCGGCGTGCTGACCGAACTTGAGGAGCGGCTCGCCATCTCTATCGAGGACGACGAGGTCGACGGCGAACTTTTTGCCCGCTTCGGCAACCTCCTGACCTTTGCCAGGGCAAAATCCCTGGCATGACGTCTCCGCAGCTGCGTTACCGCACCTACGACTGGCGCGGCGGGGAGGAGTGGCTGGCCGAGATGGGCGCGGGCCCCACGATCCTGATCGCGCCCCCCCTTTTCGAGGAAATGAACCGCTGCCGCGCGTTCATCGTCGCGATCATGCGCCATCTGGCGGACGCGGGCTTCCACACCGTGCTCCCCGACCTCCCCGGCACCGGCGAGAGTACGCGTGAACTGGTGGAACTCACTTGGTCCGACTGGTCGGCTGCGCTGTCTTCTTTTGCGCACGATCCTAAGACCATTTCGCAACCTGTTCTTGTTGCAAGTTTTCGCGGCGGCTGCCTGCTCGACGACGCTCTCGATACGCCTATGCGATGGCGGTTCGCGCCGGTGGACGGAACCGCGCTCACCCGCGACCTTGTCCGCGCGCGGCAGGCCGCCTCCCCCGACAAGCCACGCGTCGAAGCGGTCCTCATGCAGGCTCGCGAGTCCCCCTGCGAGTTTGCGGGCTACATCCTTCCGCCTGGTCTGTTTGCCGGCCTGCACGAGGCGCGCCTCGCTGACGTCACGGGCACGCGCACCGCACGGCTGAGCAGCGACCCCGCCCCTGCCGATCTCAAGGTCGAGGGACGCCCGTTGTGGCGGCAGTCCGAGCCCGGCACCGATGTCTCCCTGTCGCGCCGCCTCGCCGACGACATCGCACGGTGGGCCCGCGCATGCGCCGCCTGATTCGCTTCCCGTGTGCCAACGACATGCTTTCAGGCAGCATCGACGGGGGCGCGCGCGCCGTCGGCCTGCTCTGCGTCACGGGTGGCAGCCAAACCCGAACGGGGCCGCACCGCATGCTGCACCAGATTGCGGCGCGTGTGGCGGCTGCGGGTTACCCCGCGATGCGCTACGACCGCCGCGGCGTGGGCGACAGCGACGGGGCGGACCCGGGCTATCTGGACAGCGGACCCGACCTTGCCGCCGCCGCTGCAGCCTTTCGATCCAAGGTCCCGGAACTAACCACGATCGTCGGCTTCGGTCTGTGCGACGGCGCAACGGCGCTGGCGCTGCACGGGCGAGCCGCCGGGGCCTCCGCGCTGGTTCTCGCCAATCCCTGGCTCGTAGAAGCCGCCACTGACGAACCCGCCCCCGCCGCGGCCCGCGCGCATTATCGCGAGCGTTTCCTGTCGCCGCGCGCCTGGCGTGACGTACTGACGGGTCAGGTCGACCTGCTGGGCGCCGCCAAGTCGCTGCTGGGCGCAGTGGCGGCTCCGGAAGACAAGAGCCTCGCAACGCAGGTCGCCGGCGCGCTCGCGCCCTTCGCGGGCAAGCTGACGCTGATCCTCGCGCGCGGGGACAATACAGCTATCGCGGCGCGCGCGTGCTGGAACGACGCCGCCTTCGCGCATGTTGGGGGCGAACGCACTGTCACGATCGACACTGACGCCCACACCTTCGCTCGTGAGGGCGATCTCGTTGGCGTCGCGGACGAAGTGCTGGCCTTGCTACGTCGTGTGGAAATCGACGCCTAAGCCGCGACCTTGGCTTCGAATTCCTCCTCCGCCAGGAACCGTTCGGCGTCCAGCGCCGCCATGCACCCCGTGCCCGCCGCGGTTACCGCCTGACGGTAGATCTTGTCCGTCACGTCACCGCACGCAAACACTCCGGCGATGTTGGTCTGCGTTGTTCCCGGCGTCACTTCTATATAGCCATCGTCGTCGAGCTTCAGGTGTCCGCGGAACAGCTCGGTTGCCGGATCATGCCCGATCGCGACGAAACCCCCATCGACCTCGATACGCTCCGCCGCTCCCGTCGTCGTATCTAATAGATCAAGCGCGACGAGCCCTTCCGGCTCGCCTGCGCCCACGAAGCGGTCGACTCGCCGGTTCCACAAGACGGTGATCGCCGGATTGGCGAACAACCGCTCCTGCAGGATGCGCTCGGCGCGGAGCGACGATCGCCGGTGGATCAGCGTCACGTTCGAGCTGTGGTTAGTGAGATACAGCGCCTCTTCCACCGCGGTGTTGCCGCCGCCGATCACCGCGACCCTCTTGCCGCGGTAGAAGAAGCCATCGCAGGTCGCGCAGGCGGACACGCCCTTGCCCCGCAGGCGATACTCGCTTTCCAAGCCGAGCCACCGCGCCTGCGCGCCCGTCGCGATGACCAGCGCATCGCAGGTGTAGACGTCACCACCATCGCCCGTGAGCCGGAACGGCCTCCGCGACAGGTCCACGCCCGTGATCAGGTCGTACATCATGCGCGCGCCGACATGTTCGGCCTGCGCCTGCATCTCTTCCATCAGCCACGGCCCCTGCACGACATCGCGGAATCCCGGATAATTCTCGACGTCCGTCGTCGTGGTCAGTTGCCCGCCCGGCTGGATGCCCTGAACGACGATCGGGTCTAGCCCCGCCCGCGCGGCATAGATCGCAGCGGACAGCCCGGCCGGTCCCGATCCCAGGATGAGCAGACGCGTGGAACGGACGGCGGGCATGCGGGCGCTTTCATCAAAAGAGATGGAACGGACATAGGTCGTGCGGCGGGGGGCGCAAGCCGAACCACCCTCACTCTGCGCTGACCGTGGTAGCGGAGGAGGGACTTGAACCCCCGACACGCGGATTATGATTCCGCTGCTCTAACCAGCTGAGCTACTCCGCCCCATGTCGCCCACAGGGTCCGCCGAACCGGGCGCTCGGCCCACGGCGAAGCGCGGCTTCTAGGCAGCGCGTCGGAAACGGTCAACACGGTCGGAACCGGCATTAGCCGATGTCGTTTGCGTGAAACCTCTTGGGCTCCCGGCAGCGGGGGCTCGGCATGCTGAAGGAAGTAGCCATGGAACTCGTCACGTCGCTCGATACGATCTGCCGCATCGTCGCGCGCGCCCGAGAACTGGAAGCCCAAGTCCCGGCCGAGAACGACGACGACCCCGACAATGTGGACGACGAAGACGAGGGCGCGCTGTCCGTCCTCGAAGACGACGACACCGTGTTAGAGGAGCTGCGCGGCGCGCTTGACGATCTGGCGGACGATCAATTGCCCGAAGTGCTGGCGCTGTTCTGGGTCGGGCAAGGCACGTTCGATGCTTCCGAATGGGACGACGCCTTGGCCGAAGCGGCGGATTATTCGAACGGCGACGCGATCGACGAACTGCTCGACATGCCGATGCTCGCCGCCAGCCTGGAAGCCGGCCTCGCCGCTTTCGACAAGAGCTGCGACGGCGTGGGGCAACTGGACTAGCATCGTGAAAAGAAAAAGAAGTTGCCGTCTCCAACATCAATGCGAACCCCTCTGAGCGAGCGGGAGTTGTCCCAAAGTCCTCCCCCGCATTTGCAGGGAGGGGGACCGCCTCGCGCAGCGAGATGGTGATGGGCCGATTCCTTCGCACCGGTGACAACAAGCCCGTCCTCCAGCTACGCTGGCCCCCTCCCCTGCAAAAGCGCGAGAGGACAAGCAAGGCAGGCGGATCGCTCCCTACCCACCCCCGCGAAACGGAAACCGCCGGATCAGCTCCCAAGGACCGCCTCGGTAGTGAAACGCCGCCAGCCCGGCGATCTCCAGCGAACGCGGGCTGAACTCCCGCGACATTTTCTCCAACAACGCCTTGGCCGCCGAGGGCGCGGCCTTGTTCTGGATCGTCACGTGCGGCCGCCATCCGCCGGCATCCTGTGGCGTCAAGACGCCGGCGAACGCCTCCGCCAACTCCGCGCGTATGCCCTCAAGCACCGGCGAGTGGACGCGCAGCGCGACGCCGCGGCCTAGGTTCATTACCGATGCAAACCGCGCCGGCGGCCGCGGTCCGCGCGTTACTCTAACCAGCCTCGTGCTCAACTCGGGCGCGATGCTTGGCGGAAGATGATGGAACATGGTCAAATGCGCGGCCAGCTGGTTGCGCTCGGGCGGGAAATGCTGCCGGCGGAGCCCGTCGAGCCGCGCGTGATCGGCATCGCCGAACACGGCCGAAACGATGATCGGCGCCGCTGCTGCCGCCGCCTCGTCCACTTAAATCTCGACCTGGCTGCCCAGCTCGACCACACGGTTGGTCGGCAGTTTGAAGAATTCCATCGCGCTTTCCGCGTTGCGCAGCATCCATGCGAACAGGTGCTCTCGCCACAGCGCCATGCCCGGTCGCGACGCCGGCAGCAGCGTCTGGCGCGCCAGGAAGAAGCTGGTGTCGGTCATCTTGAACACCGACCCGCAGCTAGTGAGCATGCCGAGCGCTTCAGGAACGTTGATCTCCTGCATGAATCCGTAGCGGATGAGCACGCGGTGAAACCCGTTGTTGAGGTCCCGGTGTTCCAGGCGGCGCTCGTCGGGCACGACCGGCACATCTTCGATCCGGACGGTCAGCATGACAATCCGCTCGTGCAGCACCTTGTTATGCTTCAGATTGTGCAGCAGCGCGTGCGGGATGCCGTCGGACGAGGTGGTCATGAACACAGCCGTCCCCGGCACGCGCGCGGCGCTGCCCGCCGCGGACTTGATGAAGATGTCGACGGGCATCGTCGACTCCCCCATCCGTGCGATCATCAGTTGCCTTCCCTTGGCCCAGGTCGTCAGCAAGGTGAACGCCACGATACCGATCAGCAGCGGAAACCAGCCGCCATCGGGCACCTTGGTCATGTTGGCCGTGAAATAAGCGATGTCGACGATGAAGAATATCGTCAGCAGCGCGCCCGCCACAACCTTGTTCCATCCCCACAGGCTGAACAGGACCACCGCGATCAGCACCGTATCGATCAACATCGCACCTGTCACCGCGATACCATAGGCCGCCGTCAGATTGGACGAGGTGCGGAAGCTCAGCACCAGAATGATGACCATCGTCATCAACGCCCAGTTTACCACCGGGATGTATATTTGTCCCGCCGCAGATGCGCTGGTGTGCGTGATCTTGAGCCGCGGGATGAAGCCCAGCTGGATCGCCTGTTGCGTCACGGAGAACGCGCCGGAAATCACCGCCTGGCTGGCAATCACGGTCGCCATCGTCGCCAGGATGACGAGCGGCAGCCGCAGGCTCTCGCCTGCCAGGACGAAGAACGGGTTCTTGACCGCCTGCAGGGCCGCGGCAGGCTCGAGCGCCAGGATCATGGCCCCCTGCCCCATGTAATTGAGCATCAGCGCCGGCAGTACGAAGACCAGCCACGATACGCCGATGGGCTTCCGACCGAAATGTCCCATATCGGCATACAGCGCTTCCGCCCCTGTGACCGCGAGCACGACGGACCCCAGCGCCAGAAACGCCTTCACGCCGTCCGTCTGGAAAAAGAGCAAAGCGTTGAGCGGGTTCAGCGCCTCCATGATGATACCTGGCGAGCCGGCAATATGGATGATGCCCAGCACCGCCAGCGTCGTGAAATAGACCATCATGATCGGGCCGAACAGCATGCCGACCTTGGCCGTGCCCCGCGACTGGATCGCGAAAAGCCCCACGAGTATCGTGATCGCGACGGGCAGGACGAACGGCGAGAAGCCTGGATTGACGGTGGTCAGGCCCTCCACCGCCGAAAGCACGGACACCGCCGGCGTGATCATGCTGTCGCCGTAGAACAGGGCTGTTGCGAAGACGCCCAGCAGCACGATGCCGCTGGTCCAGCGGCGCTTGCCCTCGCCCTTGCGGTTGATCAGCGCGAGCAGGGCTAGGCTGCCGCCTTCCCCCTTGTTGTCGGCGCGCATGATGGTCAGCACGTATTTGAACGTGACCACCAGCATCATCGACCAGAATATGAGGCTCAGAACGCCGTAGATATGCAGCGCGTCAGGGGCGAGCGGATGGTGGCCCGCGAACGTTTCACGGAATGCGTAGATCGGACTGGTGCCGATGTCGCCGAACACGATGCCGACAGCACCGAACGCCAGCTTGGCCAGGCTGCCCTGCGCATGACCGTTATGGGCTTCAGGCGCGTCGCCACCCGCGCCGGTGAATGTCCCGGCGTCGCAACTGACAGCGGGATCGCTCATTGGGTGTGGAAAGGTCCGGCGTCGAACATGGGCTGCCTCGCAGCCGCGTGGAAACGGGCTGGCGCGCGCACCTAGCACTCCGGCGTCAGAGCGGCAATAAGGCCGCAGACTCGGACCCCGGCGCGGCGCCGGAACGCTTGCAAGAGGACCTAATATGCGCGTCGGCGTACCCAAGGAAATCAAGAACCACGAGTATCGCGTCGCGCTGACGCCGCCGTCCGCGGCCGAACTCGTCTCTGCCGGCCATGAGGTGGCGGTGCAGACCGGCGCGGGAAGCGGAATCGATTTTGAGGACAGCGACTACCAGGCCGTGGGCGCGCGCATCGTCGGCACCGCCGCCGAGGTTTTTTCGGGCAGCGACATGATCGTCAAGGTCAAGGAGCCGCAGCCCTCGGAGATCGCGATGCTGGAGTCGCGGCACGTTCTCTTCACCTATCTTCACCTCGCCGCGGACAAGCCGCAGGCAGAGGGACTGATGAAGTCCGGCGCCACCTGTATCGCTTATGAAACAGTGACTTCCCGTCTAGGCTCGCTGCCGCTTCTCAAGCCCATGAGCGAAGTCGCGGGCCGCATGTCGGTGCAGGTCGGCGCGCATTATCTCGAAAAGGAACAGGGCGGCCGCGGCGTCCTGCTGGGCGGCGTGCCGGGCGTGGCCCCCGCCCGCGTCGCAATTTTGGGCGGCGGCGTGTCGGGTGTCAACGCCGCGCAGATGGCGGTCGGTATGCGGGCCGACGTCACGATCTACGACATCTCCAACGACCGCTTGGCCGAGCTCGACATGTTCTTCGGCAGCCAGATCAAGACCGCCTACGCCTCCACCGCCGCGATCGCGGCGGCCGTGTCCCGGGCGCACCTCGTCATTGGCGCGGTGCTGATCCCCGGTGCGGCCGCGCCCAAGCTCGTCACGCGCGAGATGCTCAAGACGATGAAGCGCGGCTCGGTGCTGGTGGACATCGCGATCGATCAGGGCGGATGCTTCGAAACCTCGCATCCCACGACGCACGAAGATCCGGTGTTCGAAGTCGAAGGGGTCATCCATTATTGCGTGGCCAACATGCCAGGTGCCGTCGCGCGCACGTCGGCCTTCGCGCTCAACAACGCCACGCTGCCGTTCGCCTTGCGGCTCGCGAATCTCGGCGCGGAAGCGGCCATGGCGGCGGATCCCCATCTCGCCAACGGGCTCAACGTCTCGGGCGGCAAAATCCGGCACCCGGCCGTCGCCACCGCGCTCGACTTTCCAATAAATTAGGCGGAACAGCCAGGGAACATCGGCGTTCCACCAACCAAAGGAGAACCGATCATGGCCGACGAGCACGCAACGCATATCGACGAGAATCCCAAGGCGCACCCGACCGGCAACGCGGAGAAGGACCCCGATACATGGACCACGGGCGGCGAGGAGATGACGGGTGCGCAAGCGTCGTATCTGCAGACTCTGTGTGAGGAAGCGGGCGAGACGTTCGATCCGAAACTCAGCAAGGCGGAGGCGTCCAAGCGCATCGACGAGTTGAAAAACAAAACCGGCCGCGGCGTTTGATGAACTGACTCGTCGCGGCGCGAATAACAGCATCAGGCGCAAGCTCTTCGTTCAGCATGGTTTACGCCTGATGCTTGTTCGTAACTCAAGCGGATTTCAGCGTGGATAGGGGTGTCAGCCGCCCGCCGGAGTGACCCTGCGTATCTGCTCCACGACTGCGACGCGAGCCGCGAGATTTGGGCGCCAGGACGCGCCGGGTGGAGCGTCTCGCAGGATCTGCTTCCACAAGACGAGACCCTGATCCACCTTTCCTTGCTGCAGCATGGCCAGACCGTAGAAGAACCTCGGGCCGGGATGTTGCGGTGCAAGGTCGATACTTTTTGCGAAAGCCAGTTGCGCGGCCGGAGACATTCGGCCTCCATTTTGCGAGACCAGTCCGTTTCCGAGTGCAATCCACAATTCGCTGTTCCGCGGCGAGGCGCGCACTGCGCTGATCAAGGTCGTCACGGCGTTGGCGCCGTCTCCACGCGCCATGTAGCCGTTGGCGATGACGATCCACGGGGTCGCCACGTTGAAGCGGCCGTAGAACTCGCCGGCCAATTCCACTTGCAGGACAGGCGGCAAGGGTCGCCGAGGAAGTTCAGCCGCAGGGCTGCCCACCAGACCCGCCCGACCCTGCAGGCTGTACCCGGCCAACCCGATCAGCAGCGCCGCGGCCGCCAATTGCAGCGAAGCGCCATTCAGCGCACGCGTCCGGCGGAGGGCCAGCCAGACAGCGGCCGCCAGCAGAATGCCGATGATCAGTCCCATCAAGCAGCCTTGCGGAATCGCCGGCGCGCGATCCACGCGCCAAAGCCGAGAAAGAGCAGCGGCGCCCCCCAAAGAGGCCACGTCGCCGGCTCCAGCGGAGGGTCATAGCTCACCCAGTTGCCGTATCGCGCCATAAGCCAATCCCGAACCGCGCCGGGTGGGTCGCCCGCGGCGATCCGGGTTCGCACGAGCGCGCGCATATCGCCCGCCATCTCCGCTTCGCTGTCGGCGATCGATTGCCCTTGGCACACCAAACAGCGGAGGCTTGCCATCAGGGCCGTTGCGGCCGCCTCCTGTCGGGGATCGGCGAGCTGTTTGTCCGCATAAGGCGATGGCGGAAGTCCGGAGTCCGCCCACGCCGGCGATGCGCCCAGCAGCAAAGCTATCAGCAATCGTGCGCACGGCCACGTCATATCGTGCGCGCGTCCTCAACCGCCCGTAGAATGGCCTCAAAGTCCTGCGGCCCGATCGCACCGATGTGCTGGTAGCGAATGACGCCCGCAGCATCGACGACAAAGGTTTCCGGCACGCCGCTCGACCCCAGGGCAAGCATGGAACGGCTTTCCGCATCGCTGCCGATCGCACGGTAGGGATTGCCATGCCGCGCCAGGAAGGCCGACAACTCAGCCGGCGTGTCGCGCACCGCAATGCCATCGATAACCACGCCGCGGGCGCGCAATCGCGCCAGCTCTTCGACCTCCGCTGCGCATGGCACGCACCAGCTCGCGAATATGTTGACCAGCCGTGGCCCGCGCTCTTCTCCGGTCAGGCCCGGATGCCCGGGAACGATCGGCGGCAGCGTCAGCGCGGGCAGGGCTTTCCCGATCAGCTTCGACCGAACCGCAGTGTCGGCAGGCTTAAAAAGACCTGCCGCAACCAAAGCGAAAAAGGCGACGAATGCCAACAGCGGCGCCCACAGCAGGAGCCCTTGGCCTTTCACCCGCATCAAGCGAAGGCCGCCCAAATTGCAGGCCGACGCTCCCGACGAACCCGCCCGATCAACGACATCAAGCCGCCAAGCGCGATCAGGCCGCCGCCCAGCCAGATCAGGGTCACGAACGGCTTCCACCAGAGTCGCAGCTGCCAATGCCCATCTGCCCCGGGCTTCCCGAGCACCGTATATAACTGGCCGTCCAGGACCGTCGCGATCGCAGCTTCGCTGGTCTCCGTCGGTGGTGCGGCAAATATCCTGGCCTGCGGGGTGAGCACCAGGACATCGTCGCCGCGCTCCGCGGTCAAGCGCGCCTCCACCGCGGTCCAGTTCCGGCCCGACGCCGGGGTCACCCCCTCGAAGCGGATCCGGTACGGTCCGACTTCCGCCGTTTCGCCCACGGCCGCCGACACCAGCGTCTCCCGGCTGAACGCCGATTCCGACGCCATGCCGCCAAGAGCGACGGCAATCCCCAGATGCGACACCACCATGCCCCAGGTGAACAGGGGGGTACGGCGCAGGCTGCGGCCCCACAAGGGCGCGAGGCTCGCCACGCCGACCCCGAACGCGATGGAGAGGCCGAGCAGCGGCAGGATCCGCAGACCGGGCGCTAGCAGCAATGTCGCGGCGAGGCCGCCCGCCAGCAAGATCGCGGGCAGGGCGACCTTCCGCGCAAGCGCCACGATGCGATCTCGCCGCCACCGCAGCAAAGGCCCGGCCGCCATGATCACCACCAGCAGGAGCGCCAGCGGTCCCGTGGCGGCGTTGAAGTAAGGCGGGCCGACCGACAGCTTTTCGCCGGCGATGGCTTCCACCCCCAAGGGGTATAGGGTCCCCACGAGTACGATGCCGAGAATGGCAGACAGCAACAGGTTGTTGGCGACCAGCGCGCCTTCACGGCTGATCGGCTGAAACAAGGTTCCTTCGCGGACCGTGCCGATCCGCAATGCGAACAGCGCCAGCGCGCCCCCGACGTAGATCGATAGCAGCAGCAGAATGAACGCGCCGCGGGTCGGATCGACGGCAAAGGAATGGACGCTGGTCAAGATTCCGGACCGCACCAGGAACGTGCCCACCATCGACATGGAAAATGCCACGACCGACAGCATCACCGTCCAGGCCGACAGGGCGCCCCGGGTCGCGAGCACGGACACCGAGTGCAACAGCGCCGTCGCGGCCAGCCAAGGCATGAGCGATGCGTTCTCGACCGGGTCCCAGAACCACCATCCACCCCAGCCGAGCTCGTAATAAGCCCAGTAGCTCCCAGCGGTGATGCCCAGCGTCAGGAACACCCAGGCGCCCAGCACCCAAGGGCGCATTGCCCGGGCGAACGCCGGACCAACCTCCCGCGTCACCAGCGCACCGATCGCGAAGCTGAACGCCACGGACAAGCCGACATAGCCGATGTACAAAGTCGGCGGATGAAACGCCAAACCGGGGTCTTGCAGCACCGGGTTCAGTCCCCGACCCTCCGCGGCCGCAGGACTGAGGCGTGCGAACGGATTGGATGCGATCAGCAGGAAAGCGTAGAAACCAAGCGCGATCGCCGCCTGCCCCGCCAGCGTCGCGATCATTGTCCGCTCGGGCAGCCGCCGTTCCCAGGCGGCAACGGCTGCGCCGGAAACGGCAAGAACCGCGATCCACAGCAACATCGATCCCTCGTGGTTTCCCCACGTTCCCGCGAGCTTGTAAACCATCGGCTTGTCGACATGGCTGTTGGCCGCAACCAGCGCGACGGAAAGGTCGGTGCGCGCGAACACCAGCATCAACGCCGCGAACGCGAATGCCGCCAGTGCGCCTTGCGCAACCGCGACCGGCCGCACCAGACTGGCAACGTCGACGCCCCGAACCGCCAGGCCGCCCGCAACCAGCTGTAGCAGTGACAACGCGGCCGCCAGCCATAGCGCGGCGAGCCCGGCTTCGGCGATCACCGCAAGGTGTCCGTACGCGTCAGCTTTCCGGGTCCCGCGGCGGACGGCGGCATGTAGCGCTCGTCATGCTTGGCGAGGAGATTGTCCGCAAGAAAGCTGCCGTCGGCAAGAAAACGGCCTTCCGCCACCACCCCGCTGCCTTCGCGGAACAGGTCCGGAGTGATGCCCGTAAACCGAACGGGAACGCTCGCCGCCGCGTCGTGCACCACGAAACGGATGGAAACGCCGTCATTCGAGCGCTGGATCGACCCCGGCATGACCATTCCACCCAGCCGCGAGGCCTTGCCCACAGGCGCGCGGCCGCCAGCCGCATCCTCAGGAGCGTAGAAATAAGCGGCTTGGTCCTTCAGTCCGGACATCGCGAGCACGGCCGAGCCACCAACGGCGAACACCGCCAGCGCCGCCAATGTCAGACGTTGATGCTTGGCCTTCACCGCTTGCGCTCGAGACCGTCCGCGCGCGCCTCCGCCGCACGCATGGTGCGCCAGCTGGCAACCAGTACGCTCGCAACCGCCATGAGCGTCAGCACGTAAGAGGCTGCAATAAAAGGCCAATGATTCATGCTGTTGCCCGCCGCCGGAGTCGCGCCTCGACCCGCGTCGTCGCCAACATAGCGCGCATTCGCATAATCACGACGGCGCCGAACAGGAGGCTGAAACCCAACAGCGCAAGCGGCAAGGGCCAAAGGATCGATCCGTGAATGCTCGAACCCTGCAAGGTGATGCTTGGCCCCTGATGCAAGGTGCGCCACCAAAGCACCGAATAGTGGATGATCGGCAGGTTTATCGCACCCACCAGCCCGAACACCGCCGTCACGCGACCTTCGGAGGAACGCTCCGCGTCCGCGCGCGCCAAAGCGATGTAGCCCACGTACAGGAACAACAGCACCAGCATCGACGTCAATCGGCCATCCCACTGCCACCAGGTCCCCCATGTTGGTCGGCCCCACAGAGAACCGGTCACGAGGCATACCCCCGTGAACACCGCGCCAGGCGCCGCGATCGCCCGCGCGGCGACGCCGGCAAGCGGGTGCCGCCAGACGATCTGCGAGAGGCTCGCGACCGCGATCCCCATCCACCCCGCCATGCCGAGCCACGCCGCCGGCACGTGAACGTACATGATACGCACGCTCTCCCCCTGCAAGTAGTCGGGAGGCGTCAGCAGCAACCCGCTTCCAAGGGCCACCGCGGTCAGCAGCACGCCGGCCGCCAGCAGCCAAGGCGTCAGAGGACGCACGATGCGCCCAAAGCGCGCCGGATTTGCAAAGCTGTGCATGGGATCGCGAAGCGTTCTACGCGCCCTGTGACGCTGGTCAACGACATGGGCAACGTCCCGGGCAGAAACATGCGGCTTGCCAGCCTGGCGCGTCCCGCGCGAAAGGCGCGCATGCCTGCCGCGCCCGCGCACAAAGACCGCCGCGGGCGGGCCATCGCCTACCGCGTGGGCAGCGCGACGGGCTTCGCCCTGATGGCGGCCATGATCAAGGTCGCGGCCGACGATGGCATTGCCGTGGTCGAGATCATGTTTTGGCGGTTCGCCTTCGGCCTGTTGCCGCTGTTCGCCTTCATGGCGCTGGGCCCGGGCGCACGCGTCATCCGCACGCAACGGTTCGGTGCGCACCTCTGGCGTTCGGCCATTGGCCTCGTATCAATGTACCTGTCGTTCCGCGCTCTGGCCGCGCTGCCGCTGGCGGAGGCGACCACGATCAGCTTCGCGGCGCCCTTGTTCGCGATTGCGATGTCGGCTCTGCTGCTTGGTGAGCGCGTCGGCCCGCGGCGCTGGAGCGCCGTCGCGGTCGGCTTTCTGGGCGTTGTGATCGTCGCCGATCCCGGCGGCGAACGCATACCTACGGCAGGGCTGCTTTTCGCGGTCGGCGGCGCGATCGGCGTGGCCGCCGTCACGATCGCGATACGCCGCATCGGCCGCACCGAAGCTTCGGAGACGACGGTGTTCTGGTTTTCCGCTCTGTCGCTGACCGTGCTTGCCGTGCCGACGTTGCAGGCGGCAACGCCGCATGACGCCCGCGAATGGATGCTCCTGCTGTGCATAGGGCTGACGGGAGGGGTGGCTCAATTGTTCATGACCGGGTCGCTGCGCCTGGCTCCCGTGTCCGTCATCGCCCCCTTCGACTATTCGCAGCTGATCTGGGCGGTGTTGCTCGGCTGGGCAATCTGGAACACCGCGCCCACGCCGCAGACCTGGTTGGGCGCTACAATCATAGCCGCCTGCGGCCTTTACTCGGCCTATCGCGAGCGGAAGCTGCAGCAGCTTGCCGCAGTCGCCAACGTCCCATCATATCGCTCGTAAAGGCTTAAGAGACTGGTCGTAACCGTCATTGCGAGGAGCGTAAGCGACGCGGCAATCCAGGCCGGAACCCTGCGGTGGCCACGAAGCTGGATCGCCGCGCTTCGCTCGCGATGACGACGAGCGAGTTAATCGAATCCCGTCGCGCCTAGCCGCGGCCGATAAGCGCCCGCGCCATTCGGTCGGCAACCGCCGCCGGGTCGGCACCGCTGGCGGTGGACTCGGCCCAGACCTCGTCGAGGCGCACCGGTATATTGGCGATGCGCCCCTCTACGATCAAAGTATCCGTGTCGCCCAGATACTCCGACGCCACGTTGATGATGCCGCCGGCGTTGATGACGTAATCCGGAGCATAGAGGATGCCCCGCTCCTGCAGACGCGCTCCGCAATCGGGCGTCTGCAGCTGGTTGTTCGCGCCTCCCGCGACGATTGGAGCGCGAAGCGCGGCGATGCTGTCGTGCGTCAGGACGGCTCCTAGTGCGCAGGGACTGACGACCTCGGCTTCGGCAGCGAGGATTTCGTCCGCTCCAACGACCTCGCCGCCAAGCTCCCACCCCAAGGCTTGCGCGCGCGCCTCGTCCAGGTCCGCGATGATCAGTCGGGCGCCGTCCGCCGCCGCCAGTCGCGCCACGCCGCCCCCGACGCTGCCGGTCCCCTGGATGGCGATGCGCAGCCCGGCCATGCTGTCCTTACCCAGCGCTCGCCGCACCGCGGCCTTGATGCCCAGATACACGCCCTTGGCGGTATGCGGTCCCGGATCGCCGCCGATAGACCCGCTTGCGACCGGCAGGCCCGACACGTGGCGCGTCTCGCGGGAGATCGCGACCATGTCGGCCACCGTCATGCCGACGTCCTCCGCGGTTACGTAGCGGCCGCCGAGCCCGTCCACGGCGCGTCCGTATGCCGCAAGCATCTCGGGCGTCTTGCTGCCCGCGCTGTCGGCGAGCACGACGGCCTTGCCCCCGCCGAGCCTCAAACCCGCCATGGCGTTCTTGTAGCTCATGCCCCGCGACAGGCGCAGCGCGTCGATTAGCGCCGCATCGTCGTCCGCATACCGCCAGAACCGAACACCGCCGGCGCCTGGACCCAGATGCGTGGAATGTACGGCGATAATCGCCTTCAGCCCGGTCTTGCGATCGTTGACGAAATGAACGACTTCATGGTCGTCGAAGTCGGGCATGGCCCACGGCGAAGGCATTGGTGACAAGTCCGCTCTGATGAGGAAAGATGGGGCGATCGACGGGGCTTGAACCCGCGACCCTCGGTACCACAAACCGATGCTCTAACCAGCTGAGCTACGATCGCCATGTGCGTTGTGCGCTCCGATCCTCTACGTCCGCATCGCGCCACTGGCAAGAAGAGGAGCGGCCACATGGTCAATGCCACCATTGTCAAATTCGGCTACCCGGCAACCCGCGTCGCGGAAACCGATGACTGGGTGATTCTGCTCCGTCCGCAGGCCGTCACCTTGGGATCGCTGGTGCTGGCGGCGAAGAGTGAGGCGACGAGTTTCGGCGCCCTGCCCCCGAGGTCCTTTACCGATCTGGCGCAGGCCACCGCGAAGATCGAAGCGGCACTCATTGCCTTCGTCGAGTACGAAAAGATCAACTACCTCATGCTGATGATGGTCGATCCTCACATCCACTTCCATGTCGTTCCTCGCTATCAGGGGACCCGAAGCTTTAAAGGCTTGGACTTTCCCGATGTGGGTTGGCCCGGAATGCCGGCGCTGTCTGCGTCGCGGGCTCTTGATACAGCTACGACAGATGCGATGGTGGGGGCGTTGCGTGGATGCGGTCTGACCTGAGGGAACCGCAGCGACCGGAACCCTTTGAGGGAGCAAGGAGACACGGCATGACGGATTCCAAGGCAGGCGAGATCGGCGGCGGCACCAACTCACGACCTCTTGACGACACGATCGCAGGCACGGGACCCGGCATTTCTGACGATGCGCTGACACCCGGCCAGGACATGCCCGAACCGCCGAGCGAGGAAGAACAGCGCCGTATCGCCGCAAAGCTCGGCGTCGAACTGCCGGATGCTTAGGAGGACACGAGCAGCATGAACGACCAGAACTCATCCGGCGCAGAACAGCCGCTCGCAGGGAGCTATCCCCTAATCTCGGCCCGCATCGACGATATGTCGGTGTTCGATGTGGATGGGCGCAAGATCGGCAGCTTCCATGCGGCGCATATCGACCGCAACAGCGGCCGAATTGAATTCGCTCTGCTTTCGATCGGCGGATTCTTGGGTCTAGGGCAAAGCTATCACCCGGTGCCGTTCGGCACGCTCAGATTCGACGAGAAGCTTGGCGGCTACGTAGTTGCGATATCGAAGGCTTTGCTCGACGGAGGACCAAGCTATCGGCCGGATAACGCGCCGACCTGGGACGCCGCCTACGCACGCCGCCTTTCCGACTATTACGCGTCCGTCTGACTTCGAGGCGTGGTGGGCGCGGCAAGGATTGAACTTGCGACCCCACCCGTGTGAAGGGTGTGCTCTACCACTGAGCTACGCGCCCACGCCTGACTTGCAAGCGCTTAGGATACGCCCGTCTGCCCTGTCCACCCCTCTTAGACGATCATGTCCTTTAGCGTCTTACCCGGTCTGAACTTCGGGCTCGACGATGCCTTGATCTGCATCGGCTCGCCGGTACGCGGGTTCCGCCCCGTCGAGGCCTTGCGGTTCGACACGGAGAAGGTGCCGAAGCCCACCAGACGAACTTCGTCTCCGCGTTTGAGCGCACTACCGATCGTCCCGAACACCGCTTCGACAGCCTGTGCGGCCTCCGCTCGCGACATTCCGGTCTGGTCGGCCACCGACCCGATCAGATCCTGCTTGTTCATTCAAACCCCCGTCTGCTTTCGCGAGTCGCGAAGGACCGACTAGAAGAGGGCACACCAAGCAAGTCAACGCACCGGAACCATCCAGATCAACCTGCCGGTTCGTGACAAAGCCGTCAGTGACGAACCGCAACCGTGTGATCGTCCCCCGAGCCAGCCGGCGGCTGCGTCGCCAGATCGTCCGCTTCCGTCCACTCGATCGGAACGACCGGGGCAACCAGCGCCCGCACGAGCACCTCGTCGACATGCGAAACTGGCACGATCTCCAACGCGCCCGTGATCGTTGCAGGAATATCGGCAAGGTCCTTCTGGTTCTCCGCCGGAATCAGCACCGTCTTAATGCCTCCCCGCAACGCGGCAAGCAGTTTCTCCTTCAACCCGCCGATGGGCAGCACCCGGCCACGAAGCGTCACCTCGCCGGTCATGGCGACGTCCCGCCGTACCGCAATCCCCGTCAGCGTCGAGATGATTGCCGTGACCATTCCAATACCCGCCGAAGGGCCGTCCTTTGGCACCGCGCCCTCGGGCAGATGGATGTGGATGTCCTTGCGCGCAAACACGCTCGGCTTGACGCCGTACACAGGTGAGCGGGCCTTAACGAAGCTCAACGCCGCGTCCACAGACTCCTTCATGACGTCGCCGAGCTTGCCCGTGGTCCGGATCTGCCCCTTGCCCGGCGCGGTTACGGCCTCAATCGTCAGCAACTCGCCGCCGACCTCGGTCCAAGCCAGACCGGTCACCGCACCAACCTGATCCTCTTCCTCCCCAACGCCATGGCGATGCCGCTCGACCCCTGAGAACTCGGCGATGTTCTCGGCCGTCAGGACGATCTTCTCGTCCTTTCTTTCAAGGATACGGCGAAGCGCCTTCCGCGCCACCTTGGCGATCTCGCGCTCCAGCGTCCGCACCCCGGCCTCGCGCGTATAATGCCGGATCAACGCGCGCAGTCCGTCGTCGGCATAGACGAGTTCGTCGCCTTTCAGCCCATGCGCTTCGATTTGCTTCGGGATGAGGTGGCGGCGCGCGATCTCCACCTTCTCGTCTTCCGTATATCCTTCGAGGCGGATGATCTCCATGCGGTCGAGCAGCGGCTGCGGCATGTCCATTGTGTTCGCAGTCGTGACGAACATGATGTCGGACAGGTCGTAGTCGAGCTCCAGATAATGATCCTGAAACTTGGCGTTCTGCTCCGGGTCGAGAACCTCAAGCAGCGCCGACGCCGGGTCGCCCCGGAAATCCTGACCGAGTTTGTCGATTTCGTCGAGCAGGAACAGCGGGTTGCTCGCGCCCGCTTTCTTCAGGTTTGAAATGACCTTGCCCGGAAGCGAGCCGATATAGGTGCGGCGGTGACCGCGGATCTCGGCCTCGTCGCGCACCCCGCCCAGCGATTGCCGCACGAATTCGCGGCCCGTTGCGCGAGCGATGGATCGGCCGAGCGAGGTCTTGCCAACGCCCGGTGGCCCTACGAGGCAAAGGATCGGGCCCTTCAGGCGATTGGTCCGCGCCTGCACCGCCAGATACTCGATGATGCGGTCCTTGACTTTCTCAAGCCCGTAATGGTCCTCGTCGAGCACGCGCTGCGCTTCCACGATGTCGCGCTTGAGCTTCGACTTCTTGCCCCACGGCAGCCCGAGCAGCACATCGAGATAGTTGCGCGCAACGGTGGCTTCCGCCGACATCGGCGCCATGCCTTTGAGCTTCTTGAGCTCGCCGGTGGCCTTGGCGCGCGCTTCCTTGCTGAGCTTGGTCTTGGCGATCTTCTGCGCGATTTCGGCGAGTACGTCCCCCTCCCCGTCGCCCTCGTTGCCGAGTTCGCGCTGGATCGCCTTGAGCTGCTCGTTCAGATAATATTCGCGCTGGGTCTTCTCCATCTGCCGCTTGACCCGGCTGCGGATCTTCTTCTCGACCTGCAGGACGCCCAGTTCGCCTTCCATGAAGGCGAAGAGCATCTCCAGCCGGCGCGCGGGGTTGAGCTCGACCAGCAGCGACTGCTTGTCCGAAACTTTGATCGCAAGGTTCGCGGCCACCGCGTCGGCCAACCGCGACGCGTCCTCGATCTGGCCCAGTTGCACCGCGGTTTCCGCGGGCAGCTTCTTGTTGTGCTTGGCGTAATTCTCGAACTGGTCGACAACCGAGCGCATCAGACCGGGGATTTCGGCTTGGTCCGCTTCCAGGTCGGCGACATCGTCGACTTCGGCGCTCAGATAGCCGTTCGCATCGACCATCGACAGCAGCGACGCGCGCCGCTGACCCTCGACAAGCACGCGCACCGTACTGTCCGGCAGCTTCAGCAACTGCATAACCGTCGCGATCACCCCAAGCTCGTAGAGCTGATCGCGATCGGGATCGTCCTCGGCCGGGTCCAGCTGCGCGACGAGGAAGATCTCCTTCGATCCCGTCATCGCCGCTTCCAAGGCCGCCACCGACTTGTCGCGCCCGACGAACAGCGGAACAATCATCTGCGGGAAAACAACGATGTCGCGAAGGGGCAGAACGGGAAAGGATTGGGTCAACTGAAGGCTCCGAACGCCAAAGAACGGCTTGTTTCAACTATATGGGTTCGGGTGGCCACCGCACAATGCGCCCGCCTATTCGAGGCTCGCGAGAAGCGCCACGCCGGCCGTGGCGTTCTGCAGACCGTGAACCAGGGTGGCCATTCCCACCCCCAGCCAGAAGCCTCCGCCCCGCCACGTCAGGAAGACGATCGACAGCACCAGGAACGGCCACCAGACCACCAGCCCCCACATCGGACTGGCCAGGCTGTGCGCCGCGCCCCAGAGGATCGCACTGGCGAACACCGCGTGCGCCGGCCGGAGCCAGCGAACCAGGACCAGCAAAACGCCCCCCATGATGATCGACTCGAGCAACGGTCCGACGAACACCAGTATGGCGAACAGCAGCAGCGAATTCGCCTTGATGTCGGGACCGGGGTCGCCTGGAAATACGACCGAACCGATCGCCTGGGCCAGCAATGACAAGGCAAGGCTAGGCAGCAAAACCAGAAGCCAAGCCTTGCCCGCATAAGCGAACTTGCTGCCATCCGCCCGAAAGAGGAAGTCGGGGAGCCGCCCAAGAAGCGGCCCGCGCACGCCGACCGCCTCCATCACCGAGCACCAACCGATAGAACAGGCTTAGGCGGCGTCGCCGGTCGCCTTCTCGCGCTGCGCGTACACGCGCACCGGGTCCTTGCGGCCTTCCACGACGTCCTTGTCGATCATGACCTCGTCGACACCATCCATCGCCGGCAGGTCGAACATCGTATCCAGCAAGATCGACTCGAGGATCGAACGGAGCCCGCGGGCACCCGTCTTCCGCTCGATCGCCTTCTTGGCGACCGAGATCAACGCGTCGTCGGTGAAGCTCAGCTTCACGTCCTCCATGTCGAACAGCTTGCCGTACTGCTTCACCAGCGCGTTCTTGGGCGTCGACAGGATCTCCACCAGAGCCTTCTCGTCGAGGTCCTCCAGCGTCGCGATCACGGGCAGACGACCGATGAACTCGGGAATCAGACCGAACTTGAGCAGATCCTCGGGCTCGCACTGGCGCAGCGTCTCGCCGACGCGGCGCTCTTCGGGCGACGCGACATAGGCACCGAATCCGATCGACTTGCCCTGCAGCCGGTCGCCGATGATCCGCTCTAGCCCCGAGAAAGCACCGCCGCATACGAACAGGATGTTCGACGTGTCGACCTGCAGGAATTCCTGCTGCGGATGCTTGCGCCCGCCCTGCGGCGGCACCGATGCGGTGGTGCCTTCCATCAGCTTGAGCAACGCCTGCTGGACGCCTTCGCCGGAAACGTCGCGCGTGATAGACGGATTGTCCGCCTTTCGGCTGATCTTGTCGATCTCGTCGATGTACACGATCCCGCGCTGCGCCCGCTCGACATTGTAGTCCGATGCCTGGAGCAGCTTGAGGATGATGTTCTCGACATCCTCGCCGACATAACCCGCCTCGGTCAGCGTCGTGGCGTCCGCCATCGTGAACGGCACGTCGAGAATGCGAGCCAGCGTTTGCGCCAGCAGCGTCTTCCCGCACCCGGTCGGTCCCACGAGCAGGATGTTGGACTTCGCGAGCTCGACGTCGCCGCCCTTGGCACCGTGGTTCAGTCGCTTGTAATGGTTATGCACGGCGACAGAGAGCACACGCTTGGCGTGCTTCTGGCCGATCACGTAATCGTTCAGGACGTCGCAGATTTCCTGCGGCGTCGGCACCCCGTCGCGCGTCTTCACCAGCGCGGACTTGGTCTCCTCGCGGATGATATCGTTGCACAGCTCCACGCACTCGTCGCAGATGAACACGGTTGGGCCGGCGATAAGCTT
>DASQNO010000117.1:0-48617 GCA_035644935.1 Sphingomonadaceae bacterium
CGAGGCCCGCAACAATGCGGAGTCGCTGATCCACTCCACGGAGCGGCAGCTCGCCGAGCATGGCGACAAGGTCGACGCATCGCTGAAGTCAGAGATCGAGGCGGCGGTGGCCGAGGCCAAGACAGCGGTCGAGGGCGGCGACGCTGCGGCGATGACCGAGAAGAGCCAGGGGCTGGCGCAGGTCGCGATGAAGCTGGGCCAGGCCATCTACGACAAGGAGCAGTCGGCCAATGCGGGCGCGACGGACGGCGGGGCCGAGGATGTTTCCGGTGCGTCGGCGAAGGCGGATGACGTCGTGGACGCCGAGTTCTCGGAAGTCGACGAGAACAAGGGGTAATCGACCAGTGGGTGGAGAGCGTCATCCCGGCGGAAGCCGGGATCCAAGAACGCGGCGCTCGGCTTTAGAATGCCAGGTTTCCGTGTCCTTGGGCCCCGGCTTTCGCCGGGGTGACGCCGTTTGATGTTTGGGCTCCCTCATGCTCGACACTGAATATTACGAATTGCTGGAGGTCGAGCGCACGGCCGACGAGAAGACGATCAAGTCGTCCTATCGGCGGCTGGCCATGCAGTGCCATCCGGACAAGAACCCGGGCTGCGCCAAATCCGAAGCGAAGTTCAAGGCGATTAGCGAGGCCTATAGCTGCCTCGCCGATCCGCAGAAGCGCGCCGCGTATGACCGATACGGCAAGGCGGCGTTCCAGAACGGCGGTTCCGGACCGTCGCAAGGGTTCGGGTCCTTTTCCGACATCTTCGAGAACATCTTCGGCGACTTCGAGGCGCAGCGTGGCGGCGGCCGGACGAATGTCCTGCGTGGCGCGGACTTGCGCTACGATCTTGAGATCACGCTGGAAGACGCGCACGGCGGCATGGCGGCCGAAGTTGGCGTCACGGTGGCAGCGGTCTGCGAGCCCTGCAACGGGACGGGCGCCAAGCCCCACACCAAGGTCCGCACCTGTTCGATGTGCGACGGCATCGGCCAGGTCCGCGCCAAGCAGGGCTTCTTCCTGGTCGAACGGACATGTCCGACGTGCCGCGGGTCGGGGCAGATCATCGCGGAACCCTGCGGGTCGTGCCGCGGCGAGGGCCGCGTCGACAAGGCCAAGACCCTGTCGGTCAACGTGCCCCCCGGCGTGGACCAGGGCACGCGCATCCGCCTGACCGGCGAGGGCGAGGCGGGAATGCGCGGCGGACCGCCGGGCGACCTGTACATCTTCATCCACCTGTCGCGGCACAAACTATTTCAGCGGGAGGGCACGACCCTGTTCGCGCGTTGCCCGGTGTCGTTCACCACCGCCGCGCTCGGCGGGACGCTGGAAGTGCCGGGTCTCGACGGGACGCGGCATACGATACGGCTGCCCGCAGGCATCCAGTCGGGCAAGCAGATCACGCAGCGCGGCGCCGGCATGCCGGTGCTCAATGGTCGCGGGCACGGCGACATGATCGTGCAGATCGAGGTGGAGACGCCGCGCAAGCTGACCGCCAAGCAGAAGAAGCTGCTGGAGGAGTTCCGCGCCACCGAGACGGGCGACGAGTGCCCCGACGCGCATGGGTTCTTCCACAAGGTCAAGGGCATGTGGGCTTAGGCTCACGAATGTTTAGAGCCTGAAGTGCCCCGGCGTAGGCCGGGGTCCAGTCGTACAATCCGCGTCACTGGCCCCCGGCCTACGCCGGGGCGCATTTAGCAGATTCCGGCTTGGATTGCTTCGTTCGCTTGCTTCTCGCAAGGATAGCGAAGACCATTCGAAGGATCGCCGATGCGCCGCTTGCTGCTTCTCGCTTCCGCCTTGTTCGCCGTCCCGGCGGCGGCGCAGGATATGTCCAAGGTCGAGATCCGCGTCGAGCGGCTGGCACCGGGGGTCGCGGTGTTGTTCGGAGCCGGCGGCAACATAGCGATCAGCTACGGCGTGGACGGCAATCTGCTGGTCGACGACCAGTTCGCGCCGCTAACCGATCGCATTCTGGCGGCAGTGGCGAGCGTCGATCCCGATCCGGTCAAGTTCGTCGTCAACACGCACTGGCATTTCGACCACACGGGCGGGAACGAGAATCTGGGCAAGCGGGGGGCGGTGATCGTCGCGCACGACAATGTTCGGACGCGCATGAGCGCGGGGCAGTTCCTGGCCGCGGCGAATATGCAGGTTCCGCCCGCACCCGGTGCGGCGCTGCCCGTGGTGACGTTCACCGACGGCGTGACGTTGCACCTCAACGGTGATGACATCCATGTCGAGCACGTGTCGAACGGACATACGGACGGCGATTCTCTGGTACATTGGCGCAAGGCGAACGTGCTGCACACGGGCGATACGTTCGTGCGCACGGGCTATCCGTTCATCGACATCTCGTCGGGCGGGTCGATCGATGGACTGATCGCGGCGGCGACGCGGGGGCTGACGTTTGTCAATGCGGGGACGCGGGTTATACCCGGCCACGGCGAGGTGGCGCGGCGTGCGGATTACGTGGCGTTTCGTGCGATGCTGGTGGACGTGCGGGGCAAGGTCGCGGCGGGGATCGCGGCGCGGCGGAGCAAGGCGCAGATCGTCGCGAGCAAGCCGGCGGCGAAATATCCACGACCGGAGGGCTTCATCACCGCGGACAAGTTCGTGGAGGCGGTTTACGACAGCCTGCGCAGTCCGCCGAAGAAGGTGGCGCCGCACCGGCATTGAAGACGGCTTCCTAATCTAATGCATTCGTCCCGAGTGGAGGCGAAGCCGTGATCGAGGGGCGTTCGGATGAGCGCCCCTCGTTTTCACTCGGGACGAACGGGGGGGGCGCCCTTTGGCTGAAACCCGCCGTCTCCATCGCGACGGTTAGGCCAAACCTTCGGCATCCAGCGCGTAACCGGCGGACCTGACCGTGCGAATGATGTCTCCGCGGCCTTCGGCGTTGATCGCCTTGCGCAGGCGACGGATGTGGACGTCGACGGTGCGCGCTTCGATGTCGCTGTCGTGACCCCAGACGCTGTCGAGCAGGCGTTCGCGCGAAAAGACGCGGCCGGGATGTTCGAGGAAGTGCTTCAGAAGCCGGAATTCGGTCGGCCCGAGCGCCACCGCCCGGCCGCCACGGCGGACCTTGTGGCTGACGATGTCCATTTCGATGTCGCCGTAGGACAATTGCTCGCCAGCGAGCGCGGGACGGACGCGGCGGAGAACGGCGCCGACGCGGGCGACGAGCTCGCGCGGGGAGAAGGGCTTGGTGACGTAGTCGTCGGCGCCCGTTTCCAGGCCTCGGACGCGGTCCGATTCCTCGCCGCGCGCGGTCAGCATGATGATGGGGACGTTGGCGGTGTCCGCCTTGCGGCGCAGGCGGCGGCAGACCTCGATCCCCGACAGGCCTTCGATCATCCAGTCGAGGATGACGATGTCGGGCGGCGATTCGTCGGCCATCAGCAGCGCTTCCTCGCCGTCCGCGGTGCGGCGGACGTCGAACTCCTCGCGCTCGAAATGCCAGGTGAGGAGTTCGGCCAGCGCCGCGTCATCCTCGACCAGGAGCAGGCGGCCCTTGCTCATTTGCGGAACTCCGAGCCGCCCAGGATCGCCGAGCCGCCCAGGCCGCCGCGGCCACGCGCGCGTTCGACCATGCGTTCGCCGGTAGCGGCGAAGTAGACCATCTCGGCGGCGTTGGTGGCGTGATCGCCGATGCGTTCCAGGTTCTTGGCGATGAACAGCAGGTGCGCCGACGGCGTGATGTTGTGCGGATCCTCCATCATGAAGGTCAGCAGCGTCCGGAAGATCGAATCGTAGAAGTCGTCAACCGCGCGGTCGCGCTCGCAGACCTGGACGGCGAGCTGCGCGTCGCGGGCGGTGAACGCGTCCAGGACGTTGTGCACCATTTCCGACACCAGCCGGCCCATTTCGGGGAGCAGCGACAAGGGTTCGATGCGCGCCATGTCCTCGAGCGCGGGCACGCGCTTGGCGATGTTCTTGGCATAGTCGCCGATGCGTTCGACAATGGAGGCGATCTTGAGCGCGGCGATGACGTCGCGCAGGTCGTTGGCCATGGGGGCGCGCAGGGCGATGATCTGAACGATGCTGGTCTCGACCTCCGCCTCGAGCAGATCGAGCTTCTTGTCGTTGGCGACGACGCGGAGCGCGGCTTCATGATCGCGCTGCATCAGCGCGCGCATCGCCTCTGCAATGGCATGTTCGGCCATGCCGCCCATCTGCCCGATCATGGCGCGCAATTGCCCGAGATCGTCGTCGAATGCCTTGACGGTATGCGCGGTGGTGGTGGGCATCAGCCGTACCTCCCCGTAATGTAGTCCTTGGTGCGTTCCGCCTTGGGATTGGTGAAGATCTGGCTGGTGTCGCCATATTCCACCAGCTTACCGAGGTGGAAGAAGGCGGTGCGCTGCGACACGCGGGCGGCCTGCTGCATGTTGTGCGTGACGATCACGATGGCGTAGCGGCCGCGCAGTTCGTGGATCAGCTCCTCGATCTTGGCGGTGGCGATCGGGTCGAGCGCGGAGGCCGGCTCGTCCATCAGGATGACCTCGGGATCGACGGCGATGGCGCGGGCGATGCACAGGCGCTGCTGCTGACCGCCGGACAGGGCCGTGCCGCTGTCGGACAGCCGGTCCTTGACCTCGTCCCACAGGCCGGCGCGGCGCAGCGAGCGTTCGACGGAAGCGTCGAGGTCGGCCTTGCCCGCGGCGAGGCCGTGGATGCGCGGGCCGTAGGCGACGTTTTCGTAGATCGACTTGGGGAACGGATTGGGTTTCTGGAACACCATGCCGACGCGGGCGCGCAGCTGCACGACGTCCATACCGGAGGAGTAGATGTCCTCGCCGTCGAGCTCGATCCGGCCCTTGACCCGCGCCGACGGGATCGTGTCGTTCATGCGGTTCAGCGTGCGCAGGAACGTCGATTTGCCGCAGCCCGACGGGCCGATGAACGCGGTGACGTTGTCGGTGCCGATATCGACGCTGACGTGGTCGACCGCGACCTTTTCCCCGTAGGACACGGACACGTCGCGCGCGGTCATCTTGATGACCTCCGCCGGGGCGGCGGTGCGGTGGGCCGCGAGATCGTTCAAGCTTTGATCGGTCATGTGTTTCACCAGCGTTGCTCGAACTTGTTGCGAAGGTAGATGGCGACGCCATTCATGGCGAGCAGGAAGACGAGGAGCACAATGATCGCGGCGCTGGTCTTTTCAACAAAGCCGCGGCTGACCTCGTCCGACCAGAGGTAGATCTGGACGGGGAGGACGGTGGCGGGATCGGCGAGGCCGCCCGGCGGCGAGGCGATAAAGGCGCGCATGCCGATCATCAGCAGCGGCGCGGTCTCGCCCAGCGCGCGGGCCATGCCGATGATCGTGCCGGTGAGGATGCCGGGCAGCGCGAGCGGCAGGACGTGGTGGAACACGACCTGGACGCGCGATGCGCCGACGCCGAGCGCGGCGTCGCGGATGGACGGCGGCACGGACTTGATCGCGTTGCGGCCGGCGATCACGATCACGGGCATGGTCATGAGCGCCAGCGTCAGCCCGCCGACCAGCGGCGCCGAACGCGGCAGGTTCATCGTGTTGAGGAACACGGCGAGCCCCAGCAGGCCGAAGATGATCGAGGGCACGGCGGCGAGATTGTTGATCGACACCTCGATCAGGTCGGTCCAGCGGTTCCGGGGCGCGTATTCCTCCAGGTAGACGGCCGAGCAGACACCAATGGGGAAGGCGAGCGCCAGCGTTACCAGCATGGTCAGCAGCGACCCCTTGAACGCGCCCCAGATGCCGGCGACGGTGGGGTCGGTGGCGTCGGCGCCGGTGAGGAAGGCGAAGTTGAGGCGCGTGCGGGTGGCGCCGTCCTGCGCCGCGACCTGACGGAAGAAGGTGGAGGCCTCCGTCGCCTTGCCCTTGACGACGAGGTCCAGCGTCGTCGACGCGGGGAGCCAGAAGTCGCGGGTGCCCGACAGGATCGACGGGTCGGCGGCGATGGCGTCGCGGACGCGGACCCAGGCGGCGTCCGACAGCAGCAGCGCGCCGCGGCGGCCGTAGCGCGCCTCCGCCGCGCGGCCGACGGTGCCGTCGATGTCGGCCCCCGTCATCAGCGCGCGGGCGCCGGCATCGTCCGCGCGTTCCAGCGCCGCGCGGTCGAGCACCAGCCCGGAGGCGGCGAAGTTCACGGGGACGCGGATCTGCGTTTCGGTGAAGCCGCGCACGCCGTTGCCCAGCATGGTGATCAGCAGAAAGGCCAGAAACGACACGGACAGGCCAATCGCCGCCAGGCCCATCAGGCGGAAGCGACGCTCGGCCGCGTAGCGCCGCCGGATGCGGCCCTGCATCGAGCTCGTCTTCCAGTCGGTGGGCACGCGTTCCGGCTTGGCGGTCGCGACGCCGCCGGCGATCGGCAGCTGAGGCACGAGACTGTCACTCATAAGCTTCACGGTATCGTTTGACGACGCGCAGCGCGACGATGTTGAGGAGCAGGGTGACGATGAACAGGACCAGGCCGAGCGCGAATGCGGCGAGCGTCTTGGCGCTGTCGAATTCCTGATCGCCGGTCAGAAGCTGGACGATCTGCGTCGTGACGGTGGTCACCGACTGGAACGGGTTGGCGGTGAGGTTGGCGGCGAGCCCTGCGGCCATGACGACGATCATCGTCTCGCCGATCGCGCGGGAAACGGCGAGCAGCACGCCGCCGACGATGCCGGGCAGCGCGGCGGGAACGAGGACCTTGCGGATCGTCTCGGACGTGGTGGCGCCCATCGCCAGGCTGCCGTCGCGCATCGATTGCGGGACTGCGGACAGGCTGTCGTCGGCCATCGACGACACGAACGGGATGATCATGATGCCCATCACCGCGCCGGCGGCGAGCGCGGATTCGCTGCTGGCGTCCGAGATGCCGATCGACACCGCGAAGTCGCGGATCGCCGGGGCGACGGTGAGCGCGGCGAAGTAGCCGTAGACGACTGTGGGGACGCCGGCGAGCACCTCCAGGATCGGCTTGAGCCAGCGGCGCGCGCGCGGGGCGGCGTATTGCGTCAGGTAGACGGCGGAGAGCAGGCCGAGCGGAATGGCGACGATCATGGCGATGATCGCGCCGATGAACACGGTGCCCCAGAACAGGGGCACGGCGCCGAACGCGCCCGACGAGCCGGCCTGATCCGCGCGGATCGCGGTCTGCGGGCTCCACGTCGTTCCGAACAGGAATTCGACGGGCGAGACCATCGAGAAGAAGCGCAGCGATTCGAACAGCAACGACAGCACGATGCCGAGCGTCGTCAGGATCGCGATGAGCGAGGCGAGCAATAGCCCGACCATGACCAGCCGTTCGACCTTGGTGCGGGCGCGAAAGGCGGTGGTGATCCGCGTGTAGGCGTAGGCGCCGCCCGCGAATGCGAGCAGCAGGGAGATGGCGAGCCCGAGCAGCGCGTTGCGGCTGTCGTACCGGGCCAGCGCCTCGGCCACGGCGCCGGCGCGCGGGTCGAACGCGGTCGCCTGGTCCCCCCCGCCGATGGCAACCGCCTCTGCCAGCAGGTCGGCGCGGGCGAGGGGGTCTAGCGCGGCGCCGGCGACATCGCGGAGCGCGGCTTCCTCCGCCAGCCCTGGGGAGATCAGCGACCAGGCGATCAGAAAGGCGAGCGCCGGCAGCAGCGCCCAGAGCGCGACGTACCAGCCGTGGTAGCCGGGGAGCGAGTGAACGGTGCGCGGCCCGCCGGTTGCGAGCGCCAGCGCCTTGGCGCGCGCGGCGACCCAGGCGATCGCGGCGAAGCCGAGCACGGCTAGGAAGGCGGCAAGCAGCGTCATGCGGGCGTCAGCGGCCCGAGCTGGAGAAGGGGCGCGGCGTCATCCGAGGTCCGCGGGCGTGAGCGGCGTATATTCGGTCACCGCGCGCCGGGCGACTTCCTGCGTCGCAGGGGGTGAGACGATCAGGCCGCGGCGCGTGAGGTAGGCGCCGGGACGCAGGCCCTGGCCGTACTCGCGCAGGAATTCGGCCATGCCGGGCACGACGCGCAGATGTTCGCCCTTGGCGTAGACGTACATCTGCCGCGCGCCGGGGTAGCTCAGGTCCGCGATCGTCGCGGCGGACGGCGCGACGCCGCCCATCGGGATGCCGCGCACGGCGCCACTGTTTTCTTCCAGAAAGCTGTAGCCGAGCACCGCCACGGTTCCCGGCGCCGCGGCGACCTTCTGGATCAGCAGATTGTCGTTCTCGCCCGCCTCGATATAGGCGCCGTCCTCCCGGATCTTGGTGCAAAGATCCTTGTGACGATCATTGTCGCTTTCCTTGAGCGCCTTCATTTGCGGAAAGCTGTCGCAGCCCTTCTCCATGATGAGTTCGGAAAAGCTGTCGCGCGTGCCGGATGTCGGGGGCGGGCCGAAGACGCGGATGGGGAGGTCGGGGAGCGCCGGGTTGACGTCGCGCCAGCTGCGCGCGCGGTTCGGCTGACCCAGCGGATTGGCGGCGAGCGCCTTGTAGACGTCGGCCACGGACAGCGAGAAGCGCGGGTTGGCCGCGGATTCGACGAGCACGAGGCCGTCGATCCCGATCGGCAGTTCGACCACGCGGCGGACGCCGTTCTTGTTGCAATCGGCGAGTTCCGACGCCTTGATGCGCCGGGAGGCGTTGGTGACGTCGGGGTAGCGGGCGCCGACGCCGGCGCAGAACAGTTTCAATCCCGCGCCCGTGCCCGTCGATTCGACGATCACTTTCCGACCCGGGTTGTTGCGCTGATATTGTTCGGCGACGACGGTGGTGAAGGGGTACACGGTGGACGAGCCGACGACCTGCAGCTCCTGCCCGCCCGCGCTGCGGCCGCAGCCGACGAGCGTCGCCGGTAACAGGCACGCGGCAAGCATGACGATAATCTTCAAGAACGCCCCCGAGGCCCGAGCTAGACCGGTTTCGCGTCCGATCTATCGCCTTTGAGAGCCGCGTCTGTGACGGCTGGGTGACTCTTTAATGACAGCGCCTCCCGTGGGCTGGCCGCCGGAGGCAGAGCGACGGTGACGGTGGTGCCGCGTCCGACCTCGCTGCTGAAGCTCAAGCGGCCGCGGTGGCGTTCCACGATGTGCTTGACGATGGACAGGCCGAGCCCGGTGCCGCCGGCGGCGCGGCTGCGGCTGGGATCGACGCGGTAGAAGCGTTCGGTGACGCGGGGCAGATGTTCGCGCGGAATGCCTTCGCCCTGATCGGCGATGGCGAGGCGGAGCATGTCGTCGTCGTCCACCCGCAGCGTGACGGTGACCGGCGTCCCCGCGCGTCCGTACTTGAGCGCGTTGGCGAGGAGGTTGTCGACGAGCTGCAGCAATTGCGGGCGGTCGCCGGCCACCGGGGGCAGGCCTTCGGGCGCGTCGATGACGATGGGGCTGGCGCGTTCCTCGCTGAGATGCCGCTGATCCTCCCGGGCCTGTTCGACCAGCGTCAGCAGGTCGTGCGCGTCGCGAGGGACGCTGAACCGTTCGGCTTCGATCCGCGACAGCGAGATAAGGTCGTCGACCAGCCGCTGCATGCGCCGCGCCTCCCCGTCCATGATCGTGAGAAAGCGCGCGCGGGTGGCCGCGCCGGAGTCAGGAAGGGCGTCGCCCGCCGCCCGCGCGTCGATATCCTGCAGCGTTTCGATGAAGCCCAGAACGGTGGCCAGCGGCGTGCGCAGTTCGTGGCTGGCATTGGCGACGAAATCGGTGCGCATCTTCTCGGCGGCATAGGTGCTCGAGCGGTCCTCCAGCCGGACGAGCCGCGCCCCGTCCGCCAGGCGGGCGATCGTCATGGTCCAGCGCCGTTCCGCCTCGCCGACGCCGACGAGTTCGGCCGGAGCGGTATCGTCGCCGGGCGCGGCGGGTTCGATCAAGCGTTCCGCGACGATCGGGTGCCGAATGGCGAGGCGGACGTCCTCACCCTCGATGCCGGCGCCCAGCACGCTGCGCGCGGCGTCGTTGGCGAGCGCGACCTGCCGGTCGCGAACGATGAGCACGGGTTCGGCGAACGCCTCCAGCAGGTTGCGAACGCTGGGGCGGCGCGGCTTGCGTTCCGGTTCCACGGGCGGCGGCGCCGGGGCGGAAGGGCGCGGGATGCCGAGAAGCGCCGCACCCGCGCCGGCGAACAGCGCCAGCAGGATCGCGGCCGGCGGCGCGCCCAGCGCCAGCGACAGGGCGATCCCGGCGACGATCAGCAGCGCGGCGGCGACGAGGCGCGGGGTCGACGGGCGGGTCATCTTCGCCCAGCCTAGCGTCCCATAGCGGGCCGCGCCATTGCGCCGCGTCCGCCTTTGCTTTGCAACGCGGTGACGGCCAGTTAAGGAAAGGCGTGCGAGGAGCGTTTTGCAATGAGCGATCAACAGCCTGAAGAGACTGGCGAGTGCACGCCGGCCGTGCCCGAGGGCCATGCCGACGGCGTCGGCGCGACCGGTCGCCGTACGGTTCTGGCGCTGGGCGCGATTGCCGCGTCGACGGTTGTGACGATCCGCCCGGCGCTGGCGCAGACGGCGGGGTCGGTGATGACCTGTTCGATCCCCGTGCCCGCGCCCGAGGCGGGAGGGCAATATATCGCGGCGGACGGCAGTCTGGTCGCGCCGGGCACGCCGGGGAGTTACGCGCCGTTGCCGCGGCCGATGAGCGGCGAGGACGCGAAGCGGCTGCTGCTGCGCGGGCAGACGCCGCCGGGAATGGATAGCCAGCAGGCGCAGGCCTATGCCAACTACATCCGCCGGCTGCAGCAGGGGCAGAGCGGGTTCACCTGCTACGCGTCGCTGCAGATGCCGCGATAGCTGGGTCCCTGCCGGTCGGCCCCGAACGAGTTCGCATCTTCTCGTGTCATCCCGGCGAACGCCGGGACCCAAGATCACTCAAGCTTTCGGATGCGCGTGATGCTTGGCCTCGCTATCGGGCGGTATCGTGAACTTGGCTCCCGGCGTTCGCCGGGATGACGAGGTCGTGAGCGAGCCCGTCTATGCCGCCGACGATCCCGCCGGGCGGATATCTGTAGCTTTGGAAAGCCTGGTCGCGATTTATCACGCGCGCTCGGGCGCGACGCACCTGCTGGCGCCGCCTGCGCCCGAGATACTGGAGGCGCTAGCCGCCGGTCCCGCCGACATCGGGACGATCCTGGAGCGGCTGCGCGCCACGCATGACCTGAGCGGCGAAGACGCGCGCGCGGCGATCGCGGCGCGGCTGGACGAGCTGGAGGCGAGCGGGCTCGTCTGGCGCGCGTGAGGCACGAAACGCGCCTCCGGATCGGGCCGGTGGGGTTTCGGGTTGCATCCGACTGGCCGGGGCCGGTAGCGGCGCTTCGCCGGTTGTACAGCGGTTATCCGGAGCCCGAGGACGGCGTCGCCGACTTCACCGTGCGGCTCGAGGCGGAGCGGCCGTGGCGCCGCTTCGTTCGCCCGCAAGTTGCGATCCGGGGCGATTACATGCTGCCGGAGGCGCTGCCCGTCCGGCTGGAACACGGGCTGCTCGCCGCCGAGATGGGCATGAACCTGCAGATGGCGCTGGGGCACCGGCGGCACCTGCTGCTGCACGCCGCCAGCGTCGAGCGGGACGGCCAAGCGCTGCTGATGACGGGCGTGTCGGGGGCGGGGAAGTCGACGCTGGCAATGCTGCTCGGCGAGCGCGGCTGGCGGTTGATGGGCGACGAGTTCGCGCTGCTCGACCTGCGCGACAGATCGCTGCACCCGTTTCCGCGCGCGATCAGCCTCAAGAACGCGGCGGTGGCGCTCGCGCCCGACCCGGCGCGGCTGGGATCGTTGCTGGCCGGAACGCCCAAGGGCGATGTCCGCCACTTCCGACCGAACGCGGACGCGATCGCGCGCATGGGCGAGGCGGCGGCGCCCAGGCTGATCCTGTTCCCGCGCTTCGGGCACCCGCAAGCGGTGCGGGAGGTGGGGGCGGCGGAGGTGTTCATGCGGCTGACGCAGGCGTCGACCAACTATGTCGCGCTGGGCCGCGCCGGGTTCGACGCGCTGACGCGGCTTGTGCGCGAGGTGCCTGCGCGGGCGGTGGACTACGCCGACACGGCGGGCGGAATCGCGCTCGTCGAGCGGTTGTGGGGGGAGGTATGATCGAGCGTACCCCGGCGAAGGCCGGGGTCCAGCATCGTGGCCACGGAATTGGACCCCGGCCTTCGCCGGGGTACGCCATGGTCCAGGCGCTCAACCATACGCGGCTTCCGGAGGACGCAGAGGGTTGGAACGCGCTGATCGCGACTGCGCGGGCGGAGCTTCTGTTGGGGAGTCTCGCGTACCGGCTGGAGGGAGTGGACGTGCCGCCGCGAGTAGCGCTGATCCTGGCCGACGCGCGCGCCAATGCGGAGCAGGGTCAGGTCGCGGCCCTCTGGGAAGCGGAAATGGCGCGGCGGGCGCTGGCGCCGGTCGGGTGCCCGGTCGTGCTGCTCAAGGGCACGGCCTATGCCGCCGCGGCCTTGGACGCGGGGCGGGGGCGGAGCATCGGCGACCTCGACATATTGGTGCCGCGCGAGGTGCTAGCCGACGCGGAAGCGGCGCTGCTCCGCGCCGGGTGGGAGTGGGTCAAGCCGGACCCGTATGACGACGCCTATTATCGCGAGCACATGCACGAGCTGCCGCCGCTGATTCACCGGACACGGGACAAGATGATCGACGTGCACCACACGATCCTGCCGCTGACCGCCAACACCGGCCGTCGCGTGCGGCCGGATGCGGCGCTGCTGGTGGAGCGGAGCGTCTCGCTGCCGAACGGGCTGCGCGTGCTGGCACCCGCCGACATGGTCGTTCACGCGAGCGCGCATCTGTTCGCGGATGGGGACCTGGCGGGGGGACTGCGCAATCTTTGGGATATTCACCAGCTGCTGAAGGAATTCGGCGGTCGCCCTGACTTCGGCGAAGAGGTCCGCGCCGCCGCAGTAGCGCATGGGCTGGAGCCTGCAGTGGCGCGTGCGCGCCGGCTGGCGGCGCACCTGTTCGGGCGCGGCGCGCGGCTGGAGCGCGGGGACCGGCTGGCCGTCCGGCGCCTGCTGGCCCGGGACGGTTGGGGGCGGGAGACGCGACCCGCGACGCGGCTGGCTTTCTATGTTCGCTCGCACTGGTTGCGCATGCCGCCGGGCATGCTGGCCCGGCATTTGTGGACAAAGGCGCGGCGTTAGATCGCGGGCCAAGCTATAGAATCCGCAACCTTTCCGTGCTTAAGCCCCGTGCCATGACCCGCCGCCCGTTCGCCGCCATCATCCTTGCCGCAGGCAAGGGCACGCGTATGAAGTCCGACCGGCACAAGGTGCTGCACCCGATCGCCGGGCGCGCGATGCTGGACCACCTGCTGGAAAGCGTCGACGCGCTCGGCCCTGCGCGCAAGATCGTGGTCGTGGGCGCTGGGCGCGAGCAGGTGGAGCCGGTGGTCGCGGCGCGCGGCGGCGAGGTGGTGGTGCAGGACCCGCAGCTCGGCACGGCCCACGCGGTGCAACAGGCGGAGGCGCTGCTCGCGGGCTTCGATGGCGACGTGCTGATCCTCTACGGCGACGTGCCGCTGGTGGAGCGCGAGACGATGGCGCGGATGCTGGAGCGGCTGGGCGCGGACGACGCGCCCGCGGCCGTGGTGCTTGGGTTCCGGCCAACTGATGCCGCGGCGTACGGGCGCATCATCGCGGACGGCGGCGTCATCGCCAAGATGGTCGAGTTCAAGGATGCGTCGCCCGACGAGCGCGCGGTGAACCTGTGCAACAGCGGCCTGATGGCGGTGCGCGCGCCCGAGCTTTTCGCGTTGCTGGGACGGGTCGGCAACGACAATGCGGCGGGCGAGTATTATCTGCCCGACGTCGTCATGCTCGCGGCCGCCGACGGGCGTGCGTCGGCGGTGATCGAGACGGACGTTTGGGAAGTCGCCGGCGTTAACAGCCGCGCCGAGATGGCGCTTGTCGAGGCCGAATGGCAGCGGCGGCGGCGCATCCGGGCGATGGCGGAGGGCGCCACGCTGGTGGCGCCGGACACGGTCTGGTTCGCGCATGACACGGCCGTGGGCCGCGACGTGCTGATCGAGCCCAACGTCGTGTTCGGACCAGGCGTTACGGTGGCCGACGGCGCGACGATCCGGGCGTTCAGCCATCTGGAGGGCGCAACCATCGGCCCGCGCGCGGAGATCGGGCCGTATGCGCGGCTTCGGCCGGGCGCCGATATCGGAGAGCGGGCCAAGGTCGGTAACTTCGTCGAGATCAAGAAGTCGCGGCTGGGCGCTGAGGCCAAGGCCAGCCACTTGACCTATCTGGGGGATGCGGATGTCGGCGCGAACGCCAACGTCGGCGCGGGCACGATCAGCTGCAACTACGACGGCTTTTTCAAGTACCGTACGGTGATCGGCGAAGGCGCGTTCATTGGGTCCAACAGCGCGCTGGTGGCGCCCGTGACGATCGGCGCGGGCGCGATCGTCGCGGCGGGATCGGTGGTGACGCGGGACGTCGAGGCGGATGCGCTGGCGCTGGCGCGGGGCAAGCAGGACGTGAAGCCTGGATGGGCGAAGCGGTTCCGCGAGGCGATGACCGCGCGCAAGAATGAGCAACAGAACCGTTCGTCCTGAGCCTCTCGAAGGACTTCCCTTTCCTGCAAAGGCGAGGGCTTCGACAAGCTCAGCCCGAACGGATTGGGAGTAGAAGCGTATGTGCGGAATTATCGGGATCGTCGGGCGTGGGCAGGCGGCGGGGCGCTTGCTCGAAGGGCTGCGGCGGCTGGAGTATCGCGGCTATGATTCCGCGGGGCTCTGCACCGCCGTGGACGGCAAGCTGGAGCGGCGGCGCGCGCAGGGCAAGCTCGACAATCTGGCGCGCGTCGTCGCGGCCGATCCGCTGCCGGGCGTTGTCGGCATCGCGCACACGCGCTGGGCGACGCACGGCGCGCCGACGGTCGACAACGCGCATCCGCACGCGACCGCCGAGATCGCGATCGTGCACAACGGCATCATCGAGAACTTCAAGGCGCTGCGCGACGAGCTTTCCGCGGGCGGGCGCGTGTTCCAGAGCCAGACGGACAGCGAAGTCGTCGCGCACCTGATCAGCCGCGAAGTCGAGATGGGCTGCGAACCGCCCGAAGCCGTGCGTCGGTCATTGAAGCGGCTGCACGGTGCGTTCAGCCTTGCCATCCTGGCGCGGGGTTGGCCCGACATGCTGATCGGCGCGCGGCTGGGGTCGCCGCTGGTGATCGGCTACGGCGAGGGCGAGGACGAAGGCGAGACCTATCTGGGGTCGGACGCGCTGGCGCTGGCGCCGCTGACGCAGCGCATCACCTATCTGGAAGAAGGCGACTGGGTCGTCATCACGCCGACGACGATGCAGATCTACAATGGGGAAGATCGCCCGGTCGAGCGGCCGATCGTCAGTTCGGGCGCCAGCGGCGCGGCGATCGACAAGGGCAACCACGCCCATTTCATGCAGAAGGAAATTTTCGAGCAACCGATCGTGGTCGCCCAGACGCTGGGATCATACCTCCGCCCGCTGGAAGGCCGCGTCGCGCTGCCAATCCCCGACTTCGACCTCGCGGACATCAAGCGCGTGACGGTCGTCGCCTGCGGCACCAGCTTCTATGCCGGGATGGTCGCCAAATACTGGATCGAACAGTTCGCGCGCGTGCCCGTCGACCTCGATGTCGCGTCCGAGTACCGCTACCGCGCGCCGATCCTGGAGCCGGGCGGGCTGGCGCTGTTCATCAGCCAATCGGGCGAGACGGCGGACACGCTGGCGGCACTGCGCCACAGCCGCGCCGAGGGGCAGAAGATCGCGGTGGTGGTCAACGTGCCGACGAGTTCGATGGCGCGCGAGGCGGATCTGCTGCTGCCGACGCATGCCGGGCCGGAGATCGGCGTTGCGTCCACCAAGGCGTTCACCTGCCAGCTGGCGGTGCTCGCCGCGCTGGCCGCCAACCTGGCGCGCGCCAAGGGACGCTTGAGCGAGGATGAGGAGCGCGAGATCGTCCGCCATCTGGCTGAAGCTCCTGCGGCAATGAACGCCGCGCTGGCCCATGACGAGGATATCGCCGCGATCGCGCCGATCATCGCGGCCGCGCGCGACGTTCTGTACCTGGGCCGGGGGCCTGATTACCCGATGGCGCTGGAAGGCGCGCTGAAGCTCAAGGAAATCAGCTACATCCACGCCGAAGGCTATGCCGCGGGCGAGATGAAGCACGGGCCGATCGCGCTGATCGACGAGCATGTGCCGGTGATCGTGCTCGCCCCGTCGGGGCCGCTGTTCGAAAAGACCGTGTCCAACATGCAAGAAGTCCAGGCGCGGGGCGGCAAGGTGATCCTGATTTCGGACGCCGAAGGTATCGCGCAGGCCGGCGAGGGTACGGTCGCGACGATCGAGATGCCCGTGGTCCACCCGCTGATCGCGCCCCTGGTCTACGCGGTGCCGGTGCAATTGCTCGCCTATCATGTCGCGGTGGCCAAGGGCACCGACGTCGATCAGCCGCGCAACCTGGCGAAGTCGGTGACCGTGGAATAAGCGCGACGATCACGACTACGTTGAGCGCCTCATGGTGGCTCACACCCTGCTTGCTTCGGGCACACGGCGCGGTGTAGGCCAACGCCTCTGGGAGGAGGCTGTAATCGTTTCTCTTAAGTGGCTTGCGCTGCTCGCTTTGCCGCTCGGCGTCGCGTCGGGTGCCCAGAACGCGTCGATGCCGTCGCTGCCGGGCGCCGACAGCGACCCGCTGCGCGTCGACATGGCGCGCGACCCGATATTGGCGCTCGCGCGGCGGCAGGCGGACCGGGGCTTGTTCCAGGACGTGGTCGCCAGCGCGGTCCGGCGCCATCCGGGAACCGCCGAAGCGCTGGCCGGGCGCCAGGAGGCGACCGCCGTGCTCGAGGAAGCGCGTGAGCGGCAGCTGCCGTCTATCGACCTTTCCGTAACATCTTACCGCGTCCTTTCGCGCGAGTTTTCCAACGATCTGGAGAACATCGTCGAACGCTCGCGCCCCAACAGTCGCACGGACGCGATCGCGGCGGTCAACTACACGCTGTTCGATTTTGGCGCCGGCGAGGCGCGGGTTCAGGCGGCGGGGGCGCGGCTGCGGGCTGCGGCGGCGGATGTCGAAACGGGGGCGGACCGCATCGCGCTGAACGCGGTTGCCGCATGGTATGACGTGTTCGCATTTCGCGCGCTGCTTGCGGTGGCGACGGGGGCGGTGCGCGACCAGGAAGGCCTGCGGGCCGACGTGCGCACGCGCATCGCGGGCGGCGCGTCCGCGGCGGGCGACGTCGCGCTTGTGGACAATTTCGTGGCGTCCGCAGGCACGCGGCTGGCTGAAATCCGGCGGCAACTTGCCAATGCGGAATCGCGCTACACCGAACTGGTCGGCGCGCCGCCGCCCGCAGACCTGGCGCGCGCGCCCGTTCCGGCCGTGCCGCGCAGCGAACGGATCGAAGCGGAGCTGGCCGCGCGGCGGAGCCCCGCGGTGCGCGCGGCGACGCTGGCGGCGGAGGCGGCGCAGCAGGACGCGCAGGCGGTGCGCAGCGACAACCTGCCGCAGATCGGCATCGGCCTCGACGCCGGTCGCTACGGCGTGTTCGAAAACGACCGCGATTACGACATCCGCGCGCGGGTGACGCTGCGCCAGCGCTTCTTCGGCGGCATCGATGCGCGGGCGCGGCAGGCGGCCGCGCGCGCGACAGGCGCGGAGGCGCGCGCGTCGCGCATCGGGGACGAGGCCGCGCGCGATGCATCCATCGCCTGGTCGGACGTCGCCGCGCTGGAACAGCAATTGGCAGCGCTGGAAGCCAGCTATATCGCAACGCGCCGCACGCGCGACGTCGTGGCGGCGCGGTTCTCCGCCTCCCGCGGCACGTTGTTCGACGTCGCCTCGGCGGAAAGCTCCTACTTCCAGACCGCCACTGCGTACATCCGCACGCTGAGCGAACTCGATGCTGCGCGCTACGTTTTGCTGTCGCGCACGGGGACGCTGCTGCCGGCGCTAGGCATCGATGCGGTGCGTTTCGTGGATGTTCCGCACAACGGAATCGTGCGATGACGGGCCACCGATGAGCGACGACCTGATCCCAATCCCGCGCCGCCGCTTCGCGCCCTGGCTCATGGAGCCGATGCGCAAAAACCGGAGCGTCTACATTCGGGTCGCCGTCGCGGCCGTGATCATCAACATCTTCGGGCTGCTGACGGCCCTGTTCACGATGACGGTTTACGACCGCGTGCTGCCCAACAACGCGACCTCATCGCTGGTTGCACTGTCGATCGGGTTGGCGATCGTGATCGTGTTCGACTTCGTCCTCAAGATGCTTCGCGCCTACTTCATCGACGTGGCGGGCGCCGACATCGACCGGGAAGTCGGCGGTTCCGTGTTCGCGAGGCTGCTGGCTATGCGCATGGAGCTCAAGCGGGGATCGACCGGCGCGCTGACCGGCATGATGCGCGAGTTGGAGGCGCTTCGCGAATTCTTCGCATCGGCGACACTGACCGCGGTCGTGGACGTGCCGTTCATCGTGCTGACGCTGGCGATGGTAGCGTTGATCGGCGGCCAGGTCGTGCTGGTGCCGCTGGTTATCGTACCGTTGGTCGTCCTGGTCGGCTGGCTGACGCATCCGGCGATGGACCGGCTGGCCGCGCAGTCGATGAACGAAGGTCTGCTCAAGCAATCGGTGCTGGTGGAAACGATCGGCGGGCTGGAGACGGTCAAGGCGGCTGGCGCGGGGCCGCTGCTGGCCGGCCGCTGGCTGCAGGCGGTGGAGCAGCAGTCGGACAGTTCGCTGCGCCAGCGACTGATATCCACGATCGGCGTCACCGCAGCGACGACGGGCGGCACGATCGCCTTTGCGGGTATCGTCATCGTCGGCGTCGGCCTTATCGCCACCAACGACCTGACGATGGGCGGGCTGATCGCCTGTTCGATCCTGGGCGGGCGCGCGATGGCGCCGCTGGCGCAGATCTCCCAACTGCTGTCGCGGCTGTCCGCCACGCGCACCGCATACCGTCAGCTGAACGAGTTGATGCGCAGGCCAGCCGAGGGTCCCGCGGGCGAGGCCCTGAAGCTTGGCCGAGTCAAGGGGCGCATCGAATTCAAGAGCGTCGATTTCCGCTATCCGGGCGCCGCGGAGAAGGCGCTGGACGGGGTGAGCTTCACGATCCAGCCTGGCGAGCACGTTGCGATCCTGGGCCGCGTGGGCTCCGGCAAGTCGACGGTCGCGCGGCTGATCCTTGGCCTGTACCCGCCCGAGGACGGCCTGATCATGGTCGACGGCACCGACATCCGGCAGATGGACCCGGAATCGCTGCGCTCCAACATCGGCGCGGCGCTGCAGGAAAGCGTGCTGCTGACGGGGTCCGTCCGCGACAATATCATGCTCGGGCGCGCCGGGATCGACGACGAGGCGATGATTCGCGCCGCGCAGATTTCGGGCACGCACGAATTCATGGGACAGATCGTCAACGGCTACGACCTGCGGCTGGCCGATCGTGGCGAGGGCCTGTCGGGCGGGCAGCGGCAGTCGATCGCGGTTGCCCGCGCGCTCGCCGGCCAGCCCCCGGTGATGCTGTTCGACGAGCCGTCGAGCGCGATGGATTCGCAAACGGAAACGGCGCTGATCGCGCGCCTGCGCGTCGAGCTGCAGGATCGTACGTTCGTGCTGATCACGCACCGGCCGCCGCTGCTCGCCCTGTGCGATCGCGTGATCCTGCTCGACCGCGGGCGGGTGATGCTCGACGGTCCGCGCGACGAGGTGCTCAAGAAGATCAGCGGTCCGCGGCCGGCGGAGCGCGCGGCATGAACGCGCACGTCCCCCTCGAGGAGCGCGCACGCCGCGTCCGTCCGCGCGACGCCTCCAGCGTTTTGCTGTGGGGCACGGCCTTGTTCTTCGTCGTCTTCGTCGTGTGGGCGGCGCTGACCGAGCTTGACCGGACGGTGCGCGGCGCAGGGCGGGTGGTGGCGAGTTCGCAGCTGCAGGTCGTGTCCAACCTGGAAGGCGGAATCGTCGAGGCCATTTTCGTGCGCACGGGCCAGCTGGTGCAGCGCGGCGCCGAGCTGGTGCGGCTGGACCAGACGCAGAGCGGGTCGGATTTCGGCAGTGGCCAGGCGGCGCTGAACGCGCTGGGCGCCAAGATCGCGCGCCTTAAGGCGGAGGTTGCGGGGCGTGAGCCGGTCTATCCCAGGCCTAGCGATCGCGCCTCGGCCGAGCAGATCGAGATCGAGCGCGCGCTGCATATGTCGCGCATGGCGGAGCTGGCGAGCCTGACCAGCGGCGCGCGGGCGCGCACGGCGGGTGCTGAACGGGCTGTCGCCGAAGCTGAAGCCGCGTACCAGTCGCGGCTGTCGTCGCTCGCCGGGCAACGCGCGCAGATTGCGATCATCCGGCCGCTGGTCGATCGCGGCATCGAGCCCCGCATGCAACTGGCGCAGCTGGAAAGCGCCGCCGCGGTGGCAGCCAGCGACGCCGCCGCCGCCGCGGCCGCGCGGGCACGGGCAGTCTCCGCCGTGGGCGAAGCGCGGGCGTCGGCGGCGCAGATCGCGCAGGACTGGCGCGCGAGGGCGGCGGCGGAATTCGCGACGGCCCAGGCCGAACTGTCCGCACGGCGGAGCGCGATGCCGGCTCTGGCGGAGCGAGTCGAGCGGACGATCGTTCGCGCGCCGCTCGCGGGACGCGTCAACCGGGTGCTCGTCACCACGGTGGGTGGGTCGATCGCACCCGGCGCGCCGCTGGTGGAGATCGTGCCCAGCCAGGAAAGCCTCGTCATCGAGGCGAAAGTCCGCGCACAGGACATCGCGTCCGTCCGGCTCGACCAGCCGGCGCGCGTCGAGGTGACCGCCTACGACCCGTCGATCTACGGCGGGCTCCCCGGAACGGTGATCGCGATATCGCCCGACGCGCTCGTCGACGAACAGACCCGCGAGAGCTTCTACACCGTTCAGGTGCGCACGCTCGCCAATGCCCTGGTCGACAAAGCCGGACGACGACTACCGATTGGGCCGGGCATGGTCGCCAACGTCAACCTGATTGGGGACAAGCGAACCGTGCTCGAGTATATATTGTCGCCGATCACGCGGCTGCAGGAGACGGCGTTCCGCGAATAGCGGTGGCCTAAGGCGTCGGGCAGCCCATGGGCGCCTCAACCCCGCCTTCTCGGAACTGGAAAACGTGGCCGGAATCGCGTAGTTGTTACATGCGCCGGATCGGTGGCCGCGGTGATCCGTTCAGGCGTCGTTCCGACCGCGGCGTTTAGCCGCGCCACAACAAAAGGGGAGTCTGGTTCAGTGCAGCGTCGCGTGGGTACTTTCTTGCTGGCGTCGACCGCCGCTCTCGCGGCGACGACCGCGCTCGCCCAGACCGCGGTGAAGCCGACCGCGGCCGAGGCGAAGGCGGCGACGACGACGACCGCCGATCCGCAGGGCGTGCTCAAGGGATCCGACATGGCCGACGCGCCGCCGCCCAAGGCGCTTCCGGCGCCGCCGCCGATCGCGGTCGCCTGGGACATCGAGGACGCCAAGCAGCTCCTATCGATGATCAAGGACGCGCCGGGCGAGGGACTCGACACCAAGGATTACCAACACGACGCGCTGGTCGCCGCGATCGCCGGGGGCGAGGGCGAACCGCTGAACACTGTGGCGAACAAGGCGGCGCTGCAGTTGGCGCGCGATTTCGCCTTCGGCAGGCTAACGGGCGACAAGGCCAAGTTCCAGTGGTTCATCGAACGCTCCGCCAACGAGGCGTACATGCTGCCGGCGGGGCTCGCCGAGGCGGTCAAGACCGATACAGTGGCCGAGTGGATCGGGGCGCAGCGGCCGCAGAACCGGCATTACGCCGCCATGCGCACCGCGCTCGCGGAGACGACGGACAAGGCCACCCGCGACATGCTGCGCGCCAACATGGAGCGGTGGCGCTGGATGCCTCGGACGCTCGGCACCGACTACGTCTACGTCAACGTGCCGACCTATCAATTGTGGGTCGTGCAGAGCGGCAAGATCTCCGCGATCCACAACGTCGTGGTCGGCGCCAAGGCCACGCCGACGCCGCAACTCGCGGTGCCGGCCGGCGCGGTGACGGCCAATCCTTCGTGGCACGTGCCGCAGAGCATCATCAAGTCGTCCGGCCTCCGCCCGGGCGTCGGCGGTTACGAATACAAGCCGGACGGGCGGGGCGGCTATCTGGTGCGTCAGCTTCCCGGGCCGAAGAACGCGCTCGGCAAGATGAAGGTCGAGATGTACAACCCGCACGCCATCTACCTGCACGACACGCCCGCCAAGGCGCTGTTCGCCAAGCCGATGCGCGCGGCGAGCCACGGCTGCATTCGCGTCCAGTACATCGATCAGCTCGCGGCACGCCTGGCGGGCGAGGAGCTGCTGCCCGCGCTGCAAAAGGCGCAGGCGCAGCCCAAGACCGTGACGCTGCCGCTCAAGAAGAACTGGCCCGTCTGGCTAGTCTACTTCACCGCCGAGCAGGACGCGGACGGCAAGCTGGTCAAGCTCAGCGACCCGTACGGCCGCGATGCGCAGGTGGTGAAGGCCTTGGACGCCGCTTGACCACGGACGCACGACGAAGCGTGGCAGCGATACGTCGTAGCCTTGCCTTAATTATGCTTCCGCTCTGCTGGGGTTCAGCCGCTTGTGTTACAGTCAGGTCTGTTTAGGGGTCGGAGAACGTGGTTTGAAGGAAGCTGAGATCATGGCCGGGGAGACCCGGCGCGGGTTTCTCAAGGCCGGTCTCGTGGCAGCCGCCGGGTTGACGATCGGCTCGGGGGCGCAAGCGGCGGGGCCGTTGATGCCGGCCGTGTTGAACCTGCCGCGGCGTTTCGAACCGGGCGTGGGTGTCGTGCGTCCTGAACTTCTGGCGCGCGCGCGCGCGGCGCTGGCGCAGCACGGGAACCGGGTCTCGCGGCCGGAACTAGTGGGTATCGCGGATTATACCAGGCAATCGGCACAGTCCCGTTTCCACCTCGTCGACATGATCGGCGGGCGCGTCACGAGCTTTCTCGTCGCGCACGGCAGGGGTTCCGATCCCGATCATAGCGGCTGGGTGCAGTATTTCTCCAACGAAGTCGGCTCTCTCGCTTCATCGCGCGGGGCCTATGTCACGGGCGAACGCTATACCGGCAAGTACGGCTTGTCATTGCGGTTGTCCGGGCTCGATTACTCAAACAGCAATGCGTTCGAACGGGCGATCGTGGTGCACGGCGCTTCCTACGTCAGCGAGCGGATGATCCAGGATCACGGCAAGCTCGGGCGCAGCGAGGGCTGCTTCGCGGTGCCCGAGAAGGACCTCTACGCCGTGCTGGCGCGGCTGACGCCGGGGCACATGATCTTCGCCGACAAGGCGTAACGCCTACACCACTTCCGCGCGTACCCTGACGCTGCGGCCCTTGTCTCCCGCGCGCGCTTCGCGCATCGCGCTCCTGCCGATCACCGCCGGTTCAACAGGCGGGACGTGCAGGGGAGGGATCGATGGCGACCGCCGCCGCAACGCGTGACGAAGAGCCGGTGGTGGACGCCAGGCGGGTCCGCCTGGTGATCATCTCCTCCTCGCTCGGCACCGTGTTCGAGTGGTACGATTTCTTCGTGTACGGCACGCTGGCGGTGCTGATCGCAAAGTTGTTCTTCCCGGCGGCGAGCGAGGGGGCGGGGCTTCTTCTCGCGCTGGCGACTTTTGGCGCCGGCTTCGGCGTCAGGCCGCTGGGTGCGATCCTGTTCGGGGTGCTGGGCGACCGGCTGGGGCGCAAGCACACGTTCCTGGCGACTATCACGCTGATGGGACTGGCGACCGCCGCCGTCGGCTTTCTGCCGACCTACGCCGATATCGGCATATGGGCGCCGATCCTGCTCGTCGTCTGCCGCCTGCTGCAGGGCCTGGCGCTGGGCGGCGAATATGGCGGCGCGGCGATCTACGTTGCCGAACATGCGCCGCGCAACAAGCGCGGCTTCTATACCAGCTTCATCCAGGCGAGCGTGGTCGGCGGCTTCCTGCTCAGCCTGGCCGTGGTCCTGATCTCCAACGCGTTCGTCGATCCGGCGGCTTGGGAGGCGTGGGGCTGGCGCATCCCGTTCCTGTTCTCGCTCGTCCTGCTCGCGATATCGCTATGGATGCGGCTCAAGCTGTCGGAAAGTCCGGTGTTCAAGGCGATGAAAGAAGCGGGCGAAACCGCGCGCAATCCGCTGGCCGAAAGCTTCAACAGCTGGGCGCGCATCAAGCTGATCCTGGTGGCGCTGTTCGGCATCGCCGCCGGACTCACCGTCATCTGGTACACCGCGCAGTTCCAAGCGCTCTACTTTCTCCAGAACACGCTGCGTATCGACGACACGTCGGCGCGGATGATCGTCGGGTTGGGCGCGGTTTTCAGCCTGTTCTGGTTCATCCTGTTCGGCTGGCTGTCCGACCGCATCGGCCGCAAGCCGCCGATCGTCGCCGGCTACGCGCTGACGATCCTGCTCATGTTCCCCTTGTTTCACTTGATGGCCAACGCCGCCAATCCGCAACTGGCGGCGGCGATGACCGCCAACCCGGTGGTCGTGCGGGGAAGCGACTGCACCTTCGATCCGTTCGCGACCAAGGGCCAGGCGACGCCGTGCGGTCGCGTCCTCGACATTCTGTCGAAAAAGGGCGTCGCTTACGACACGGTGGAAGGCGGGGCTGCCGCCGCGGCCCCCGTTGTCACGATCGGCGCGATCCAGGTCGACGCCAATGACCCGGCAGCGCTCGACGCGGGGCTCGCCGCCGCGGGGTACAAGCTGGAGAAGACGACCCCCCCGTGGTCGCGCGGGTGGAAGATCGTCGCGGCGATCGTCGCCATCGGCTTCCTGTCGGGAATGACCTATGGCCCGGTTGCCGCATTGCTGGTCGAACTCTTCCCCGCGCGGATCCGCTACACGTCGATGTCGATCCCGTATCATATCGGCACCGGCTATTTCGGCGGCTTTCTGCCCTTCATCAGCCAGTACATCGTCGCGCGCACGGGCGATCCGTTCGCGGGGCTTTGGTACACGATCGGAGTGGTCGCAATGGCGCTCGTCGTGACGCTGATCTGGCTTCCTGAAACCTCCGGCCGCGACCTGCGGGAGATCGACACCGCCTGACGTCAGGCGCGTGAACGCGAACTCGACTAGGCTCGCACGCGCGGCTAACGCTGGGGCAATGCCGCTTTCTCCTCCGCCGCTGCGCCTGACGATCGACGGCGACGCCCTTGTTTCCAACTGGCAATGGCTGCGCGCGCGGGGCGGCCGCGCGACGTGCGGCGCGGCGGTCAAGGCGGACGGCTACGGCCTGGGCGGGCGAGAGGTGGTGGCCGTGCTCGCCGCCGCCGGCTGCCGCGACTTCTTCGTCGCGACCTGGGGCGAGGCGGAGGCCTTGCTGCCTTATGGCTGGGAGATCGGCTTCTCCGTGCTGCACGGCGTGCGCGCGCAGGACATGGAGGCGGCGCTGACGATGCCGGCGCGGCCGGTGCTCAACACGCCCGCCCAGGTGGCGCGCTGGAAGCCGACGGGACGCCCTTGCGATGTCATGGTCGACACCGGCATGAACCGGCTGGGGCTAACGGTGGCGGATGCCACGTCCGGGCTCCTCAACGACCTGTCGATCGACACGCTGATGAGCCATCTCGCCTGCGCCGACGAGCCGGGCAATCCCAGTAACGAAGAACAGCGAGCAAGCCTGGCTGCCGTCGCGCAGACCGTGCCGGCCAAACGATACAGCCTGGCCAATTCCGCCGGTATCTGCCTTGGCACGGATTACGCGTTCGATCTGACGCGCCCCGGGCTCGCGCTCTACGGCGGCATTCCCGTGCCGGGCGATCATGCACAGCAGGAGGGATTGCAGCAGGTCGCGCACATCGAGGCCGAGGTGCTTTGCGTCCGCACGGTGCTGGCCGGCGAGAGCGTCGGATACAATGCGACCTACCGGGCGCAGCGGGACGAGCGCGTTGCCATCATCAACCTGGGCTATGCGGACGGCTATGGCCGCGGCTTCTCGGGTGCGCCCGCGGCGGTGCGGCACGGACCCGGGCCGCTGGACGTTGTCGGCCGCGTGTCGATGGACCTGGTCGCGGTGCGGCTTGGGGACGTGGACGTCGCGGAAGGCGACTGGCTGTACGTCGACTTCGACCTGCCCGAGGCGGCGGCGCAGTCCGGACGCTCGCAGTACGAGCTGCTGACGGGCCTGGGCGCGCGGTTCGAACGGCGCTGGCTGTGAACGCATTGGCGCCGTTCGCCGCGCTCGGTCGGCCGATGCTCGCCGGCCTGTCCGCGATCGGCCGCGTGGCGATTTTCGCGGGGCGCACCGCGCGCCATGCCATCAACCCGCCTTATTACCCCGACCGGCTGCTGAGCCAACTTGTGCAGATCGGCTGGTTCTCGCTCCCTGTCGTCGGCCTAACCGCCTTGTTCACCGGCGCCGCGCTGGCGCAGCAGATCTACACGGGCGGCTCGCGGCTTTCGGCGCAATCGGCGGTGCCGTCGATCGTGATGATCGGCATCGTGCGCGAACTGGGCCCCGTTCTGCTCGGGCTGATGGTGGCGGGCCGCGTATCGGCGGCGATGGCGGCGGAGCTCGGGACGATGCGGGTCACCGAACAGATCGACGCGCTGTCGACGCTGCGCACCGATCCCTACCGCTATCTGATCGCGCCGCGCATGGCCGCCGCGCTGATCGCGCTGCCGCTGCTGGTGCTGGTCGCCAACGCGTTGGGCGTGCTCGGCGGCTTCCTGCTCAGCGTCTACAAGCTGGGGTTTAATCCCGTGCGCTACCTCGAAGCGTCGCGGCGCATCCTGGAGTGGGACGACCTCGGCATGAGCCTCGTCAAGGCGGGCGTGTTCGGCTTCTTCATTGCCCTGATGGGCTGCTACCACGGTTTCCGCTCGACGGGCGGCGCGGCGGGCGTCGGCCGGGCGACGACCAATGCCGTCGTGTCCGCATTCCTGCTCATCCTGCTGAGCAATCTCGTCATCACCGTCGCGGCGTTCGGATGAGCGAGGAGGCGCCCCGGCTCCGCATTCGCGGGCTTGCAAAGTCGTTCGATGGCACGCCGGTGCTTACGGACGTCGATCTCGATGTCGGCATTGGGGAATCGCTTGCGGTGATCGGTCAGTCGGGCACGGGCAAGTCGGTGCTGATCAAGTGCGTATTGGGACTACTGCACCCCGACTCCGGCTCGATCCTGATCGACGGCGAGGAAATGGTTGGGGCGAAGGCCGAAACGCGCCGGCGACTGCGCGCCAAGTTTGGCATGCTGTTCCAAGGCGGCGCGCTATTCGACAGCCTGCCCGTCTGGCGCAACGTTACCTTCGGCCTGACCCAGGGCCGCGCCGGCCGCGTCGCGGAGATGCGCGAGATCGCGGTCACCAGCCTGCGCCGCGTCGGACTGGATGCTGACATTCTCGATCGGCGCCCGTCCGAAATTTCCGGCGGCATGCAGAAACGCGTCGCCTTAGCCCGCGCCATCGCGCCGGGACCGGAGATACTGCTGTTCGACGAACCGACCACGGGGCTCGACCCGATCCGGGCCGGAGTGATCAACGAACTCATCTGTGCGCTTGTTGCCGATCTCGGCGTGACTGCGTTGACCATCACCCACGATATGGTTTCGGCACGCCGGGTCGCCCATCACGTGGCGATGCTGCATGAAGGACGGATAGTTTGGCACGGCACGCGCGCCCAACTAGACTCGTCCGGAAACGCCTACGTGGATCAATTCGTAAAAGGCCGTTCCGATGAAGGAGCGTGTTAAACGAGTTAATTCACCCGCTAACTGGCTCCAACTGCAGCGACGTTGCGCGGGTCCAGCGCGAGGCAAAAGCCACTCGTAATCATGAGTCCAGCAGAAGTAGCATTCTCATTGAGACGCCGTGCTTAAGGACGTTGCGAACCCACGAAGTGTCAGCGATCTTGCCGGGACGGACGAAATATAGGCGCACGTGGCACCGTCGTGCCCGGATAAGGCCGCCCCTTGGAAGTAGTCTTTCGACGCAGCGGGACTGCAAGGTGCCACTTGGTTAGACAAACGATACAACCTCAAGGTCAATCGTGCCGCGGCGTCGTTCCACATTGCCGCCTCGTTCAGAAGGGCTGTTACTCGAATCACGAGGCCGTGAGCCGCCAAGGCCTACGCTCGTTTCGCCAACTATTGCTAAACGCATTTCATCGCGCGGCTGCGCCAAGCCGCTTCCCGCAATTCCAACCAGAACGGCAAGATCCGAGTTACCTAGTCAAGAGCAGGGCCGCTGAATAACGCGCCGACCTCGCGCCTCTCCTGATCGCTGAGTTCGGGACGCCAGATGTCGAAGATCAGCACCACGCGATCCTGATCGCCTTCGTTCCAAGCTTCATGCTCGATCGTATCGTCGAAGATCAGGAGTTTGCCCTCTTCCCATTGTCTTACTTCGTTGCCGACTCTGAAGCCGCAGCCGGCGGGTACTATCAACGGAAGATGACATATAAGCCGAGCGTTGTGCGTGCCCGTGTGCGGAGCGATGCGCGCGCCGGCACGCAGGAGCGAAAACATGATCGTCGGCGAGTTGCTGATGCGGGGCAGGGGGGCCGACTGCACCGCATGCCACGTTCGCGGGCAGCGAGCGATCATCTCCTCTGAGGAGTTGCCATTCTCGCAAATGAACAGCGCACTCCAGTCGCCGCTATCGAGCAGGTGATTGTCATCCGTTCGCGGGCTGTTGGAGTGTCGCTGAAGATAAGGGCGAAAATCTCCGGTTCCGGCCGCCATCAGTCGCTTCAATTCGTCCGTGATATCGCTCGTTGCCGATTCCACGGCGGCGACCCAGTCGAAGGCTTCGGTATCGTAGAACTGAATTTGGGGTAACTCGGGCATATAATAGCCCGTGGGTTCCTGAACGTAAATCTGCGTTCGGCCCGATAGGATTTCGAGGGACTTGCGGAATCTTGGACTCCGCTGCTCGGGCGGTAGTCCGCGATTGACCAGTGCGAGCTCTCTGCGCTGCTCGACCCGAACTTTGAACTGAGCCACCCAATTCTCAGCGCGGCGAAGCTCGGGGACGAGATCGTTAGGTATCTGCTGCCCCGCAGCGATCAGAAGCGCGCTTTCATAGAAATTGAGAGCGACTCGATCATCGCCAGCCTTGGCCCGACAATCCGCCTTCATGATGTGCCCACGCACAATCCGCGGCTCCAGCTTCAGAAGGCTATCGAGAGCGTCCTCCTCGCCCGCCAAGTCTTGCTGCCCGCGACATGCGGCTGCCAGCAAAAGCCATATCTGACTATTTGCACGCCCCGTCTGCGTTACCTTCTCGAACCGTTCTCTCGCATCGCCGGGGCGGCCGTTTCGCAGGGCATCGAAGCCGTCGCGTACCAGGCGCTCCGCCTCATGGCTGCTAAGCTGCATCGAACCTCCGGTTGAAGAAGCCGCAACGTGATCGTTCACGCAACGTAGAATGAATACCCGCACATGCCGCGAAGCCGACCACTTCGCACAGCTATCAAAAAAAAGGGGGCCGGAACCATGTCCCGACCCCCTTCATACGATTACTTCCCTTTAGAAACGAGCGCGGACACCAGCATAGAAGGTGCGACCCTGTGTTTCATAGATCGCGTCGGTGCCGACGGTACCCGTCAAGCCGAACGGCGCGAAGGTATTCAGAAGGTTATCGACGCCAACATAGAACCGGAGGCCACCTTTGCCGTTGGCGGGGTTCGTGACATCCCACTGGAACCGAATAGCGTGGTAAAATACCTCGGGGTACTCATCCACAACTGCGAAGTCCAAGTTCGTGGGCGGCTCGCCATTCGTCGTATTGAAGCTTTCAAAGGTGCTCACATACTGCTCGCCGATGTATCGCAGCTGGTAACCAAAGGTGAACGCCCCGAACTTCAGATCCGTGTCCCAGCGGAACTCGTCCGCCGGGGTGCCTAGCTCGCGCCGGAGAACATTCTCGAACTTCGGGCGAATTGGATCCTGGAAGTTGCTGCTCTCCAAAGTGTGCACGTAGATCAGATTTGTCTCGACGCGGGCGGGTCCGAGATTCGCCCGATAGGCCAGTTCGAAGTCGATACCCCGGCGGGTCCGGCTCGCGAAGTTCAAACCAGACTGAAGCAGGGTATTCCCCTGGATCTGACCCGGAATTTCGTCGAAACCGCCCCCACCCGCGGGTCCGCGGTACCGCTGAAAGAGCGAGCAGAAAGGATTGTTGAGCGTCGGTGAATCGTAGCAGTTATTCGCAATCGCCTGCGCGCCGAGCGCCACGATCACATCTTTCACCTCGATGTCATAATAATCGGCACTGAACGAGAAGCCAGGAAGGAAGGTCGGCTGGAGCACGACGCCGAGCGTATAGGAGTCGGACGTCTCCTCCTTCAGGTTGGGATTGCTCCCGCTGAGAACCGCAAGCGAGGGGGCTCCAAGCGACGCCAGATTGGGAAGAAGCGCCCCGAGGTCAGCCGCACAATTGGCTGCACGCGTTCCGCTTCCCGCCCCGATCTGTGCACCCGAGCAGGGATCAGCAAACCCAGGTGCGAAGTTCGGCACGATCGGGAAGGCCGTTTCAGCGACGCTCGGTGCGCGAACCGAACGGCCGTAATTGCCCCTGAACCTCACGCCGCGAACCGGGCTCCACTCAGCGCCGGCATTGTAGGAATAGACGGTGCCGATGGTGCTGTAGTCCGAAATACGTCCCGCAGCCGTGACGCTCAGCTCCTGGAAGAAGGGAACGTCACGCAGCAGAGGCAGCCGGACCTCGGCGAACGCCTCCTTTATCTCCGTTGCTTCCGGACGTGCGTTGCCAAGCACAAGGAAATTGGTGACACCTTGCAGAACTTCGTTCGGCTGGGTGTATTCAGCATCCTCCCGCCGATACTCGCCGCCGACAGCAAAGCCAATCGGTCCGCCGGGAAGCTCGAACAGCTGGCTGAGATCACCAGACACAAATCCCGAGACCACGAACTGTTCGATGGACGCGGTATCTGTTCCCGAGAACGAGACATAATTAGCTGCGGCCTGATTGGATGCACTTCCTGAGCCGAAGGGATTCAAGGGGACGCATGCAGCGATGTCCGACTGGAGACGCGCTGCAATAAAGGCATTCTGGGATGCTTGCAGACCGGCTGACTGGAACGGCACCGCCGCCGCCGGGTCAAACTGCGACCGGCACTGGATCTGCCCAGTCGCGGGGTTGCGACCCGCGTCGAGCGCAAGCAGGAACTTCTGCCTGTCCACAAACCCGCTGTTGGTGTTGGATTCCTCGAACTTACCGTAGTTGGCGGAGAGTTCGTAGCTCCAATCCGTGTTGAAGGTGCCGCGAAGGCCGACGACTGCGCGATAGGTCTCACGCTGGAAGGTCTGGTCGCGGATGCCGAGATCCAGAAACTGCTTGCCGATCGGAAAGCGGAACGTACCAGCCGCAATCTGGGCCTGCTGGGCAGCCGTCAGATTGCCTGCGGCGGGGCAGGCCGCACCGGTGATCGTCGGCACGCAGCCCGAGGTCAGGAACGCATTTGCGAGCGTTGTCCGATCCGCAGGGTTCAGGAACGGATTGTCGAGGCGAATACGCTCGCGGTTGGCGTCGAATGAACCACCCTGGGTAAAGGTCGTGGCAGCATTGTTGCCGGCGCCTTCGACTCGGGCATATTTAGCTTCGACGAACAGCTCCGCAGCATCGCTGAACTCAAAGCGCGCCAGCAAGTTGGCATTGTAGCGCTCGAGTTGGGGAAGGATCGACAGAAGGTTGTCTTCACGACCGGTCTGGCCGTTGCCGCCAACGAAAATGGGATTGATGGTCGTACCCGTGCGGCTACCCGTCTGCGTAATCAGGCGGCCGTTCTGGTCGAAGAGAAACGTGCAGTTGAACGGGGCTGAATTGGCCGCGGCGCTTGTGCCGCAAGGCGCTGACCCGCCGATCCGCTGAGACACTGGAACAAGCCCGTTGCGATTGATCGTCGAGCTACGGACATCGCGGAGGAAGGTTCGGTCCGGAATGCCGTCACTGCCCGAGGGGTCGACGTCGACAACGAACAACCCGTCGTTCGTCCTGTACTTTCCGATGTCCGAACCGAAAAGGCGTTCCGTCCTGGAATACTCGCCGTGTAGCGTTATGTTGCCCCGACCCTCGGCGAAGTTCTTGCCGAACATGGCGGAGACGTACTGCTCGCCACCATATCCCTCGCCTGCGATGGTGGCGTTGGCGCGCAGTTGCAGGCCGTCGTAGTCGCGCCGCAGGATGAAGTTGACCACGCCCGCGATCGCGTCCGACCCGTAAATCGACGACTGCGCGCCGGTCACGATGTCGACCCGCTCGATCAGGTCGTTAGGAATGGTGTTGATGTCGACCGAAACGGCGTTGTTCTGGATGTCAGCAGCAACGTGGCGGCGGCCATTGACGAGGACCAAGGTGCGGGCGGTGCCCAGACCACGAAGATCGAGCAGGTTGAGGCCGGCGATGCCGACGCCCAAGCCAGGGTTCTGCTGTGAGAATGTGCTGGACAGCTGCGGCAGCTCGTTCAGCGTATCTCCGACACTGACGTCTCCCGACTGGATGAACTGCTCACCTCCGATGGATGTGACGGGAACATTCGACTCCAGGTTCGGCCGACGAATGCGTGAACCGGTCACAACGATGGCGTCGGCTTCACCGGCGTCCCTCTGCGCGTCGGCACCGGATTCGATTTCCACTTCGCTCTGCAGCGTTGCGGGATCGTCCTGGCCGGAACCAGTTGCGGGCGTTCCCTGCGCGTACGCTGGAACAGCAGCCAACGAAGCGCAGACGAGCGCTGTTGAGGATAGGAACCTGGAAATCATCATGGCTTTGCTCCGCCGATGGTTCGTGTCTGGAAATTGCTAACCCTCGCACCTAGCCTGAACCTTTCGGTCAGGTGAATAGCCACTGCGGGTGAAAAGGGTCGTTCCTCACGATCGCCGTGAGACTGACACATATTTGCCACAGTCGCTTAAGTGGCCGGCCGGTCGGGTTTACGAGTGTCTACCGGAGCCTTGGCAAGCCGCTTGTCCGGGTAGGCGCACCACGCGACCACGGGGCACCGCCAGCATTCCGGCGCCCGCGCCTTGCAGACGTGGCGGCCGTGCAGGATCAGCCAATGGTGGGCGTTGCGCAGAAACGGGGGCGGGGTGACGGCTTCGAGCGCGGCTTCCACCGCCAGCGGCGTCGGGCCGGGCGCCAGGCCCGTGCGGTTCGCGACGCGGAAGACGTGGGTGTCGACGGCGATCGTGTCCGCCCCGAAGGCGACGTTCATGACCACGTTGGCGGTCTTGCGGCCGACCCCGGCGAGCGCTTCGAGAGCGTCGCGATCCGCCGGCACCTGGCCGCTATGCCGTTCGATCAGTTGCTGGGCCATGAGGATGACGTTTCGGGCCTTGGTGTTGAACAGGCCGATGGTCTTGATGCGGTCGCGCAAGCCGTCCTCGCCCAGCGCCAGCATCGCGGCCGGCGTGGACACCTGCGCGAACAGGCCGCGGGTCGCCAGGTTGACGCTGACGTCGGTCGCCTGCGCGGACAGCGCCACCGCGACGAGAAGCGTATAAAGATTGACGAACTCGAGCTCGGTCCGCGGCTCCGGGTCGGCGTCTCGGAGCGCCGCGTAGAAGGCGTGCGCCTCGTCGGGGGTCATGGGGTTCCGAGTACGTCCGTCATCGCATAGCGGCCCGGCGGCTTTCCGATCAGCCAGCGCGCCGCCGCCAGCGCGCCACGGGCGAAGACGGCGCGGCTTTCGGCGCGGTGCGACAGGATCACGCGTTCCGATGGCCCTGCGAAGATGACGTCGTGATCGCCCGCCACGGTGCCGCCGCGCAACGACGCGTAGCCGATCGCGCCGGGCGTCCGCGCGCCGGACCGGTCGACCCTGACAGGCGCGGCCTCGCCCAACCCGCGCCCGCGCGCGGCGCTGTCGCCCAGCAGCAGCGCCGTGCCCGACGGCGCGTCGCGCTTGGCGGCGTGATGCATCTCCAGGATCTCAATATCCCACTCGGCACCCAGCCGCGCCGCCGCAACGCGCGTCAGCTGCGCCAGCAGCGTCACGCCCAGCGACATGTTGGCGGACTGCAGCACCGCGACATGCTTCGCCGCCCGATCGATGCGGGCGTCGGCCAGCGTGTCCAGGCCAGTGGTGCCGATCACGATCGGGAGAGCCGCAGATAGCGCGCGGTCGAGGCTGCCGGCGAGGGCTGAAGGCGCCGAGAAGTCGATCAGGACGTCGGCCCGGTCTTCGGACAGCGCGAAGTCCGGCGCGCGTTCGATCTCCGCCAACAGCGCCGCGCGCATCCGGCCGCCGCTGGCGACAAGACCGACCAAGACCTGTTCCGCATCCCGCATCCCGACCCCTTGCGGTGCTTCTCCTGCGCCTGCAACCACCCGGATCAGCCGAGCGGCGCGTCGAACGTCACGCGCCAGAACTCCGTCTGCGCGCCCTCGACGCCGAAGTCGTTGTCATTGACCAGCAGCAGCGTCGCCGGCGTCAGCAGGACCGCGCCCTCAAGATCGGCGGGGAAGCGATCGTCGACGTCGGTGTCGAGGACGAGCGTTTTGACCAAGGGTACGACCCCGGCCGATACCAGCCCGGCCTCGTCCAGCTGCTCCAGCGTCGGGCGCGTCGCGGGATCGTGCAGCGGCGCCGGCGTGGCGTGGCTCGGGTCGAGATTAACGCGGAAGAACTTGGTCGATGCCGACCCGCGCTCGAGCACAAGCAGGCGGTCGGGGCCGAGCATCACGATCTCGCTCACCTTGACGTCGTTCTGCGCGAACTCGCCCTTCGTCTGGTCTCGCGCAAAGGCCTCGGGCGTTTCCAGGCGGTAGACATACTCGGCGTGCAAGGCGCCGGTAGCGGAGTCGAGTTGCCACAGCCGGACGTTGCGGCTCGTGTCGTGCGCGTCGCGGTCCGGATGTGCGAGGGGGCTCTGAAACGCGAGATACAGCCAGCGCTCGTCCGGGGAGAGCGCCAGCGCCTCGAACCCCCGGTTGAGCCGGCGGGCCGCGGCGAGCGGCGGGAGGACGTCGGCAATGGGGTATGTCGCGCCGCCAAATGCGTCGCCGGTGCCCGCGGGCACCCAGCGCACCTGCACCGCGCCTGTCGCGTCCAGGCGGAGCAGCGACGGCCCGTATTCGTCGCCGATCCAGTAGCCGCCATCGCTGAGCGCCACGATGCCCTCGCCATCGACCCCGGACGGATCGGTGCCGAGCTCTTTTCCCTCGAGCGAGAAGATCGGTTCGCATTCCGCCCCGGCGGTGGCGGGCGCGGGAAGGCCGGACAGCGGCCGGCCATCACCGCCCCGCAGCATCAGAGTCTCCAGGTGCACGACGCGATCGTCCTCGATGCGGAGCGATGACAAGGCCGGCCCGTGCTCGAGCGCCGGCATGATCTTGGCGCCTTCGGTGTCCAGCAGATGTTCCAGCCCGTCGACGCCGTACGTCTTGACCGCCACCTTGACCTTGAAGTTCGGCCCGCGGTCGCCGACCGCCCACACCAGTCCCGGCGCGTCCGTCTCCCGCCGCGCCAGACCGGACCCGAGCCCGCGCGTCATGCGCAGCGTCCCGCCGGGCAGCTCGACTTCCTTGAGGACCTCGTCGTCCCAGCCGAGGCGTTCGGCGCGATAGGGAAAGGTCATGGTCTTCTCCTGAGCGTGGGCGTCGCAGAACCAGCCGGCATAGGGCGTGCCCGCCGCCATGCGCCGGTTGTAGTCTGGGGCGCCGTCGTCCCACCACACCGCGCCGCGTTCGCCAAGCCCGTGCTTGGCGGCGTCCACCGCGCTGCGCGCCGCCCGCAACGCCGCGTCGTCGCCGCAACGCAGCGCGTCGCGCACCCCGCGCCTGGCGTCCATCAGCGCGTTCACCAGCGCCTGCCGCGCGTCCGCCGACAATAGCGGGTCGCTCCGCCGCCACAATCGCCCGCGCACCACGAAGTAGCGGCCGTCGGGCGTGATCGGGTGTTCGGGCGAGCGCGGCACGCGCGGCACCATGGCCGATGTCGCGGACGCCCGCAAACGGCCGCTGCAATCGCCGCGATCGTCCCCACATGCTTTTCATGACTGCAGCGGCCAGCCTCTCCGTCCCGCCGGCTTCACCGCGCCTGTGGTCTCCCCGGCGCGTGCTGGCGACGCGGTCGGCGTTGGAATGGGCGCACGGCCGCGCAATGGTGGAACGGGCGGCATCGCGCGGGCTGAACGTCGTGGAACTGCCCACCGACCGGCTGGCGCTGCCCCCAATCGACGATCCCCGCCGCGCCTACGCCGAGGCCAAGGCGACCTTGGCGGTGGTCGTCGCGCCGCCGTCTAAACGCCGGCTGCAGCCGATCGCGCCCTCCGCCGACTGGCGCGTCGACTTGGCGGAAGGGTGCCCGGCGCATTGCAGCTATTGCTACCTCGCCGGCTCCCTGAAAGGCCCGCCGATCACGCGCGCCTACGCCAATTTGCCCGAGATCCTGGCCGAGCTTCCGCCCGCCGTCGGCCAGGGCAAGGTGACCTCGCGCTCCAGGACCCGCGCGCACGAAGGCACGACGTTTGAGGCGTCCTGTTACACCGATCCCCTGGGTATCGAGCATCTCACCGGATCGCTGTCGGCGCTGGTGTCGCATTTCGGTGCCTGGGACGCCGATGTGCAGCTTCGCTTCACGAGCAAGTTCGATGCGGTGGACCCGTTGCTTGCCCTGCAACATAATGGCCGCACGCGGATGCGCTTCTCGATCAACCCGCCGCTGTTCGCGCGCTTCGAAGGCGGCACCAGCCCGGTCGCCCGGCGGCTCGCGGCGATGCGCCGCATGGCGGACGCGGGGTACCGCATCGGGCTCACCATCGCCCCCATCATCGCGGCGGAGGGCTGGCGTGAGGCCTACGGCGGCCTCATCGCCGACGTCGCCGCCGCATTGGTCGGCGCGCCCGACCCGGACCTGACAGTGGAGCTGATCACCCATCGCTACACGCCGGGTTCGAAGGCCGTGCTGGAAAGCTGGTACCCGGGATCGGCGCTCGACATGGGCAGCGAAGGCCGGGCGGAGAAGCGCACCAAGTTCGGCTCGGTCAAGCACGTCTACGACGCGCCGACCATGAAGGAGCTGCGCCGCTTCTTGAAAGACGAAATCGCGCGGGTCCTGCCCGCAGCGCGGATACTCTACTGGACCTGATCATGGATCATCCGCGCAATATCGTGGTCCTCACCGGCGCGGGCGTCTCCGCGGAAAGCGGGCTGGCGACCTTCCGCGCCGCGGATGGGCTCTGGGAAGGGCACCGGCTCGAGGATGTCGCGACGCCGGAGGCGTATCGGCGCGACCCCGCGCTGGTGCATCAATTCTACGACGCTCGCCGGGCCCGGCTTGCGGCCGTCGCGCCCAACGCGGCGCACCTCGCCTTGGCCCGACTGGACGCCGCTTGGCCCGGCGAGTTCCTCCTCGTCACGCAGAACGTCGACGACCTGCACGAACGCGCCGGGTCGCGGCGGTTGCTTCACATGCACGGCGAACTGCTGCGCGGCTGGTGCCTCGCCTGCGACCAACGCTTCTGGTGGGGCGGGGACATGGGGGAGGGCGCCGTGTGCCCCGCGTGCGGACAACAGGGGAGGGTCCGCCCGGACATCGTCTGGTTCGGCGAGATGCCATACGAGATGGAGCGCATCGACGCCGCGATCGCCCGCGCCGATCTGTTCGTGTCGATCGGCACCTCGGGCGCGGTGTACCCGGCCGCCGGCTTCGTCCGCACCGCTCGCTACCACGGCGCGCGGACGCTGGAGCTCAACCTCGAGCCGAGCCACGGCAGCATTTTCTTCGACCAGAGCCGCGCGGGACCGGCGGGAACGCTCGTGCCGGCGTGGGTGGAGGAAGTGCTTGCCAGCCCGGCGGCTTAGATTCGGCAAGCGGCTCATGAGGTTGGTAGCGGACGTCCCTAGGGACGGCGATCGACTCGTCGACAGCTGAAACAGAACCGCCGGCCGTGGTGCAATGCCCACGCCCGGCGATCCGTCGCGTCAGTTCTCCTGAACGCCGCTTTGGTTAACAACGCTCGGCATACACGGAGCAAGCCGGCCCTTCGTAGCCGAACGTTGATCTTCACGTGGCGAGTGGACGATCAGAAATTGCGATCGATCGCGTTCGCGGTGCGGTCGATGGGGCCGCGGTTCGGGTCGTCGTGGCCGTCAAGGGCGTTCGCCGCACGGTCAAGGGGACCCCTGTTGGGATCGTCGGTGCCATGAAGCGCATTCGACGCCCGGTCGATCGGGCCGCGGTTGGGATCGTCGTGGCCGCCTACCGCGTTCGCCAGACGATCGATCGGGCCGCGATTGGGATCGTCATGCCCGTCCAGCGCGCCCGCAAGCGTGGAACCCGCGCGGCTCGAATTGTGACCACCGGCGCGATGCAGGATTTCGCTGACCCGCTCGCGATCCACGTTGGCGGAGCTGTCTACCGACACGAACACGCCGCCGCGGTTGACGCTGTCCTCGTAGTAGCGGGCGTCGTCATCGCTGATACCGTGTTTGGTCAGCAGGCTGCCGAGCCCGCCCGCTGCCGCGCCGAGCGCGGTGCCGGTCAAGGCGGCGCCGCCAATGGCGCTCTCCGCAATGGCGCCGGCGGCGACCAGCGGACCGACGCCCGGGATCGCCAACGCCGCGATACCCAGCAAAGCTCCGGCTCCCGCGCCCAAGGCGGCCTTGCTGACGAAATCACCGGTTTCTTCACCGGCGCCGTCGGTGCTCGTGTTCTTGCCGTTGTGCTGCGCGACGATCGAGATGTCGCTGTCGCTGACGCCCGCCGAGCGAAGTTCGGCAACCGCGTGTTCCGCCTGCGAGTGGCTGTCGAAAACAGCCGATGCGATGCTCTGCTTCATGAAAAACTTTCCTTATGTTAACTGCCCCGCCCGAACACGCAACGGCTTTCCCGGCGGGTCGTTCCGAACGCTTCGCCGCGGACGCATCGCTGGTGTTCGTCATCGCAGAAGATAGGGCGGCACGTACTAGCAAGTGCTGCGGCGCATGGCTCACGCGCACCGAAATCCATCAGTGGCGCCTAGTCCACCCAGTCGAGCCCGATATCCTGGTACAAAGTCCGGTCTTCCTCCCAGCGCGGGTTGACCTTGACGTGCAGGTAGAGATGCACGCGCCGGCCGAGCAGCGTGCCGAGTTCCGCGCGGGCGGCGCTGCCGATCTCCTTCAACCGCGCGCCGCCCTTGCCGATGACGATCGCGCGCTGCGTCGGGCGGCCGACCAGTATCTGCTGGTGGATCTCGACCGACCCGTCGGGGCGTTCCTCGTACTTCTCGGTCTCCACAGCGCTGGCATAGGGCAGCTCGGCGTGGAGCTGCAGATAAAGCTGCTCGCGCGTCACCTCCGCCGCCATGACGCGCTCGGTCGCGTCCGACACCTGGTCCCCCGGAAAATGCCACGGACCTTCGGGCATGCGGCGGGCGAGTTCGTCCTTGAGGTCGTCCAGGCCGTCGCCGGTCGCGGCGGATACCATCAGCACCGCCTCGAATGGCAGCAGCTCGGTCAATCGCGACGCGTGGACGAGCAATTTCTCCTTGGTCGCGATGTCGACCTTGTTGAGGATCAGCAGCTTGGGTTCGGGCCGCTGCGCAAGGCTTGCGACGATGGTCTCGACCTTGGGACCAAGCCCGGCCTTGCTGTCGACCACCAGCGCGATGACGTCCGCGTCCTGCGCGCCGCCCCACGCCGCCTGCACCATCGCGCGGTCGAGCCGCCGGCGCGGCTCGAAGATGCCGGGCGTGTCGACCAGCAGCAATTGCGCCTCGCCGTGCAGCACGATGCCCATCAGCCGCGTGCGCGTCGTCTGCGCCTTGGACGATACGATCGCGACCTTCTGCCCGACCAGCGCATTGACCAGCGTCGACTTGCCCGCGTTGGGCGCGCCGACCACCGCGACGAGACCGCAGCGCGTGGTCATGACGAGGCGCTTTCGAGGAGTTGGTTCATCCGCCCCGCCTACCCGGATCGCCCGCCGCGCGAAAGCCGATCAACGCAGCGCCGCCAGCAGCTTGGCCGCGGCCGCGGTTTCCGCTTCCTGCTTGCTCGTGCCCTCCGCCTGCGCCGCCCCGGCGCCCGGAACCGCCGCCTCCACGATGAAGCGGGGCGCATGATGGGGACCCGTGCGGCTGACCAGTGCGTAGACCGGCGGCTTCTTGCCCGTGGCTGCGGCCCATTCCTGGATCGCCGACTTGGGGTGGCGCGGCGCTTCGTCCGCGATGTTGACGCGCGCGCCCCACAGCCGCCGCACCAGCGCCGTTGCCGCGTCCAGCCCGGCCTCGATGTACACCGCGCCGATCAGCGCCTCCATGACGTCGCCCAGCACGTTGACGCTGTCCACCGCGCCATCGTCGCGCGCCTGCTTGCCCAGCCGCAGCATCGCCGGCACGCCGATCTCGCGCGCGACTTCCGCGCAGACCTCGCCGGTGACCAGCGCGTTGAGGCGGCGCGACAGCCGGCCTTCGGGGTCGCCCGGAAAATGTTCGAACAGCCACTGCGCGACGATCAGCCCCAGCACGCGGTCGCCCAGGAACTCCAGCCGCTCGTAGTTGGTCGATCCGGTGCTGCCGTGCGTCAGCGCCCGACGAAACAGCTCGGCGTCGCGCGGCGCATGGCCCAGCGTCGCCGCCACCCACGCGGGAATGTCGTCGGCGGCGCTAATAGGTCGCCCCGATTCGGTCCCAGCGCGCCGCCGAGAACCAGGTCCACGGTTTGGCCAGATCGGCAGTGCCGTCCGTCGAGAAGAAGCCGATCCCGGCGCGGCCGATGACGTGATCGAGGGGGACGAACCCGACCCCGCGTTCGGCAACGGTGGCGCGGCTGTCCAGGCTGTCGTCGCGATTGTCGCCCATCGCGAACAGGTGGCCTTCGGGCACGACGAACACCTCCGTGTCGTCGAAGCGGCTCTGGCCGGAATCGAGCACTTCGTACGCCTTCCCGCTCGGCAGGGTCTCGCGGTAGCGCGGGTAGATGCAGGTGGCGCCCAGATCGCGGACGTCGTCGCCTTGCCGGCGGCACGGGCTGTTGGGCGACACCGGCATCGCCCAATCCGCGATCCGCGTACGGGGCACGGCCTCGCCGTTCAGCACCAGCACGCCGCCGCGCACCTGCACCGTGTCGCCGGGCAGGCCGATGATCCGCTTGACGTAGTCGACCTTGCTGGCCCCCGGATATTTGAACACCACCACATCGCCCCGCTCCGGCACGCTCGCCAGCACGCGGCCGTCGATCAGCGGCAGGTGGAAGGGCAGGCTGTAGCGCGAATAGCCGTAGTTCCATTTGCTCACGAACAGATAGTCGCCGACCATCAACCGCGGCAGCATCGACCCCGTGGGAATGCTGAACGACGCGAACACGAAAGCGCGCAAGCAGAAGGCGGCGAGCGCGAGCAGGAGAAAGAAGCGCAGCAGCTCCCACAGCTGGTTGGGCGGGGCTGGGGGTGCGGCGTCATCGTCTGGCATCGGGGCGGCTGTACCGCCTTGCCCCGCGGCGTGGAAGCCGGCGACCGTCGCACCGGCGGGCTTTTCCCGGGGCGCTCGTCGAACTAGGAACATCGGCTATGACCAACGACGCCAAAGCCGGCTGGGCCGCGCTCGCCGCCCACGCTCCGCGCACTCTGACCGACCTCTTCACGGCCGAGCCCGACCGCCTGTCGCGCATGGTGTTGGAGGTAGCGGGACTGCGTTTCGATTGGTCCAAGACGCATCTCGACGCCGAACTGCTCGCCGGCTTCGCGGGTCTCGCCGAAACGATGGACTTGGCGGGACAGCGCGAGGCGCTGTTCGCTGGCGAGGCGGTGAACCGAAGCGAGGGCCGGGCTGCGACGCACGCCGCCGAGCGCGGGCAGGGGAGCCCGGACGCAGTGGCCACCGCCGGGCTGTTCCACGAACGGATGCGCGCACTGATCGACGCGATCGAGGCCGATGCGCTGGGTCCCGTGCGCCACATCCTGCACATCGGCATCGGCGGATCGGCGTTGGGCCCCGACCTGCTCGTCGACGCGCTGGGGCGGCAGAGCGATCGCTACGACGTCGCGGTGGTGTCCAACATCGATGGCGAGGCGCTCGCGCAGGCGTTTGCGCGCTTCGATCCGCACGCGACGCTGATCGCCGTCGCGTCCAAGACGTTCACCACCGCCGAAACGCTGCTCAACGCGCAATCCGCGCTGGCTTGGATGAACGAGGCGGCGGTCGAGGATCCCTATGGCCGCGTCATCGCGCTGACCGCCGCGCCCGACAAGGCGATCGAATTCGGCATCGACGAAACGCGCATCCTGCCCTTCGCGGAGTCGGTCGGCGGGCGCTACTCCTTGTGGTCGTCGATCGGCTTCCCCGCGGCGCTGGCGCTCGGGTGGGACGCGTTCGCGGAACTTCTGGAAGGCGCCGGCGCGATGGACCGGCACTTCCGGTTCGCACCAACAATGCAGAACACCCCCGTACTCGCTGCGTTTGTGGACCTTTATTATGCGCGGGCGCGCGGCGCCGCGACCCGGGCGGTGTTCGCCTACGACGAACGCCTGCGGCTGCTGCCCTCCTATCTCCAGCAGCTGGAGATGGAGAGCAACGGCAAAAGCGTCACCGCCGACGGCACACCCATTGACGGTCCCACGGCCCCGATCGTCTGGGGCGGCGTCGGCACCGACGCCCAGCACGCGGTGTTTCAGCTGCTGCACCAGGGCACGCACCTCGTCCCCGTCGAGTTCCTGGCCGTGGTAGAGCCGGCGCACACGCTGGATCCCGAACATCACCACCAGCTCCTGATCAACTGCTTCGCCCAGGGCGCGGCGCTGATGGCCGGACGGCCTTCTCCTGAGCCTTCGCGCAGTTACGCCGGCGACCGGCCGTCCTCCACCATCCTGCTCGAACAGCTGGACCCCGCATCGCTCGGCGCGCTGCTCGCCTTCTACGAGCACAAGACGTTTGCCTTCGCCGCGCTGCTCGGGCTCAACCCGTTCGACCAGTTCGGCGTCGAACTCGGCAAGAGCATCGCGCGCGAGATCGCGGACCGCGGCGAGACGCGGTTCGATCCGTCAACCGAAGCGCTCATGGAACGCGCGCTGGGCTGACCCCACATGGGATCCACGCATTCGCGTCCTCGGGAGCCTTTCTTGACCTACGACTACGACCTCTTCGTTATCGGCGCGGGCTCGGGCGGCGTGCGCGCCGCGCGCGTGTCGGCGGCCTACGGCGCCCGCGTCGGAATCGCAGAGGAGCACAAGGTCGGGGGTACTTGCGTCATTCGCGGCTGCGTTCCAAAAAAGCTCCTCGTATACGGCGCGCACTTCGCGGAAGACCTGGCCGACGCGCGGCGCTTCGGGTGGACGGTGCCGACGCCCAGCTTCAGTTGGCCGACGCTGCGCGACAACGTGCTGGCGGAGGTGAGCCGGATCGAGGAGGCGTACAGCCAGACGCTACGCAACAATCAGGTCGAGATCATCAAGGAGCGCGCGACGCTGGCCGGCCCGCACGAAATCACATTGTCGGGCGGTCGCACGGTGACCGCCGAACGCATCCTGGTCGCGGTGGGCGCGACGCCGATGCTGCCGACCTGCGAGGGGGCCGAGCACGGCATCACGTCCAACGAAGCCTTCGAGCTGGACGGGCTGCCGCGCCGCGTCGTTATCGCCGGCGCGGGCTACATCGCCAACGAGTTTGCGGGCATCTTCAACGAGCTGGGCTGCCGGGTGACGATTGCGGTCAGGTCCGACACGATCCTGCGCGGGTATGACGAGCAGATCCGCGACCGCCTGCTGCAGATATCGATGGCCAAGGGGATCGGCTTCAAGTTCAATTGCGGTTTCGACCGCATCGAGAAGCGGGAGGACGGCACGGTCGCGATCCATACGACCGATGGCGACGTTCTCGAAGCCGACCTGCTGATGTATGCGATCGGCCGCCGCCCGCATACCGAGCATCTGGCGCTGGACCGGGCGGGCGTCGAAGTCGACGCCGTCGGCGCGATCGTGGTGGATGCGGACAGCCGCTCGTCCTGCCCCAGCGTCTTCGCCGTGGGCGACGTCACCAACCGCGTGCAGCTGACGCCCGTCGCCCTGCGGGAGGCGCAGGCGTTCGCCGACACGCAATATGGCGGCAAGCCGTGGCGGGTGGACTACGCCAACATCCCCTCGGCGGTGTTCAGCCACCCGCCGATCGGCGCAGTCGGGATGACGGAAAGCGAGGCGCGCAACTCGCTGGGTTCCGTGAAGGTATTCACGTCCGATTTCAGGGCGATGAAGAACGTTCTTGCCGGGCGGAACGAACGCGCGCTCTATAAGCTCGTGGTCAACGGCGAGACCGACCGGGTCGTGGGCATTCACATGATCGGCCCCGACGCGCCCGAGATTCTTCAGGCCGCGGCCATCGCGGTGAAGGCGGGCCTGACCAAGGCGCACTTCGACGACACGATCGCGCTGCACCCGTCAATGGCCGAGGAACTCGTGCTGATGCGCTGAGCCTATTTTCGTCGAAGAGGTCCGTCATCACGGCGTAGGCCGGGACCTCGGCGGGTGAAGGGCGCCGTCTCTGTACTCACCGAGATCGCGGCCTCCGCCGGGGCGACGTCTTGTTGGCTCAGCCGACGTCGCCGTCCTTGTACCGGCTTTCCAGAAAGCGGCCCTGCGTCTCGAACGCGCTGATATCGCTTTCCGCCAGCTTCTTGCCCATGTCGTCGATCGCATGCCGCGCGGCTCCCAGACCCCGCAGCAACCGGTCTTCGACGCTCAAACCTTCCGCATCGCGCTCCTGCCGCAGCGCCGGGGGCACGCGTTCGTAGCGCTGGATCAGATCGGGCAGATGTTGCCCCATCAGGCGCCGCGCATCCTGCGCCAGCGGATCGAGTCCGTCGAGCGTCTCTAGTCGCTTCTCCAGCAGCGGCAGTTGCGTGCTGATCGCGTCCACCTGCGCCAGGGCGCGCGGCGGCAAGGCGGGACGCTCGCGGATCAGCAGAGCGTCCAGGCGGTGCACGACCTCCGCGTTCGACAAGGCTTGTACTTCCGTGACTTTCGCGCGGCTCTTGGGATAGACTGCGAGCATTATCGCGGCGAACAGCGCGAGCATCAGCGCCGCCAGCCCGCCCATGATGCCGATGGGGGTGATCATTCCTGTTACCATGGCGCCCAGGAAGATCGCCAGCACGGCCCAGAAGATGCGCTTGGCGCGCTTTGCCGCCTCGCGCGCCCGCCGTTGCCGCTCGCGCTTGGCAGCCGCCTTCGCCTCGGGCGTGCGCGACGCCATCGTCTGCAACGCGCGTTCGCTGCGCTCCGCGACGTTCTGCAGAACGCGCTCCGCCTGTTCCATGGCCTTGGCGTAGCGGTCTTCCACCGTCAGGTTCCGATCGACGAAAGCGTCGAGGTGCCGCCCGACAGGCGGGCCTGGTTAACGCCTTCGGCGCGCGCGATGTAGCCGCGCGACTTCTCCATCTCGGTCGACAATGTGTCGACGGTCTGCTTCATGTTGCCGAGCGCCTGCATCTTGAACGTGTCGATCTGGTCCATCGTGTCGTAGATGTTCTGAAACGCCCGCTGCAGCGTCTCCAGCGGGATCGTCGCCGACGCCGCCTGGCTGTGGATGTCGGCCGATTGCGACTTCAGCAGCGTGCCCGTGCTGTCGATGATGTTGGCGGTCGTGGTGTTGAGCGCGGTGATCTGTTCCAGAACCAGCTTCTGGTTGGTCAGCGCCTGCGCCACGGTGACGGCGGTGCGCAACGCCGAGACCGTGGTGGTGGACGCGCGATCGACGCCTTTGACCAGTTCGACATTGTTCTTCTTGACCAGGTCGAGCGCGAGATAACCCTGCACGCTGACCGCCATCTGCGTCAGCAGGTCGGTCGTCCGCTGCCGCGTGTAGAACAAGGCGGACTCGCGGATTGCCTTGGCCTTGGCGGGTGCGGTGCTGTCCAGTTCCTGCGCCTTGGACTCAAGCTTGGCGTCCATCGCCTTGGAAATGTGGATCATCTGTTCGAGCTTGCCCATCGTCTTCCACAACGCGGCGCGTTCGGTGTCGATGGCGGCGTTGTCCATCAGCAGCTCGTCCTTGCCCGATGCGAGGCGCGCCAGGATGCTGGATATGTGGGTCTGCGACGATTTGTAGCTGTCGAAATAGACGCGCATCTTGTTGCCGTAGGGGATCAGGCCGAACAGCTTCTTGGGCGCGGTGAGCGAGCCCTGCTTGCCGGGGTCGAGGTCTTCGATCGTGCGGCGCAGCTCGGTCAGGTTCGCGCCGATGCCCGTGTCGCTGTCGATCGCCTTGACCGGACGGTCGAGGAAGCGGTTGGAATGCGACGCGGCGTCGGCGATCTCCTTGCGCCCCATGGTCGTCAACTCGTCGACCTTGCGGCCGAATTCGGGACTGTTGCTGTCCAGCGAGGCGAGTTCGGCGACGAAGGCCTCGACCTTGGCGTCGAGCGCCGACGTTTCCTCCGCCTTGAGAGGCACGAGCCCCGCCGCCTGCGCGGGCGCCAGCGGTGCCAGCGCGGCCGGCGGCTCCAGCGTCAATTTGGTCTCAACCGCGGTCGCCATCCCCGAACTCCTTGCCGTTCGCCGGAGCGCCCCCGGCATCAAGAACGCCCCTTACCTTAGTGGCGAGCTGCTGGAACGTGAAGGGCTTGGACATCAGCGCGACGCCTTCGTCGATGATGCCGTCCCGTACCACCGCGTCGCGTGTGTAGCCGGTGGTGAACAGCAGCTTCAGTCCGGGTGCGCGAGCCAGCGCGGCATCCGCCAGTTCGCGGCCGTTCATTCCCGGCATCACGACATCGGTGAACAGCAGCCGGACGTCCGGATGCCGGTCCAGCTGGCGTAGCGCTTCCGCGCCGTCGGCGGCGTGGATCACCTTGTACCCGAGCTCGCGAAGCGCGGCGACGCTCATCATCCGCACCTGATCTTCGTCCTCGACGACGAGGATGAGTTCCTCGGGTGTGCCGCCGGCGAGGCCCGGACCGGCTTGATGCTTGCCGCTGTCGACGGCGAGGTCCTCCGCCGTACGGTGGCGCGGCAGGTAGATTCGCACGGTTGTGCCATTTCCGATGCGGCTGTCGATCTCCACGTGACCACCCGACTGCTGGATGAACCCCAAGACCTGGCTCAATCCCAGTCCGGTGCCCTTGCCGACCTCCTTGGTCGTGAAGAACGGCTCGAATGCCTTGGCGACGACCTCGGCCGGCATGCCGGTTCCCGTGTCGGTTACCGCGATCATGACGTAGTCGCCCGGCGTGACCGCGGGATTGGCGTCAGCATAGGCCTGGTCCAGGGCGCGGTTTTCGGTCTCGATCGTCAGCGCGCCGCCGCCCGGCATGGCGTCACGCGCGTTGACCGCGAGGTTCAGGATGGCGTTCTCCAGCTGGCCGACGTCGACCAGCGCCCCCCACGCGCCCTCCGCCAGGGTTGTCTGCAGCCGGATCGGCTCGCCGATCGTGCGCCGGACGAGTTCCGACATGCCGCCGACCAGCCGGTTGACGTCGACCGCCTCGGGCGCGAGCGGCTGCCGGCGGGAGAAGGCGAGCAGCCGCTGCGTCAGCGACGCGGCGCGCGTTGCGCCGTCCATCGCGTTGTCGATCATCTTGGAAACGCGGGCCGGGTCGTCGGCGCGGCGCTTGGCCAAGTCGAGGCTGCCGATCACGATCGCCAGCATGTTGTTGAAGTCGTGCGCGATGCCGCCGGTCAGCTGCCCCACCGCCTCCATCTTCTGCATCTGGCGAACCTGTTCCTCGGCCCCCTGGCGGCGCTCCACCTCATGCCGCAGGCCGGCATAGGCGGTGATAACCTCCGACGTGCGCTCCTCGACCCGCGCCTCCAGCGTCTCGTTCAGGCGGCGGAGGTCCGCGCGGGCGCGTTCGGCGGCGAGCGTGGCGCGCGCCTGCGCCCACGCCGCGAGGGCCAGCAGAAGGGCGGTCAGGGTTCCCAGCCCTCCTGTCCACAAGGCCTGGCGCCGCTGCCCGCCTTCGCTGAAACCCGGCCGCGCGGCGGTGGCGACCACCCACGACCGGCCGTGAACCGATAGCATGTCCTCGCGGTAGAAACGCGCCGTCGACCGTTGCAGCGGACCTGTGGAGAACAGGTGGTTCTGCGCCCCGACAGCGCCCTCGAAGATCGCGATCTCGATGCCGCGCAGGTCGTCCGGCGGGAACACGCTCGCGAACAGGTCCGGAGCGCGGAGCGGGCTGTAGACGAAGCCCTGCAGCGCGCGGTCGCGGCCGGCGACCGTCACCGGGACGCGCCCGCCGCGATACACGGGAAGGTAGATCAGGAAGCCGGTCTGACTGGAACCGTCGGCCTGCGGGACCAGCCTGGTGAGTCCGGTCGCGGCGGCCTCGCCGCTGTCGCGCGCTCGGGCCATCGCGGCGCGACGAGACGCTTCCGTCCACATATCGAACCCCAAGGCGTTGCGGTTGCGCCGGTCGAGCGGCGCCAGGAAAAGCTCCGGCTGATAAAGCGGACGATCCCCGTCCGGCCGGATCGTGAACCCCGACGCCGCGGTTTCGCGGGTGCTCGCAACCAGGGCGTCCCGTTCCGCCGGTCCGAGCAGCCGCGGCGAGTAGCCGATGCCAAGCATCCCGGAGCCACGGCTGCCGAGGCCCAGGCGATCGACGAAGATCCCGAAGCCCCGGGCCGTAACAGTCTCGTTGGCCGCGAACAGGCCGGCGGCGCCGCGTAGCAGGGTGATCTGCCGCTCCATCCGTTCGGAAATGGCTGCGGCCGCCACCTGGCTTTCCGCTTCGAACCGAGCGCGGTCGCGATCCTCCGCCGAACGCCACAGCGCCGAGGCCGTCGCCAATGCTGTCGCCGTCAGGATGATAAAGATCAGCAGCGGCAGCATGGCGTGC
>DASQNO010000118.1:0-85921 GCA_035644935.1 Sphingomonadaceae bacterium
CATGGTGTCGTGGCGGTACGACGCGGCGGGCAACATGGTGCACGAACGCCGCTGGGCCGTTCAGGCGACCTGGGCGCACGGCGGCAACAAGGGCCTGCCGCACGTCACGGGCGACGACCGCGTCACCAACTACACCTACGATCGCCTCGGCCGCATGACGAGCAGCAGCCTGGCGAGCGTGCGCACCGGCCGCTGGGACGGCTGGAACTACCACATCGGCACGGGCGACGTGACGACGCAATATGCCTACGACGCCGCGGGCAACCTCGTGCGCACGATCGACGGCAACGGCAACGCGACGCACAGCTATTACGACCGCCTCGGCCGCAAGAGCCGCGAGGTCGACGCCGAGGGTTACGTCACCGGCTGGCTCTACGACGCCGAAGGCAACGTCCACCACGAGCGCCGCTGGGCGCACCGCACCGGCTATGCCGACCTGAACGGCATGCACGACCCGCACGTCACGGGCGAGGACCGCGTCACCGACTTCACCTTCGACCGCAACGGCCGCCGCCTGTCGGAGACGCGGCGCGGGGTGGAGGCGTACAACGTCAACCCGTGGGGTGGGCTCGATCGCACCTCGTCGGACTCCACGATCCACTACGCGTACAACGGCCTCGGTCAGGTCATCCGCAAGATCGAGGCGAGCGCGATGCACGCCGAGAACGTCGACCAGCACCGGACCGAATACGCCTACGACGCCGCCGGCCGCCTGACGCGCGAGGCGCGGTCATGGTACCTCAACAACGAGGGTCACTGGGTGCGCCCGGCCGTCGACTACAGCTACGACGGGCTGAACAACCTCACCCGCACGCGTCAGTCCGGCGAGGGTCAGTGGCAGGGCGAGCGCGTCACGCGCTACACCTACAAGGCGAACGGCCGCTTGAACGAGATGATCGACGCCGCCGGCGCGGTGTTCAGGCACTGGCACGACGTCGCGGGCAACCTCCTGCTCAAGACGTGGGACCGGCAGAGGTCGGGCGGCGACGCCGCGCACACGGGCTCCGTCCACGAAGGCGTCCTGTACACTCGCGACATCCTCGGCCGCGTCACCTCGCAGGCCGTCGGCAGCCATCATGGCTATTGGATCAAGGGCGACGTCCAGAACACGCAGTACAACAGCTTCGGCGACGTTTCCGCACGTGGCATCAACGGCCTGCAGGAGCAGTTCGGCTACGACAATGCCGGCCGGCTGACGCGTTCCAACCAGAACGACGGCGTGTGGCGCTACTTCCTCCACGACGGTCGCGGCAACCAGACGCTGACGATCGAGAACGAGGGCCGCGACGACTTCGTCAATCAGAACATGGACCACGTCCTGTGGGTCGCCACCGGCGGCTACGGCCACCGCGTCGGCCAGGCCTATATCGACGGCCTCAACGCGACCGCCAACAACTTCGACCGCCGCGGCCAGGCGACGCAGACCGTCGGCTTCCGCCGCCAGCTGAGCACCGACGGCAGCACGCACGACCTCTACACGTCCCGCGGCTACAACGCGTTCGGCGAGGCCACGCACGAGATCGACGCCCGCGGTTTCCGCACCGACCACGCTTACAACAGCATGGGCCGCACGCTGTCGACGCAGCGGGACTCGGTGCTGATCACGCTGGAAAACGGCGTCGAACAGTGGGTCCGCCCGACCGAACATTATTTCTACGACCAGTCGGGCCGCATGGTCGGCGTGCAGGACGCCAACGGCAACCGCACGGTGCGCGCGCTGCTCAACGGCACCGGCTACGGTACGGAGGCGCTGGTCGCGCGCGAGCACCATGCCGACGGCGGCGTCTTCCACCACGGCTACGACGTCTTCGGCGACCATCGCCGCACGCAGGACGAGATCGGCCGAGTCAAGACCATGGCCTACGACGCGATGGGGCGCTTGAACGGCGTCTGGCACGCCAACGGCCTGCACGAGGCCTATCTGTCCGACGCGCTGGGCCAGCGCATCCACCATTACAGCAGCGGCTGGGGCTATCACGTCACCACCGACTACGACGTCCAAGGCCGCGTTACGCGCAGCCAGGCGTTCGGCGGCGACGTCACGCATACCAACTACGCCTGGAACGGCGGGCTCGTCACGCACGGCATGGGCTATTTCGGCGGCTGGGTCGAAACCGTCACCTACGCCAACGGCATGACGGCGACCGAACATAGCGACGTCTTCGGCCGCGACCTGTGGAAGCGCGACATGGGCGGCCACGACTTCCAGTCGGTGTTCGACCAGGGCGGCAAGCTCGTCACGCGCCACGGGCCCGAGACGATGCACTTCAACATGCTCAACACCGGGCTGGTCGGCACCGTCTCCAACGGCGCCGGCAGCCACGCCCGCTACGCCTATGACGCGGCGGGGAACCGCACGGCCGAGTATACCGAGCGCAACTGGGCGGTCGTCCAGAACGCCACCGCGGGCTACGACAAGCTCGGCCGGCTGACCCATTGGAACGAATGGGGCAACGGTACGACGCACGGCGCCAGCGTGATCCACGACTACGACGCGGCCGGCAACATTCGCCGCACGCGCGCCTCGACCCCCGTGCTCGATGCGCAGGGCAACTGGTCGTACCAGTCCAACACCGACCAGTGGTACCGCTTCGACGCGATGAACCGGGTCGTGACCCAGAAGGGTCAGCTGATCGACGGGCGCATCGTCCGCGGCAGCTTCGGCACCGACTACACCTACGATCAGGCGGGGCAGCGCCGTTCGGCGACGCGCACGATGGCGCGTACCGCCACCATCGCCAACCCCAATTACGAGCCGGAGCCCGATTACTACTACGACGACTACTACCGCTACCCGCGCCATGACACGATCAACGGCAACCCGACCATGCGGGTCTCATACGATGCGGAGTCACGGGAGGATTACGCTTACGACGCCGCCGGCGGCCTGTCGCAGGTTCGCATCGCGGAGAGCGGCTACTCGGACAACGGTGACGGCACGATCACCGTCACGCCCGCGCCGGGGACGGGGCAGCTGAAAGCCAGCTACTGGCAGGACATTCTTGGCCGCAATTATCGCCAGATCGACTGGGCGGGCAACGGCGACTGGGGCGGCGCGGCCATGTACGACCGCACGATCGACTACAACGCCCAGGGCCAGGTCTCGCGCGAGCTGGTGACGCAGCGGCAGGGCAGCGACACGATAGTGTCCGAAACCTGGAACGAATATCACGGCGCACTTGGCGCGGTCACCGGCTCGACCACGAACACGTGGAAAAACGGCGCCTTCCAAACGACGGCGCGTACCGACACCGGCTACCAGTGGTGGGACGGCGCGGTGGCGGGGCACGTCACGTACCGGCCCAACACGGGGCAGAACACGACCTACACCACCTACTATAATTATGACGGCTCCGGCGCGCTGATCTCGGCCAACATCTACGACGGCCGCACCCGCACGGTGACGTGGACCAACGACATGGGCGGGCAGGCGATCCGGCGCGACGAACTCGATCATCTGTCGGGCGGCGACCCGCACGAGATCTGGTTCCGGTTCGGCGGCAAGCAGATGGGGTATTCGGGCAACAACGGCACCACCGACACCGACTACGCAAGCTCGGTCGCCGCCCGCACCCGCGCCGCGCCCACCACCACCACCGGCGCGTTCCGCGGCGGCGCCACGGTGGGCATGACGCACACCGACTTCGACGGCAGCCTCAAGAACCTCAACAGCTACGAACAGGGCGGTTCGGGCGGCGGCTACACGGTGCGCGGCGGCGACACGCTGTCGGGCATCGCCGCCAATCTGTGGGGCGATGCCGGCCTGTGGTACAAGCTGGCGGAGGCCAACGGCCTGTCCCAGCAGAGCGGCCTCACCGAAGGCCAGCGGCTGACCATTCCGTCCGGGGTCACCAAGAACACGCACAACGCGTCGACGTTCAAACCGTACGACCCGGCCGACGCCATCGGCGAAACCAGCCCCACCAACCCCGCGCCCAGCAAAGCCGCCAAGAAGAACAAGTGCGGCATGTTCGGCGCCATTCTGCTGGTCGCGGTCGCGGTTGCGGTGACCGTGGTTACGGCGGGGGCGGCGCTCGCGGCGGTCGGTGCGGCTTCCAGCATCGGGGCCGGCATCTCGACCGTTGCGGCGGGCGGCATGGCGGCGGCCCTTGGCGGCGGCGCGGCCGGAGCGTTGGGCGCGATCGCGGTCGGCGCTGGCGCGGCAATGGTCGGCAGCATCGCCAGCCAAGGTGTGGGCGTCGCCACCGGCATCCAGGAGAAGTTCAGCTGGAAAGCCGTGGCCATGGCGGGCATCGCCGGCGGCGTCGGCGCGGGCCTCGGCCCGATCGGCGGCAGCGGGTTCGCCGGCGGCGCAATCCGCGGTGTGCTTGGCAGTGCGATGTCGCAAGGCATCGGAGTCGCCACCGGCTTGCAACCCAAGTTCGACTGGGCAGGAATTGCGGCGGCCGGCATCGGCGGCGGAGTCGGAGCTTGGGCCGGAGGCAAGCTCGGCGTGCAATCGCTGGCGACCAGCAACTCGATCGGCAATCACCTGGCCAATTTGGGCTCGTCCGCGGCGAACGCCATCGCCAACGCCGCCACGCGCAGCCTGATCAACGGCTCGGACTTCGGCGACAACATCCTGGCGGCGTTGCCAGACGTGATCGGAAGTACGCTCGGCAACATGATCGGGCATGGGGTTTCCGGTCCGGCAAGCGCAAGATCGACCGTTCGAAGCCTTATGGTCGAAGCTGCTCTTGAAAGGGGGTTAGAACCTGGGACTCCGGAGTTTAGGGCAGCGACGGACACCAACACTCAGGAAGCTAGGGCATTCATAGCGGAAGTTAGGCAGGTAAGAAGGACAAACGATCCCCAACTACTCGAAGAGGTTACCGAGCGGAATTACCAACGCTTGCTAGGCGCGAGCGACGCGGAAATGACCGCCGCACGTGACCTCTATTATGCTCCTGCTGCCGAAGCCGCGGCAGTCGGACAGTCTGGCGCGCCGACGGGAAGCGCAAACGATCTGGACGGTGAGCATACTGTAAATGAAATCGTCGTCACGGGCCGGAGGCTGCGCGGCGCTGCAATTCATACACTCGCTGATCCTCTCGCTATCAAGAGCGGCAACTTCGCCATCAACGTAGCCGGTAAGGTCGATGAGGCGATCAGAAGCACGCCAGGGGCAAGAACGGCCGTAACGCTAATCGACTGGGGACTTCGGATCGCTGGTGGTCCGGTTCGGGCCGCTGTGGGCGAAGTTGTTGGACGTGTTTCGGCTGAGGCTGCCCAGCGTCTGACAGACAGGTTCGAATCCAAGGGTTATAGCGATGCGAGTTCGCGAGCGGGCGGCGTCGGTGGACCCATACTCGCGACACTTCTAACCCAAGGCGTCAACGGCGCGCTCCAGATCGCGAGCGTCTTCGGTGGCATTCGTATTGTGAACCATCACCTAGCCGGCGATCGGCATTCATCAGGTATTCCTTTTGATAAGGATGGCTTTCCCGACTTTAGTGGTGTATCGATCCGCACTGTCACGATAACGCAAACGGGCCGACGTAGCGTCGATAACGCACTTGCAAATCGAGCAGCCGGGATAGCGGGTTCTAAGCCACCGCGGGGATACACTTGGCATCACCATCAAGACGGTCGAACGATGCAGCTTGTCCCTAGGGATATCCACCGTAGTACGGGTCACACCGGGGGCGTAGCCGTGAATAAAGGCTCGGATTAGAATGGAAATTGAGAATGCCGGGCCACCACTTTCTGTTGATCGTCTGGCTCTAGTGGAAAGCCAAGTCGGCGTGGAGTTTCCGCAGGATTATAAAGAATTCTTATTAAGGCACAACGGTGGCGAGCCAACTCCGAGCTACATGGCTATGCCCGCTTGGACAGGCAAGTCGACTGACGTAAATACCTTTTTTGGTATAGATTGTCAGGAAGACTACAACGATCTGCTAAAGGCTGTAGAGCTAATGAGGGAAGGTTATCCCGAGGACGCGGTGCTGCCGGTGGCGTACGACTCTTCGGGCAACATCTTCTGTATAATTGGAGACCGTAGGTCTCGAGGTTCCATAGTCATGTACGAAATCGGTGGCGCGCACCACGAAGGGTATAATCCTATCGCGGTGGCGGACAGCTTCACGGCCTTCCTCGGAATGCTGCGTGATGATCATTCGTAATTGAGTTACGGTGATAGGTGCAGTTACCCCTTTGTTCCCGGAATTACGGAATTGCGGTGACAGAATCACGGTGACAGTGCACTAATTGCCTCTGGTTCGAGGTTCCTAGAGCTCCGCGAAACCGCTGTCCTACACGCCCCCGACCTGCCATGCTCCACCCGTGGCTGAGTCGAACCTTGCCGCCACGCGGCTCTTTGTACCGTCGATCCCGCACCCCGGCGGCGTTCCGCGCCGATCGGCTGGTCGCGCTTTTCTGCAACCCGATGCTGACCGCGGGGGTTGGAAAACGCTCTCACACTAGGAACTTCGCGACCTTTGCGAACTTCCCCCTCGTCGCTGCTCGCCGCGACGTGCTGTTTTCGGGTGCAAATCGCGTGTTTTGACCCTCGCCGGGCGTATTGACGCGCGTCTTGCTGCGTTCAGAGCCGCCCGCGACCGCGTGAGCCCGGTTCCCGCACCGCCCCTGCGACCGTGATGCGGAAGGTTCCGCCCGGCTTCGCAAAGAAAGCTCCATTGCGGATGCTCCAGCCTGGTCCGCGGGGCTCTTCCGGGACCCGGTTCCCACAGCGGCCGCACAGCGGCGGCAGGTGCCGGCAAACTCCCTCCGAAGCGGTGCATTCGGCATAAACCCCTGTCTTGCCAGCCGGTTAGCGGCCCGCGCATATCCGGGTGGAGGGAAAAACCGAGGGGGTGACATGCCGGGTTTGATCGAAGCTGCGACCGCGATTCTGAGCGCGTCCGAACGGCGTCTGGAGACGGTCTCCAACAACGTCGCCAACGTGTCGACGCCGGGTTTCAAGCGGCAGCTGAGCTTCTCGCAGGCGGGGCCGTCGGCCAGCCCCTTCGGAGTCGCCGGGCGGCCGGCCGGGCCGGTTCCCGCGCTCGCCACGCGCCCTGACCTGGCGCAGGGTAAGATGAGCGCGACCAAGAATCCGCTGGACCTGGCGATCAGCGGCACCGGCTTCTTTCAGCTGCGCGCCGGCAACGAGGTCGTCTATTCGCGCCAGGGGCAGTTTCGCCTCGCGGAGGACGGCACGGTCGTCACCCCGCAGGGCCACGTGCTGCAGCAGGCGGGCGGCGGCGACCTGGTGCTGGAACGCGCGGGCGTCACGATCCTTGAGGACGGCCAGGTTCTCGACGGCGAACGCCCTGTCGGGCGCATCGCGCTGTTCGCTCCCGCCAGCCCCGACACCGCCGTGCAGTCGCTGGGCGGCTCGTTGTTCGCGTTCGCCGGGGAAGCCGTCGAGGCGGACGCGTCCGGCCTCCGCCAGGGCATGGTCGAGGCATCCAACGTCAGCATGGGCGACGAGATGGTCAGCATGATGGCCGCGGTGCGCCAGGCCGAAGGCGGTGCGCGGCTGGTCCAGCTCTACGACGACCTGATGGGCCGCGCGATCACCGCGTTCGGCCAAAGCAGCCAATAAGGCGGGGGAAAGACGATGAACGGCGCGTTTCACGTGGCGGCGGTTGGCCTGGACGCGCAGCAGCGCGCGCTGGACACGATCGCCAACAACATCTCCAACATCAACACGGCGACGTTCAAGCGGTCGGACGTCCGCTTCTCCGAGGTGATGGCGACCCGCGCCGACCCCGCTGTCGCCCACGCCGACGGCGGGCAGGGGTTGGTCTCCGCCGCCGGCGTGCGGTCGGACGCGGTGTCGATGGTCAACGAGGCGGGCCGTATCGAGACCACCGGGCGCCCGTATGACCTGGCGATCGATGGCGCGGGCATGATCGAGGTCATGGGTCCCGGCGGGCAGACGCTGCTGTGGCGTGGCGGCACGCTCAAGGTCGGCGAGGACGGGCTGCTGTCCACCTCCGCGGGCTTCGCGCTTAAGGCGGCGATCAACGTGCCGACCGATGCGTCGGGGATCGAGATCGGCGCCGACGGTGTCGTCAAGGCCAAGGCCGGGGACGGCGAACCCGTCGAGATCGGCCAGATCATGCTGGTCGAGGTCGACGACCCGGCCGTGCTGTCGCGCCTTGACGGCGGGCTGTACGCAGTCGCCGAAGGAACGCAGCTGACCGATGCGCAGCCGGGCGAGGACGGCGCCGGCCTGCTGGTCCAGGGCGGCGTCGAGCGGTCCAACGTCGAGCTTACCACCGAGATGGTGCAGCTGATGCTGGTCCAGCGCGCCTACGCCGCCAACGCGCAGATCGTGCAAGCGGCCGACCAGTTGATGGGCATCGCCAACGGACTGCGGAGATAGCGGGTGCTTGGCGCACCCCTCCTCCTAGCCGCGCTCGGCGCGCCGGCTGCGGCTGCAACCGTCAGCATCGACCTTGGCGGGCGCGACGTCCGCCTCGCCGATGTCGCGCGGCTGACCGGGTTCACGCCGGCCGGTCACCCGGCGCTCGCCTCACGGATCATCGCCTCGATCCCGCCTAGCCGAACGCAGCTGTCGATGACGCGGGATGCGCTTGCCGGGCTGGTCCGGCGCAACGTGCCCGGCCTTGGGTCTCGGCTGCTGCCAGCCGCCGGCTCCGTCACCTTTCGTGCCCCGGCGCAGCCCCGTGCGGCGAACGTCGCGACGGGCGTTTGCGCGTCAACTGCGCAGGCGGTGGCGAAAGGCGCCGCGTTGACGATGGCGGACGTCGTTGTTGTGCCCTGCGAAGCCGCAGTCAGTGCACCCGTCCGCTTCGACCGCTCAGCGTTGGCGCTCCGCGCCTCCGCTCATTTGCCCGCGGGCACGCGTCTCGGGCGGCTCGCGCTGCCCGCCGCGCCAGACATCGACAAAGGCGACGAACTGACGCTGCGCTCGACGGTCGGTCCCGTCAGCGTGGAGCGGCAGGTCGTCGCCTTGCAGTCCGGGCGTTCGGGCGGCCGCGTCTTCGTACGGGATGCCGAGGGTCAGGTCGTGTCGGCGCCGCTGTCCTTGCAGCGGGAGGCGGCCCGATGACCCGGCTGCCGTCCACCATCGCCGGCGCGGCCATCCTGCTGTCCGCGGGCGTGGCCGCGCAGGCGGACAATCTCTACCGCGGCACCAACTGGCCCGCGCTGAGCGGCGACCGCAAGGCGTCCGCGGTGGGCGACGCGCTCACCGTCGTGATCTTCCAGGCGGCGGAGGCAACCAACACGGCGCAGAACAACAGCCGCAAGAAGACGGACCTCGGCGGCAGCATCAGCGCCGGATCGCTCGACGAGCGCGGCAGCCTGGAGTTCGGCGGCGGCTACACTGGCCGCGGCGAGGTGCGGCGCAGCGAAAAGCTCGTCGCGCAGATCACCGTCGTCGTCAGGGAAGTGCTTCCCAACGGCGACTTCGTCGTCACCGGCGAACAGGTGATGCGCGTCAACGGCGAGACGACGCGCATCGGTGTGCGCGGCCGCGTCCGGTTTGCCGACGTCACCGCCGACAACACGATCCTGTCCAGCCGCATCGCCGACGCGCAGATCAGCTACGACGGCCGCGGCTTCGTCTCGCGCAGCGCCAAACCGGGCCTCCTCAACCGGGTCTTCAACTTCTTGGGGCTCGGCTGATGCGCATCCTTCCAAGCCTGAGGGCAATCATCTGCGCTGGACTGATCCTGAGCACGGCGGTTCCGCTGAGTTCGGTTGCGGCTCAACAGGTATCGCTCCGCGGCCTCGGCCGTTTCGACGGCTGGCGCGACAATTCGCTGATCGGTTACGGCATCGTCACCGGGCTTGCCGGTTCCGGCGACACCCGCCGCAACGCGGTGACCCGCCAGGCGCTTCGCAACGTGCTCAGCCGCCTCGGCACCGCCGTCACCGAAGACCAGATCAGCAGCCGCAACGTCGCGGTGGTGATCGTCACGGCGCGCCTCGCCGCGTCCGCGAACGTCGGCGACAAGATGGACGCGGTGATCTCGTCGATCGGCGACGCGCGCAGCTTGGCGGGCGGTACGCTGCTGATGACGCCGATGCTGGGGCCCGACCAGCGCACCTATGCGCTGGCGCAGGGCGCGCTCGTGGTCGGCGGCCACAGCTTTGAAAGCGATCTCAACCAGCAGCAGCGCAACTATCCGACCAGCGCGGTGCTGCAGGGGGGCGTTACCGTGGAAACGCCGGTGGACTCGCAGATCCTGCGCCCGAACGGCGAGATGGCGTTCCTGCTCAACGAGCCGAGCTTCGGCACCGCACAGCGGATCGCGGACGGCATCAACGGCCGCTTCGGCGGCGACGCGGCGACAGTCAAGAACGCCGACGAGGTTCGCATCCGCTTCCGCGGCGACCCCTCGCGGCTGGCCGCCTTCGTCGCCGAGATCGAAACCGTGTCGGTGCAGCCGGACACCGCGCCGCGCATCGTCATCAACGAACGCACGGGAACGATCGTCGCGGGCGGCGAGGTGATGATCTCCAGCGTGGTCATCTCGCAAGGCGACATCAAGGTCACCATCACCGGCGAGCGCTACGCCTCGCAGCCGCAGGGTTTCTCCGAAGGCTTCGCCAGCGATGCTGTCGCCCCCGGCGCGCGCAGCCTGCTTGTGACCAACACCAGGCTGGACGTCGCCGACAGCGCGACCGACGCCGTTGTCCGCTTTCCCAACACCACCGTGGGCGACCTCGTCCAGGGCTTGTCGCGGGCCAAGGTGGGCACGCGCCGGACGATCAGCGTCCTGCAAGCCATCAAAACCGCGGGCGCCCTGCACGCGGACATCATCGTTCAATAGGGAGGCAAGCACACGTGGACGCAACCTCGCCAGTGCTCATCAACAAGGCCCTCGACGGCCTGTCGCTGCGCATGATGGCCACCGCCCGCAACGTCGCCAACGCAAATTCGCCGAACTTCCAGCCGGCGCGGGTGAATTTCGAAGCGGCGCTGAAGGCGGCCGCGGGTCGCGGCCCCGGCGCTATCGCCCGCGTCGTGCCCAGCTTCGCGCAGGAGGCGTCGGTGACCGGCAGCAACGAGATGCGGCTAGACCTGGAACTCGCCACCGCGTCCGAAACCGCCGCGCGCTACACCGCGCTGGTCGACCTGCTCGGACGGCAGATGCAGATCAGCCGCATAGTCTTCAGCGGGGGGCAATAGGTTGCGCGCCGTCGAGATCAGCCGGTCGGCGCTCAATGTCGAGTGGCAGCGGCTGCAGGTCATCGCCCAGAACCTCGCCAACCTCAACACAACGCGCACCGCGAATGGCGAGCCGTTCCGCCCCATGCGCCTGCTGTCGGGTCCCGACATCGACTTCGCCACGATGATGGCGCGCGGGGGGCGGGCGGCGCGCGACGTCGGCGGCGTCCGCGTGATGGGCATGGAGGCGTCTGGCGGCAATCTCCGCCGGGTGCATGAGCCCGGCCACCCGCACGCCGACGCGCAAGGCTTCGTCAGCTACCCCGACATCGATCACGCGGGCGAGATGACGCTGATGATCAAGACCTCGCGCGCCTACGAGGCCAACCTCACCACCATGAACATCGCGCGGCAGATGTACGCCCGAGCCCTCGACATAGGAAAACGTTGATGAACGGGATCGAAGCCGTAGGTGCCATCGGGTCCGGCGGCATGGGTTTGAACAGCGTCGATCCGGTGCTGACGCAGCTCGGCATGTCGATGCCGTCGGCGCCCGTGCGGAGCGCTGGGGTCAACTTCGCCGACATGATGAGCGCCAGCATGCGCCACGTCGACGCCAAGATCGGCAACGCCAACGAACTGGTGAAGCAGTTCGCGCTCGACGACTCCGTGCCGCTTCACCAGGTCACCTACGCGCTGGAAGAAGCACGCATGACGGTGGAACTGGCAATGCAGGTCCGCGGCCGGCTCGTGGAGAGCTTCCGCGAGATGATGAACATGCAGCTCTGATCCGGCGATGGACACGCAATTGCCCATGCTCGCGCCCGCCGCGCGCCCGTCGCGGCAGATCCGGCTCGTCGCGCTCGTCTTTGCCGCTTTGTTCGCGCTGCTGGCGGCGGCCTACTATCTGTTCCTGCGCACCGAATATCTGGTGCTCTACACCGGGCTGAAGCCCGCCGACGCGTCCGCGATCGTCGCCGACCTCGATGCAAGAACCGTTCCGTACAAGCTGCGGGACGACGGCGCGACGATCCTCGTGCCGTCCGATCAGGTGGACCAGGTCCGCCTCGCCACAGCAGGTTCGGAGGCGACCGCCAAGGGCCTGATCGGCTTTGAACTGTTCAACAAGTCCGACATGGGGCTCACCGACTTCGCGCAGAAGATCAACTACCAGCGCGCGCTGCAGGGCGAGCTGGCGCGGACCATCATGGCTATGGACGGGATTGACGGCGCGCGCGTGCACCTGGCCATCCCCGACCGGTCGCTGTTCCGCGGCGTCAGGAGCGAACCCAAAGCGGCCGTGACGCTGACGTTCGAGCCGGGCAAGGCCGTCGACGAGCGCCGCGTCGCGGGCATCCAGCGCCTGGTCGCCGCCGCCGTCGCCGAACTTCCCTTGGCCAACGTCACCGTGCTCGACGACGTCGGACGCATCATCAGCCAGTCGGCCGAATTCGAGGCGCCCGTCGCGCCGGAAATGGCCGAGCGCACGGCGGTTCAGCAATACTACCGGGCACGGGTGCGCTCGGCGGTCGAACAGGTCATGCCGGGCCTCAAGTTCGAGGTACGCGTGCTCATCCTAGCCGCGGCTGGCGAGCCCGACATGGGCGCGTGGGACGTACCCGTGCGGGGCGACGCGGCGGCAGACGCAGCCGCCGCGCCTCGGGAGCGCGACTTCGGCCTTCGTATTCTGTTCGTCACGCCGTCGGGGCTCAATGCCGAGGAACAGGGCATCATCGAAAACGCCGCCGCCCAAGCGGTGGCGCTCAGGCGCAGCGCCGGCGACAGCTTTGCCTTCGCGGTCGAGCCAGTCGGCAGCCGTCTGCCCGCGCCGGTCCTGCCCGCCGTGACCGTCGCGCCCGATGCGCTCGTCGTCCCCGCTCCGGACCCCACCGCGGCGGTGAAGCGGCTGGCGGAGTCGAACAACTGGCTCTTCAGCATCGCCGCGCTGGTCGCGATCGCGGCGATCTTGATCTGGCTGCGCCGCCGGGCGCCGCGTCTCTCGTCTGAGCAGCGCGACGCTTACGTCCGCCGCATTCGCCTGCAGCTGGAAGGCGGCGATGCTCGCGCCTGACGCCTCGATCGGACCCGCCGCCGCCGACCTCGCCGCCGACCTTCGCGCGCTTGCCGTTAATCAGCGGCGACAGGTGCTTGCCTCATTGTCGCCGGCCGAGCAGGCGCGCGTTTCCGCGCTGCTGGAGCCCGTCGCAACGCCTGCGCCGGGTACCCTCGACGCGACGCCCGCCACGCGTCCTGCGTTCGCGCGCTACTCGCCCTGGCTCGCGCGGCAGCTGCAGGAGCTGCAATCGGGATCGACCGGACTGGAAGCCGGCTGGACCATGACTCCCGCGGCGCGGCGCCTGCTGCTGCAGATCGCGGCGGAAGAGGCGCGGGACGACGTGCCCCCCGCCGACCAGGCCGCTACCGGCAGCCCATCGCTGCTCGGTGCGCTCGGCGGATTGTTGGCGCGAAGGGCGAGGGTGTGACAGCACTGATCAAAGCGCACGCGGGGCACGCCGTTCGCCGTTTCGCCGAGGGCGCGTCGATCGCGCGCGCGGTGGCCGCGTCGTCATCCCCGGCCGAAAGCGCGGAAGCGGTGCAGATGGCCGTGCTCACCCAGGAACTCGCCGAGTTGCGTCGCACGATCGCCGCGGACCGGGAGGCCGCCGCCCGCGCCGCCGCCAAGGCGCGCGAGGAGGGGCGACGCGAGGGCCGTGAACAGGCCCGGCGCGATGACGAAGCGCGGATCGCGGCACTTGGCGAAGGCCTGTCCGGCGCGCGCGCCGCGTGGGACGAACGGATCGGCGAGCTCGACGGCCTGGCAACGCTGGTGGCGCGCGCCGCGATCGCCAGGATGTTCGATGCCTGCGCCAACCACGCTGACTTCGTCGCAGGCATGGTCGCGCGGCAGCTGCGGCATCTCCGCCACGAAACGGTTCTCTTAATCCGTGTCAGCCCGGAAAATTTCACCGACGACGCGGCGCTGGCGGGGCTTGGCGCCGGCGCCATCGCCGTCGAACGCGACGATACGCTGAGCGGCGGGCAGTGCCGCATCGATCTGCAGCTCGGCCATCTCGACCTCTGCTCGCGCGCCCACTGGGCCGAGATGTCGGCGCTGCTTCACCAACTCTCCGAAGCGGAGGCCGCGGCGTGACCGCGCACCCGTTCCTCGCTGAAATCGCCCGCGCCGAGTTCGTCCGCCCGCACGGCTATGTCCGCCGCGTCGCCGCAGGCCTCGTCGAGGCGTCCGGTCCCGCGGGCGCGCTTGGCGACCTCTGCGACGTCCAATGCGAACGGCCCGACGGCGCTGCCGGCACGGTGCTCGCCGAAGTTGCGGCCGTGGACGAACGCCGCGTCGTGCTCGTGCCGCTCGAACAGCACGTCACCATCCGCCCCGATGCGCGCGTTTCCGCCCGTCCCCTGCGCGACCGCGTGCCCGTCGGGGAGGCATTCGCGGGCCGCGCGGTCGACCCGCTCGGCCGCCCGATTGACGGCGGACCCCCAATCCACGTGACGGGCTCCGCGGCGCTGATGGGCTCGGTTCCCCGGCCCATGGAGCGGGCCGATCCCTCCCGTGTGCTGACGACCGGCATCCGCGCCATCGATGGAGTGCTGACGCTGGCGGAGGGCCAGCGCGTCGGCATCTTCGCGGCCAGCGGCGTCGGCAAGACCAGCCTGACCGAGCAGCTCGCGACGCAGATCCGCAGCGACCGCACGATCCTCTGCCTCGTCGGCGAGCGCGGGCGCGAGGTCGAGGCGCTGTGGCGCATGCTGAGCACGCGCGAGGACGCGGCGCGGTACACCGTGGTGGCGGCGACGTCCGACGAAAGCGCCGCGCTGCGCGCCCGCTCCGTCAGCTACGCGCTGTGCCTGGCCGATTACTGGCGCGCGCGCGGCGAGCATGTCCTGCTGATGGTCGACTCGATCACGCGCATGGCGATGGCCTTGCGCGAGATCGGGCTCGCCGCTGGCGCGCCGCCGACGGTGCGCGCCTACACGCCCAACGTCTTCGCCGCCTTGCCGCGGCTGGTGGAACGCTGCGGCGCGACGAAAGAGGGCGGGGCGATCACTGCCATCATGACTGTGCTCAGCGAGACCGACGACGTCGACGATCCCATCGTCGAGTTGATGAAATCACTGCTCGACGGCCACATCGTGCTGTCCCGCGCGCTCGCCGAACAGGGTCACTTTCCCGCCATCGACGTCGCGCGCAGCGTCAGCCGTGGCGCCGACCGGTTGGTCCAGCCGGATCAGGCTAAGGCGATGCGCGAGGCGGTGTCGCTGCTCGGCGCGTACGAAGAGGCGCGGGTGATGATCGAAAGCGGCGTCTACAAGGCGGGCACCAACCCGCAGGTCGACCGCGCGATCGCGGCGCGGCCCGGGATCAACGCCTTCTTGCGCCAGGACCGGACGGACGATGTCCGCATGGAGGAAACACTGCGCAACCTGCGCGCGGTGACCGCCGCGAGCGCGAGGGCGCCGGTTCATGCGTGACCGCGACCGCCTCGCCACAATGACCCGGCTGGCCGCCGTGCAACGCGCCAAGCGCGTCGGCGCGGAAGCCGCCCTGGGCGAGGCCCGCCGGGTTGAGGCGGAGGCGGAGACCGCCCAGGCGGACGCGCAGGCCCGCCTTGTCGACGCTCACGAACAGTGGCTGGGTCACATGGAAGCGGGCCGGTTCTCGCCCGAACTAGCGGGGCTGCTGTCGAACGCGGTGGTGGGCCGCGCCGGCGAGCTCGACCAGGCCGAGGCGCAGACCGCCACCGCCGCCGACGCGCGCGCCCGCAGCCAGTCCGAATGGCAGGTCCTGGAGGCCCGCGTGCGCGCCGGCGAGGACGGACTGCGTGACTTGCGCCGCAAGGTCGCGCGGCGGCGCGAGGAAAGCCGCGTCGCCGAACGCGCCGACCGCACAACCCTTGCATGGAGCCGGACATGAGCCTGCCCCCCGTTCACGCGCGTCCTTCGCCGCCGGCGGAACCCAGCGGTGTCAAGGGGCGACCCGGGCAGGAGGACGCATCGGCCGGGTCCGGCACTCCGTTCGACATCCTGCTGGCCGAGCGCGGCGGCGCGGCGCCGCTGCCGCTTGCGGGGCAGGACCTCGACGCAGACAGGCGGCAGGGCAGGGCCGTGCCGACTGTTGCGGAGGTGTTCAACGAACACGGCTTCTTCGCGGGCGCCGCGCCGCTCGGTTCACAATCGCCGGGCGCGCCGGCATCGCCGCAGGCCGGCGGCGTGAGTGTCGAGCCCGCGTTCGCGCACCCGGCTTCGGCAGCGCCGCGCGGCGGTGCGATGGCCTTGCCCGCCGGAGGAGCCGCGCCCGTCATCGCGGAAGCCCGTTTGGCCATGGCCGACGCTGCGCTGTCGGAGGGTGCCGTCAGGCTGGACGGCTTCGGCGGCCCCTTCCTCGCGCGCTTCGCCGGATCTCCGACCGGCGCGCCGGCTGTACCAAGAGCAGCGATGCAATCCGCCCCGCGCATCGCAGCGAGCATCGCGCGCGCGGCTTCGACCGGAGCCAGCTCGCCTTCCACGGCCGATGGATCGACTTTCGCCTCGCGCGCGGGCAAGCGCCTCGCCGCCAGGGTGGAGGAGCATCTCCGCCGCGCGGGCGGCACCGCCATCCGCGTCGATGTTCGCGCCAGCCAAGACGGGCTGCTGGTCGCAGCGCGCGCCGAGGGGCTCGACCGCGCGGAGCGCAGCCGCCTCCGGGCGGAGATCGAAGCCCTGCTCGTCCGGCACGGCCATGCGCCCGCCCGCATCAGCCTGAACGGCGAACCCGCGCCGCCACGCCGGGCGTGAAGAGGAACATGGCATGCAGGTAAGCCCCTTCCCGACGACGCCGAGCCGCCCGGTCACGACGCCCGGCCAGGCGCCAGGCGCCGCGCCTCCGGCGCAGGACCCGGCGACCAGCGCCTTCGGCCTGAGCTTCGAGTCCCTGCTCAAGATCATCCTGACGCAGCTGACCTACCAGGACCCGCTGAAGCCGATGGACAATTTCGAGTTCGTCTCGCAGCTCGCGCAGTTCTCGCAGATCCAGATCGGCCAGACGACCAACGACAAATTGTCCGCCGTCGCCACCGCGCAATCCAACCTGCAGGCCGCCGGCCTGCTCGGGCGTCAGGTCGATATCCCCGCCGGCGCCGCCACGATCAGCGGCAAGGTGGTCTCCATCGCTTTTCAGGCGGGCGAACCGCGGCTGACCGTCGAGACGGCCGACAAGCAGACGATCAGCAACATCTCCATCGCCAGCATTTCGCAGATCCGGGAAGGAAAATAGGAACATGTTCGGTTCGATCTACGTGGGCCTCAGCGGCCTCAACGCCTATTCCAAGGGGCTGCAGCAGGTCAGCAGCAACATCACCAACCTGAACTCGTCGGGGTTCAAGGCGTCCACCGTCACCTTCACCGACCAGTTCAGCGTCCGCAGCAACAACCTGGCCAACGCCAACAGCCGCGAGACCACCGGCCGCGGCGTAGACACGGGCCGCACGCAGCTCGACTACAAGCAGGGCGAACTGCGCCAGACCAACCGCGACCTCGATCTGGCCGTCGACGGCAACGGCTTTCTGATGCTGACGCGGGGCGAGGAGGTCGCCTACACGCGCACCGGCAGTTTCGAGGTCGACAAGGACGGGTTCATCGTGCTCGCCGGCACCGACTACCGGCTGGCGACGATCGATGGTTCGGGCCGCGCGGTCAGCCTCTCGATCGACGCCTCGCGCACCAGCCCGCCCAAGCCGACGACGACGATCAAGTTCGCCGACAACCTCTCCTCCACCGCGACGACCCACGCGCTGGGCGACATCAAGGTGATCGACAAACAAGGCGGCGAGCATGTCTGGCAGGTGCAGTTCGCCAAAAAGGCCGACGGCGCGCCCGACGAATGGACCGTCACCGTCACCGACGCCAAGGCGAAGGTCGTCGGCGCCCAGACGCTGAAGTTCAACGGCGGCATCGTCGATCCCGCCACCGCCAAGCTCGTCTTCGCGGACGAGGAGAACGGCACGTCGGTAATGCTGGACCTGTCGGAGAACGTCACCTCCTTCTCCTCGGGCCAGGTGTCGACGCTACGCACCGCGTCCGTGGACGGCTACAAATCGGGCACGATCACGTCGGTCGGCGTCAACGACAAGGGGGCGCTGGAGATCGGCTATTCCAACGAGCAGAAGAAGGACCTGGGCGCCGTAGCCATCGCCGACTTCCGCGACCCGCAGGCGCTGGAACAGCGCAGCGGCGGCTTGTTCGCCGACACCGGCCGCGCGGGGCGGCAGGTCGCGGGCAGCGAGGACGTCCGCGTCGGCCGCGTCCTGTCGCGCCGTCTGGAGGCCTCCAACGTCGACCTCGCCAAGCAGTTCGGCGATCTGATCTTGATCCAGCGCGGCTTTCAGGCGTCCTCGCAGATCATCAGCGTGTCCAATGACATGATCCAGCAGCTGTTCGGCATCCGGGGCCAGGGCTGAGAGCTCGGTCGCAGGGGGGATGAACAAGCGTGGGTGAAGCATGCACGGCCTGGCTGCCGGCCAAGGCGTTCGCCGACGGCGTCGCCGCGCGGCGGCTGGCGGCGGCGGTGGAGGCGTGGGCGGAGCGCTGGTTCGCGGACCGGCGGGTCGCGCCGCTCGCGGATCCGGCCGCCGCGCGGGCGGCGGTCTGGCGCGCCGAGGCGGCGCAGGTCCAAAGCTTGGACGACGGCCTGGCGGTGGCGGTCGGCGACGCGGGGCGCCTCGCCATCGCGGGCGCGATGCTGGATGCCGCGATCGATGTCCGCAAGGCGCGGCCGGCGGACCGCCAGCTTTTCGATCGCCTGTCCGACGCCTGCCTCGACGACCTTCGCACGCGCATGGCGCAGGCCTTCAAGCTGGCGCCCGACGCGCGCTGGCGTGCCGGCGATAGCGTCGATGACTTGCCGCCTGCGGACGCCCACGCCTTTGGGTTCGACGACGCGGACGAGCCCTTGCTGCTGCTGTTCGTCACGCGCGACCTGGAGGTGGCGCTGATCAAGTCGGGCTTGCGCGCGCCGCCTTCGCCGCCCGCGCTGGCGCCGCTCGCCACCGGCTTGGCCGCGCAGACGGTCGATCTGTCCGCGCTGCTCGGCCGCTGCGACCTCACCGTCGCCGAACTTGCCGAACTCACCTGCGGCGATGTCCTCGTCCTCGACCGCGACCTCGACGCCCCGCTCGATCTCGCGATCGACGGCCGGCTCAAGTCCGGCCGCTGCTCGGTCGCGCCCGATGGCGACCGGCTCCACCTCACAATCGTCCAAACACCGACCGGAAATTAGCCATGCTGACCGAGACCAAAGCCAACGGCGCCGCCGCTCCCTCAGCCGGCCCAGCCGCCGCACTGCAGCCCGACCCGCCGACGGCTAAGAAGGCGAGCCCGCCGGGCCGCATCGACGCCCGGCTGATCGACAATGTAGGCGTGACGCTGGAGGCGTATCTCGGCGGCGCGCGCATGACCGTGGCGGAGTTGACCGACCTCAAGGCGGATTCTGTCGTGCCGTTGGTCGCCGCGCTCAACCAGGCGGTCGAACTGCGCCTCAACGGCGTCCCCGTCGCGCGCGGGGAGCTTGTCGCGGTGGGCGACAAGTTCGGCGTCAGGCTGGTCGAGATGGCCGGATGAGGCTCGCCGCCGCCGCCGCGCCGATTCTCGTCATGGCGGGACCGGCGTGCGCCGCGGGCGGCCGGTTGGGCGGCGGGCAGCCGCTCGACGTGTCGCTCGGACGCATCGTGATCGCGCTCGTCATCGCGGTGATCGTCGCGGCGCTCGCCATTCTGCTGGTCCGGCAGCGTTCGGGGAAGATCGATCTCGCGGCGCTGTTCGCGCGCGTCGAACTGCGCCCGCGCGCGATCCACGTCGTCGAAACGCGGCGGCTGAGCCCGCACGCGGACATCTGTCTCGTCCGCCACGGCGACCGCGAATATCTGCTGCTGCTGCTCGCCGGCCGCGCGCAGGTGCTGCGCGAAGCGCCGCACGCGGCGGAGCCGCTCCGTTGACGAGGCTGCTCGCGCCGGGCGCGACGCTCGTCCTGCTGCTGCTCGCCGAGCCGGCCGTCGCCGCGCCGGCGGCCGGCACCGCGCTCAACTCGGACGTGATCCGCAACGCGCTCGTGCTGACGCTGCTCGCGGTCATCCCGGCGGTGCTGGTCAGCATGACGAGCTTCATCCGCATCGTTATCGTGCTGTCGATGGTGCGCCACGCGTTCGGCATGCCCGAAACGCCGCCCAACTCGGTGCTCGTAAGCCTCGCGCTGTTCCTCACCGCCTTTACGATGTCGCCGACGCTGACCGCGCTCAACCAGTCTGCGGTGCAGCCGCTGCTGAGCGGCCGCATCGGCGTCGAACAGGCGATGCAGACGGGCAGCGTGCCCCTGCGCAACTTCATGCTGACGCAGACGCGCGACAGTGACATTGAATCGATCTACGCGATTTCGAACACGCCGCTGCCCCAGCGGCCCGAGCAGGTCGAGATCCTCAAGCTCGCGCCGGCGTTCATCCTCAACGAACTGCGCGTCGCCTTCACCATCGGCTTCGTGATCCTGCTGCCGTTCCTGCTGATCGACCTCGTCGTGTCGGCGATCCTCTTGTCGCTTGGCATGATGATGGTCCCGCCTGCGACCATCTCGCTGCCCATCAAGCTCCTGATGTTCGTGCTCATCGATGGATGGAAGCTGGTGCTCGAAGGGGTGCTGGGCAGTTTCAGGTGACGCGCGCGGCCGCATCCGGGCTGGCGCTGCTGGTGCGTCCCTGCCGGGTCGAGGCTTCGCTGTGGCGCCGGTTCCGGCTGGAGGCGGTGGGCGAATGCCGCGGCGTGCTGTTCGACCGCTATCTGGGTCTCGCCCGCGCCATTGCCGCCTGCCACTATCACCGGCGATTCGGGCACGGCATCGAACGCGGCGACTTCGAACAGTTCGCGTTCGAAGGGCTGCTGCAGGCGATCGACCGGTTCGACCCGCTGCAGGGCGTGCCGTTCGGCGCCTATGCCCGCCGCCGTATCGCGGGCAGCGTCGCGGACGGCATCTCCAAGATGACGGAGGTCGGCACGCAGATCAGCCACCGCCACCGCACCGAACAGGAACGCCTGCGCTCGCTGGCGCGCGCAGGCGCGGACATCACCGACGAGGACGCCATCGCCGCGCTGTCCGACCTCGCGCTGGGCCTGGCGCTCGGCCTGATGCTCGAGGGGACCAGCCTGATGGAGCCGGCCGACGGCCTCGACACGCGTCCGACCGCCTACGAGACGCTGGAATGGCGGCAGATGCAGGCGGGGCTGGCGCGGGAGGTCGCGCGGCTTCCCGACGCCGAAGCCGTGGTCATTCGCCAGCATTACAACAACGGTTTAAGCTTCGCGCAGGTCGCCGAACTGCTGGGCCTCAGCCGCGGCCGCGTGTCGCAACTTCACCGCGCCGGGCTCGACCGGCTGCGCAAGAAGATGGGCGCGTTCAATTGAAGAAGGATCACCGATGACCACCCTGTGCAGCGACGACGAACTGCAGGAGCTGATGGCCGCGATGCAGGCGGACAGCGCCGACGAACTCGAGCGCGCCGACCGCCTTGTCGCGATCTACCCGGAGGATGCGCGGCTGCATTTTCTGCGTGGTTCGATCCTCGCCAATATCGGCCGCCCGATCGAGGCGCTGCCCGCGCTCAAGCGGTCCGTCGAGCTCGCGCCCGATTTTTCGCTGGCGCGGTTTCAGACCGGCTTCTTCCAGCTGACTTCGGGCGAGGCGGCGGATGCGCTGGGCACCTGGGGGCCGCTGGCGATGCTGCCGGCCGACAATTACCTGCGCATGTTCGTCGCGGGGCTGACCCACCTGATCCGCGACGAGTTCGCCGAGGCGGTCGCGCAGCTCGAAGCCGGCATCGCGGCCAACGAGGAGAACCCGCCGCTCAACCGCGACATGCAGCTGATCATCGATCAGACGACCGAGCTGATGGCGGGCGCGCCGGCCGTGTTGCCCGAGGAAACCGGGAGCGCATCGGCCACCAGCTTCCTGCTGGGCCAGTTCGATCGCGGGCGGCCCAACTGACCCGCGTCACGTCTTCCGATCATGTGCTGCTGCTGCTGCGCGAGCAGTTGCAGCGGCTCGACCGGGCGGGCGCCAAGCGGACGGCCCCGGGCGCCAAGCCGACGGCGGCGCCGATGGCGCGGCTGCGGGCGTTGGGGGATGTCCCGGACAAGGAATTCAAGCGGACGCTGGTGCGCGCGCTGCTGGCCGAGCGGATGGGAGAAGGGGTGGCCAACGACCCCGCGTTCCAGGCGGTGATCGACGATGTTTACCGCATCATCGACGAAAGCGACGACGGACGGGCGCTGATTCACCGCGCCGCGACGCGTTTGCGGGGGTGAAAACGCGCTTTTTGGGTGGTTTCCGCAACCGGAGTACGGGGCTGCGCGGTGTGAAAAGGTCGCGAAGTTCGCAAAGTTCCTAGTGTTGAGCCGTTTTCGCATCCAGTGGATCGTGAAACGCGAGTCGCAGCCGGATCAGAGAACGAAAGCAGATCGCCGTCCTGTAGGACAGAACTTTTCAAGCCATCCCTAGCTTGGCGAGCGCCTGCGCAATCGTGCGACCGCTGTCGTCCACCGGCGTGTTGATCGCCAGCGCGTAGATGCGCTGCGCGCCCGCCTCGTCGCCGGCGCCTGCCGCCAGCATCGATTTGGCGAGCGCCGCCGAATAGCATTGCCGGTCGAGGCGGAGCGCGACGTCGCTGCGCTGCCGGGCGCTGTCCGCGTCGCCCTCCAGCAGGTCGAGCACCGCCAGCGATCCGTGCGATTCGGCGAAGTTCGGGTCGATGCGCAGCGCGGTTTCGAAGCGGGCGCGGCTCGCCGGGAGATCGCGGGCGACGAAATGCGCCCAGCCGGCGGCGATCCAGGAGCCCAGGTGATCGCCGAACAGCTCCGCGCCCCGGTCGATGTCGCCGGCTGCGGTGTCCGCCTGGCCGGTGAGCAGCTTGGCGAGGCCGCGGCCGACCCAGGCGCGCGGCGCCTGCGCATTGGCGTCCAGCACGCGGTCGAAGATCGCCAGCGCTTCGGTGGCGCGCTCCTCGCCTAAAGCCAGCGTGCCCAGCGTCGCCAGCGCGTCCGGGTGATCGCCCGCCGCTGCCGCGCATCGCGCCGCCAGTTCCTCGTCGCCGACGTCGATCGCCAGCACGGACACCGCCGCCATCAGCGGCGCGTAGTCCGGGTGCAGCTCCACATACTCACGCGCCAGCGCCGCCGCCTGCTCGAACTCGCCATGCTGGTGAAGGATCTGCACGCGCAGCATTGCCGCCGCCGGCAGCGCGCGCGCGACGTCGTCCTCCAGCAGCGACAGGGCGCCGTGAAGGTCCTTCTTCATCGCCCACGCCCAGGCGAGGTTGAACCGCAGCGCGTGATCGTCGTCGCCGCCCAGCAGCAGGCGTTCGAAGAAGGCGGCCGCCACGTCGTATTGCCCCTGCCGCATCGCGGCGAGCCCGGCGAGGTTGGTCTCGCGCGGCGGCAGCGGGGCGAGGGCGGCGTAGCGTTCGAGCACGGCCGCCGCCGTGTCCGCGTCGCCCGCGTCCACCGCGGCCTCCGCCGCGTCGGCGAGTAGCGGCAGGTTGGCGGGGTCGCTTTCGAGGTACGACAGGAGCCGTTGCAGCCGGCTCGTTTCGACGGTGTCCACGAGATCATCCTTCATCGGTAACAACCTCAATCGCGTGGCTTGCCGCGTACCCCGACGAAGGCCGGGGTCCAGCATCGTGGCCACGGATCTGGACCCCGGCCTTTGCCGGGGAACTAGCGGAAATTCGGCCCATGCACCCCACCCTACGCCTCCAGCTTGACGACATCGAAAGACTTGAGATTGATCCGCATCGGGATCTCGTTGACCGATAGCACCGACAATCGCGGGATGCTGCGCTTGGTGAACGCCTTCAACTGACGCCGCACCTCCGCCCCGCACAGCAGCACGGGCGAGCGACCCTCCCGGTGCATGTCCTCCGACATCGCCGACAGCTTGCGGATCAATTGCTCGGCCAGTTTCGGCTCGACCAGCAGCGTGCCGCGCGGGCCCGCCTGCCCGGCGTTGGTGGTGATCTGGTTCTCGATCCGGGGATCGAGGCTCAGCACCGCCAGGTCGTTGTGCTTGCCGCGAAGCTGGTGGCAGATCGAATGGCTGATGCGCTGGCGCACCAGTTCGGTGAGCTCCCCCGTCTCCTTTTGCGTGCGGGCGAGGTCGGTCAGATGCTCCAGGATCAGGTCGACATTGGCGATGGACACGCCTTCGCCCAGCAGGTTCTGCAGCACGCGCTGGACGTCGGAGATGGTCAGGCTGTTGGGGATCAGCTCTTCAAGCAATCCCGGCTGGCGTTCGCGGACGTCCTCCATCATCTTCACGACAACCGATCGCGTCACCAAAGTCGCCATCTCGCTCTGCACGATCTCCCCGAAATGCGTGATCAGCACGGTGACGGGGTCGATGACCTTGAGCCCCGCCGCGCGCGCTTCCGCCGCCGCTTCGGGCAGGATCCACAAGGCGGGGAGCCCAAAGGCGGGATCCTCGGTCGCGATGCCGTCCAGCTTGACCGTCTCGTCTCCCGACCGGATCGCCAGCACCCGGTCCGGATGGATTTCGGCCAGCGCGAAGCGCGACCCGAACAGGCGGATCTCGTATTGGAGCGTCCCCAGCCCCGCGCCGTCCCCCATGCGCACCGCCGGGAAGCCCAGCCCGTAGTCGCCCTCGAAGACGCGACGCAGGCCCGCAATGCGATCGGTGACGATCGCCTCCTCCGCTTTCCAGGCCTGGCTCAGCTCGCTTCCCAGCCGGATCTCGAGCGCGGGGGCGGGACCCGCGCCCGCCAGCTCGTCGGCCGCCGCCTCCACCTCGCGCGCGGCCTCCGCAATCGCCGGCGCGGCCTTGCGCGCCTTGTACCAGGCGAGCAGCGCCAGCGCGATGATGATGGCGATCGGCCATTTGGGCATGCCGGGCAGCAGCAGCAGCGCCAGCAGGATCGCCGCGACGATCAGCGGGATGCGCGGCACCGACGCCAGCTGGCGGAACACCTCGGTGCTGAGCTCCCGGTCCGCTGACGAGCGCGTGACGATGATGCCGGTGGCGATGGCGATGATGAGCGCGGGCAGCTGCGTCGCGATGCCGTCGCCGATGGTCAGCAGCGTGAACCGCTCCAGCGCCACGTCCCACGCCATGTCCATCTGAACGACGCCGATGATCCACCCGCCGATGATGTTGATCAGGAGGATCAGGATGCCGGCGATGGCGTCGCCCTTCACGAACTTGCTGGCGCCGTCCATCGACCCGTAGAACGAGGCCTCTTTCTCCAGCTCCTCGCGCCGCTGCACCGCCTGCTTCTGGTCGATCAGACCCATGTTGAGGTCGGCGTCGATGCTCATCTGCTGGCCGGGCATCGAATCCAGCATGAAGCGCGCCGCGACTTCCGACACGCGCTGCGCGCCCGCGGTTACGACGACGTACTGCACCACCACGAGGATCAGGAACACGACCAAACCGATAACGAAATTGCCCTGCACGGCGAACGTGCCGATGGAGCCGATCACTTCGCCGGCATCAGCGCCGGTCAGGATCAGGCGGGTGGCGGCGACGTTGAGCGACAGGCGGAAGAGCGTGGCGAGCAGCAGCAGCGAGGGAAAGGTCGAGAACTCCACCGGCTTGCCGACGTAAAAGGTCAGCAACAGGATCGTCAGCGCGAAGCCGAAATTGATGAGGATGGCGAGGTCCAGCACCGCCGGCGGGATCGGCGAGAACAGGATGGTGAGGATCAGCACCATGCCGATCACCAGCGCCAGGTCCTTGTTATTGCGGAGCGTCTTGCCGAGCATCGTTGTTACCTGAGGTGGCCGCTCGCGCGGCGTTGTCGGTGGTCGCCGCGCGGGCGGCGTGGAGCTTGAAATAAAGGTCGGCGACGCCGCCATATTCGTTCGCGCCGATCTCGCGGCCGGTCTCGCCGCGCTCGTACAGGGCGCGCGCCAGCGGGCGGTTCTCGAAGATCGGGATGCCGAGGCGGAAGGCCTGGCGCTTCATCGCCAGCGCGTTGTGGTTGCGGGCCTTGGCGGTGACGGTGGGCGCCGCCATCGTCGCCGCGTCGTAGCCCAGCGCCACCGCGACATGCTGCGGATTAACGATCAGCATGTCGGAGCCGGGGAGCTTGCCCAGGTCCTTGGACTGCTGAACGAATTCGGCGTGCAGCTGCTTTCGCTTCTGCCGCATCCTGGGCTCGCCTTCCCTGTCCTTGGACTCGCGCGTCAGCTCGCTGCGGCTCATGCGCATCTGCTTGCTGTATTCGCGGCGCACCATGATCTGGTCGATGCCGGCGAAGAACAGGGCCAGCAGGATGAACAGCATCAGCAGGCGGGTGCCGACGCCCCGCATCGCGTCGGCAAGGCCGGCGGCGCCGTCGCCGTAGAAGCCCGGCGTCGTCATCACCGACTTGACCACCAGGAACGTCACGGTGGCGTAGGCGGCGAACTTGACGACGTTCTTCAGCGCCTCCTTGAGCATGCGCACCGAGAACAGCCGCTTGAGGCCCTTGGCCGGGTTGATCTTGGAGAAATCGGGCTTCAGCGGATGTGTGGTGAAGATCAGCCCGCGCAGCTGCACCACCTCGAACAGCAAAGCGATCGCGACCACCGTTCCGCCCAGCAGCAGGATGGGCTGCAGCGCCGGCCAGTACACGGCGGCCATCGTGGCGGTGGCGTGCTGCGGATCGGTGGCGCCTTCGATCCCCGCGCCCAGCGAGCGCCGCATCAGCAGCGCCAGCGTTTGCGCGACGCCTTCGCCGGCCACCGTCAGAAACGCCGCCAGCGCGAGCAGCACGCCGAAAAAGCCCAGGTCCATGCCGCGCGCGACCTGGCCCTTCTCCCGCGCGCGCTTGAGCTTAAAGGGGGTCGCCTCCTCGCTCTTGTTCTGTTCGCCGCCGCCGCCGTCGGACATCAGATAAGCGCGATCGCGGTTTCGAGCGCGTAGCGGATCATGCGCAGGAACAGGGCGCCCGACAGCGTAATCGCGATCGGCAGCACGATCAGCATCGCCAGCGCCTTGACCTGAAAGCCCAGCAGCAGGACGTTCATCTGCGGCATCGTCCGGCTCATCAGCGAGATCGCGATGTCCAGCGTGAAGAGCACCAGCATCAGCAGCCCGCCGGCGCCGAACGCCATCACGAATACCGCCGACATGTAGCCGGTGAGCGCGCCGAGGTCGCCGCCGATCCCCGCCGACCCCAGCGGCACCTGGTCGACCGACGCCGCCCAGATCGCCAGCATGTCGGCCGGGCCGTCCGTGGCGAAGAAGATCGCCGCCGCCGCGTAGGCGAACAGGGTGCCCGCCAGCGGCACCTGCGCCCGCGTCGTGGGGTCGAGCAGCATCGACAGGCCGAACCCCGCCTGGATGTCGATCGCCCGCCCCACCGTCTGCAGCGCGGCGAACGCCAGCTGGAGGGCCAGCGACAGCCCGACGCCGAGCAGCAGCTCGCCCAAGGCCGTGACGAACAGGCCCGGCGCCCAGAAATCGGCGCGCCACGTCTGGTTCGGGTGGCCCGACACCAGCCACGCCGCCAGGCTGACGCTCAGCATCACGCGCACCAGAGCGGGGACGCGCAGCAGCGTGAACGGCGGCGAGAAGGCGAACGCGGGCGCGATGCGCAGGCTGACCAGCAGCGTCGCCACGAACTGATTGCTATAGTCTTCCAAGGCCGGCCGCTTATCCGCCCAGCGTCGGGATGATCAGGTAGAGCGAGGTCGCGAAATTGGTCATGCGGCCCATCATCCACGGCCCGATCGCGATCAGCAGAAAGGCCGCCGTCAGGATCTTGGGGACATAGGTCAGCGTCATTTCCTGAAGCTGCGTCGTCACCTGGAACACACTGATCATCAGGCCGACGAGCAGCGTCGCGATCAGGATGGGACCGCCGACGATCAGGCTCTGCCACAGCATGTCGTTCAGGAAATTGAGCGCGCGATCGGTTCCCACCGCTTCCCCCCGGGCGTACGGCCGGCACGCTCCGCGTAAGGGGGCGCGCAGTGCCAAACGATTGATTGCAGGACGTTATTGGGCGTCCGCATGCTCGGCAATCGAGGGCGGGGGCAATTGCAACCGGTTCGGGCCAGTCTCCGCTGGTTGCGTCCGAAGTCGTGGAACCATTCCGGACCCGCCCCCGCGCGATGGCAGGTGCCAATCGCCGCATCAGGCGTCATAAGGCGCGCGTGCCGATATCCATTGAGCCTGCCGAACTGAACGCGGTGGTCGCCTGCTGCCGCTGGCCGCCGTCGCCGGCGCGCGAGGCGGCGGTGCGGGACGCGGCGGCGACGGCGCTGAACTGGGACCTGCTCGCCCGCATCGTCGCGCGGCACCGGGTGGAGGGGCTCGTCCACGATGCCTTACGCCGCGCGGGCGTGTCGCCGCCGCCCGCCGTCGCCGCCGCGCTGGCGGCCGCGGCGAGGGGGATCGCGCAGGAAAACCTCCGTTTCGCCGCCGCGTCCGTGCGGCTGAGCGCCGCACTTGACGCCGCCGCCGTGCCGCATCTGTTCGTCAAGGGCGTGTCGCTGGGCGTGCTCGCCTACGGGTCGCTGGGCCACAAGAAGTCGTGGGACATCGACCTGGCGGTCGAGCCCGGCGCCTACGGACGCGCCTGCAAGGTGCTGGCGGACGCGGGGTACGCCCAAGTCGAACATGAGGGCGAGGGCGCCAACAAGCACAGCGAATGGGCAGACGCCGCGCGCGTCACGGTGGAGCTGCACGCCAGCCTAGTGGACAACGCGCTGATTATGCCCGGCCTGTCGGTGCTGGGGCCGCGGCAGGAGGTCGCGGTGGCGGGTGGGGCCACGCTGCCGACGCTCGCAGGTGACGAGCTGTTCGCGTATCTGTGCGTCCACGGCGGCGCGCACGCGTGGTCGCGGCTGAAGTGGCTGGCAGACGTCGCCGCGCTGATCGCGCCCGCCGACGAGGCGGAGGTGGCGCGGCTGTACGCGCGCAGCCAAGCGATGGGGGCGGGGCGCTCGGTCGGGCAGGCGCTGCTCTTGTGCGCGGACCTGTTCGGGCGCGAACTGCCGCCCAAGCTGGAAGCGGCGCTGCGCGGCGATCCTATCGTACGCGCGCTGGTGCGCGCGGCGCGCGGCTCGATGACGCGGGGCGGCGCCGATGTCGAACTCGACAGCCTGGTGCTGGGCACCGTGCCGATCCACGCGACGCATTTCTTCCTGCAGCGCGGCTGGCGGTACAAATGGCTGGAGGCCCGGCGCAAGCTGGGCGGCGGCGGCGCGCTGGGGCCGGCGGCGCGGCTGACCGGCTGGCTGACGCGCCGCAGCCGCACCGCCGCCGCGCCGCCGGCCTGACGAACTGTTATCGAGCTTTCCGAGCTTTTTCAGAAGGCTTGCTAGTGAAACGGTAACGGGTGGCCGTGCATGACGGCCCGCATGAAACGGCCCAAACGCGCAAGCCTGAACGATGTGGGGAAGGACGGCGGCCTCGCCGGCTCGATGATTCCGCGCACGGCGCCGCGAGTCGTCGACCAGCGCTGGGAGAAGCGGTTCAGCGGTCTCGTCGACGACGCCGTTCTCACCGTGCGTGGCCGCGAGCGGCTGGTTCGCGTGATCAACATCTCGGGCGAAGGCGCGATGATCACCGCCGCGGCGCCGACGCTTCGCATCGGGGAGCGCGTGGCGCTGCGGCTGGCGGGGGACATTCAGGTCGAAGGCGCGGTGCGCTGGATCCGCGACGGGCGGACAGGGATCAATTTCTCGACCCCGCTGATCATCGAGGACTGAAGGCCTATTCCCGCGGCAGTGCGCCCATCACCACGGGCAGCATGCCCGTCACCATGCGCCTGACCCCCGCCGCGTTGGGGTGGATGTTGTCCGGCAGCACCAGCGCGCGGTTGCCGACCACTCCGTTGAGGATGAACGGGTAGAGCGGCGCGCCGTATTTGGCGGCAAGCTCCGGATAAATGGCGTTGTACGCGCGCATGAAGGTCGGACCGACATTGGGCGGCGCCAGCATCCCCGCGACCACGGTCTTGAGCCCGCGCCGCTTCAGTTCCGCCAGCATCGCGTCGAGGTTCTCGCGCGTCACCGCCGGCGACACGCCGCGTAGCAGGTCGTTGGCGCCCAGCTCCAGCAGCACGAGGTCCGGCTTGGTCTTCAATCCGTCCAGCGTCCACGCCAGCCGCGCACGGCCGCCCGTCGTCGTGTCGCCCGAAACGCCCGCATTGGTGACGAACGCGCGCACGCCCTCGCGGCGCAGCACGTCCTGCAGCTGCGGCGCGAAGCCCTGGCCACCGGGCAGACCGTACCCGGCGAACAGGCTGTCCCCGAACGCCAGCACGTGAACGTCGCGCGCGGTTGTCGGCTTGCCCGGCGCGGCGGCGACGCCCGGCGATGGGACGGTGGCGGCCATCAGCATCGCTCCCAGATAGACAATGAACCTGGGCACCCCATATGCCCGCCTGACAGTGAACAATTCTTTCTCCTCATCTCCGGCCGATATTGTGATCGCCGCGCGGAATGCCAGCCTCCAGCTGGGCAGCGGCGACGCGCGCGTCCTAATCCTCCACGGCCTCGATCTGGAGGTCGCGCGCGGCAGCCGGGTGGCGCTGCTGGGGCCGTCGGGTTCGGGCAAATCCTCGCTGCTGGCGCTGCTCACCGGCCTCGAGCGCGCCAGCGGCGGCACGATCACAGTGGCCGGCGAGGACTTCTCGACGCTCGACGAAGACGGCCTCGCCCGCGCCCGCCGCGGCCGCATCGGCATCGTGCTGCAGGCTTTCCACCTGCTGCCGACCATGACCGCGCTGGAGAACGTCGCCGTGCCGCTGGAGCTTTCCGGTGACCCGCAAGCCTTCGCGCGGGCGAAGGACGAACTCGCCGCCGTCGGCCTCGGCGACCGCCTGACCCACTATCCTGCACAACTGTCGGGCGGCGAGCAGCAGCGCGTCGCCATCGCCCGCGCCACCGCCCCGCGCCCCGCCATCCTGTTCGCCGACGAGCCGACGGGCAATCTCGACGCCGCGACCGGCGAGGCGGTGATGCGGCTGCTGTTCGCAAGGGCGGACGAGACGGGGGCCACCCTGTTCATCATCACGCATGACGAGCGGCTGGCCGCGAAATGCGCGCGCGTGCTGACGATGCGGGACGGGCGGATCGTGTCGGATGTGGGCGGGTGAGGGCCGGCGGCGGAGGTGAGCCCCTTCCCCTTGGGGGAGGGGTTGGGGTGGGGGAGTCCGTCCCCAGAAGGAAGAGTTGGCTCGCGCTGCGCTCTCGCCCCCACCCCAACCCCTCCCCTGAAGGGGAGGGGCTTTGAGCCTGGCCTGGACCCTTGCTCTGCGCGAGCTGCGCGGCGGCTTGTCGGGCCTCCGCCTGCTCGCCGTCTGCCTCCTCCTCGGCGTCACTGCGCTGGCCGGGGTCGGCAGCCTCGCCGCCTCGCTCGGTGCCGCGCTCGCGGGCCAGGGCCAGGCGATCCTCGGCGGCGACATCGCCTTTTCCATTGCGCAGCGGCAGGCGAGCCCGGACGAGCGCGCCGCCTTCGCGCGGCTGGGCCCCGTGTCCGAAGTCGTCACCATGCGCGCCATGGCCGTGCGCCCGGACGGCGCCGACAGCTTTCTGGTCGAGCTCAAGGGCGTCGACGCCGCCTACCCGCTCTACGGCGACTTTCGCCTTGCTTCCGGGACGCGCCCGCAAGGTGCGCAGGTGGCCGTCGCTCCCGAACTCGCCGAACGCCTGTCGCTGAGCATCGGCGACCCCGTCCGCATTGGCGAGGGGACCTTGCGCGTTTCGGGGTTGATCGCCGACGAGCCCGACCGGCTGGGGCAGGGGTTCAGCCTCGGCTCCACCGCGCTGGTCGACCCGCAGGGCCTGGCCGTCACCCGCCTGGTGCAGCCCGGCAGCATGTACGAGGCCGCCTACCGCGTCCGGCTCCCCGCCGGCGCCGATCCCAAGCTCGTCGGCGACGGCTTCGGCAAACGGTTCGAGGAAGCCGGCTGGCGCATCCGCGACCGGTCCAACGGCGCGCCGGGCACGCGCCGCTTTGTCGATCGCCTGGGCCAGTTCCTGACGCTGGTCGGGCTCACCGCCCTCGTCATCGCGGGCATCGGCGTCGGCAACGGCGTTGCGTCGTACCTGGATGAGCGCCGCGCCGGCATGGCGACGCTGAAGGCGCTGGGCGCGACCAGCCGCACGATCTTCCTCACCTACTTCCTGACGGTCGGCGCGATCGCGCTGGCGGCGATCCTGGTCGGCCTGGCGCTCGGCGCCGCGACGCCCCGGCTGGTGGTCGCCTTCGCGGGCGACGCCCTGCCCATTCCGCCCCGGGGCGGGCTGTTCCCCATCCCCCTGATCGCCGCAGCCGCCTACGGCCTGCTGATCGCGCTGACCTTTTCGCTGATCCCGCTGGCGCAGGCGCGCGCCGTTCCCGCCGCGTCCTTGTTCCGCGGCGGCGTCGAGCGGCTCGCCCGCCCGTCGCGCGCGACGCTCGCCGCCGTCGCGCTCGCCGCCGCCGCCATTGCCGCGCTGGCGATCGGCACGGCGGAGGAGCCGCTGTTCGCCGCCGGCTTCGTGGCCGCGGCGCTGGGGCTGCTGCTGCTGCTGACGCTGCTCGGCGTGCTGATCCGCTGGACGGCCGCGCGCCTGCCGCGGCCCAAGGGTCCGCTCGCCCGTCTCGCGCTCGCCAATCTCCACCGCCCGGGCGCGCAGACCGGCCGCCTGGTGGTCGCGCTCGGGCTGGGGCTGACGCTGTTCACGACCCTGGCGGTGATCGAGACCAATTTGTCGGGCCAGATCCGTTCCACCATCCCCGCCCGCGCGCCGAGCTTCTTCCTGCTCGACATTCCCGTGGCGGACGTGCCCCGCTTCCGCGCGGTCGCCGCTCGCGCTGCGCCGGGCAGCGACCTCACCGCCATCCCGTCGCTGCGCGCGCCCGTGGTCGCGGTCGACGGCACCCGCGTCGCCGACATGAAGGACATCCCGGACGGCGCGTGGATCCTGCGCGGCGATCGCGGCCTGACCTACGCCGCGACCGTTCCGGAAGGCAGCCGGGTCGTCGCGGGCAAATGGTGGCCGGAGAACTACAGCGGCCCGCCGCTGGTCTCGCTCGACGTCGAGGCGGCGCGCGCGCTGAACATCGGCGTCGGCGACACGATCACCGTGTCCGTGCTCGGCCGCGAGATCGAGGCGGAGATCGCGTCGTTGCGCGAGATCAACTGGGACACGATGGGGTTCAACTTCGTCATGGTCTTCGCGCCGGGCACGCTGGAGAGCGCGCCGCACAGCTTGATGGCGACGGTGGCGATGCCGGCGGCGGCCGAAGCCGCGTTCTCCCGCGAGGTCGCGCGCGCCTTTCCGTCCGTGTCGGCGATCCGCGTCAAGGACGTCATCGCCAAGGTGTCGGACACGCTGACGCAGCTTAGCACCGCCGTTCGCGCCGCCGCCGCCGTTACCGTGCTGGCCGGCATCGCCGTGCTCGTTGGCGCGCTCGCCGCCAGCCGGCGCGCACGGACCTACGACAGCGTGATGATGAAGCTGCTGGGTGCCACGCGCCGCCGCATCCTGGGCGGGCAGGCGCTGGAATTCGGCGCGCTGGCGCTGATCGTCTGCGGGGTGGCGCTGGCGTTGGGCAGCGCCGCCGGTTGGTACGTCGTGGTGCGCGTCTTCGAACTGAACTGGGCGCCCGACTGGCTGGTCGTGGGCGGGACGCTGGCCATCGGCGCGCTGGTGACGCTGGCGTTGGGATTGCTGGGCGCATTGCCGGCGTTAGCGGCGCGGCCGGCGCAGGCTTTGCGGAGCCTGTAGTACGCCGGAGCACTGGTTTCGTTTCGATGATGCCGAAGCGTCGTAATTTCGAGTACCCCGGCGTAGGCCGGGGTCCAGTGACACGCTGGCACGACTGGGCTCCGGCCTACGCCGGAGCACTCGACAATTCCGGGTCTGCTGGCGCAGATTGCCCGGCGATGGAGCGGCCAGGCTATGTCTACATCATGGCGAGCCGGCGCAACGGCACGCTTTACCTCGGCGTTACGAGCAACCTGATCAAGCGGGCGTACGAACACCGCTCGGGCGCGGTCGTGGGCTTCACTAGGACGCACGGATGCAAGCTGCTCGTCTGGTACGAAGTGCATGCGTCCATAGACGATGCGCGCCTGCGGGAGCTGCGCATGAAGAGCTGGCGCCGGGGGTGGAAGATGAAGCTGGTCGACGCGATGAACCCGGAGTGGGGTGATCTCTACCCCAGCTTGTTCTGAGTGGCTCGAGTGTGTCGTACCCCGGCGTAGGCCGGGGTCCAGCGACCAGATGGTACGACTGGGCTCCGGCCTACGCCGGAGCACGCTGAGCTGGTTGCTCCGACGACGTGGATACGCGGTCGATCCATGATCTCGAGTACCCCGGCGTAGGCCGGGGTCTAGTGACACCCAACGTACGACTGGGCTCCGGCCTACGCCGGAGCACTCTGGCGCCACATGAAGCCAGTCCTTATCTGCTACTCAACCAGCAGGAGACCTCGCATGATCGACCTCTACACCGCCGCTACCCCTAACGGCTGGAAGGTCTCGATCGCGCTGGAGGAGCTCGAGCTCCCCTACGACCTCCACGTCATCGACATGAAGGCGGGCGAGCAGAAACAGCCCGCGTTCACCGCCATCAACCCCAACGGCCGCATCCCTGCGATCGTCGATCGTGAGGAAGACGACTTCGCGGTGTTCGAATCGGGCGCGATCCTCGTCTACCTCGCGGAGAAGACGGGCCGGCTGATGCCCGCCGACGCCAAAGGCCGCAGCCGCGTCATGCAGTGGCTGATGTTCCAAATGGGCGGCGTGGGGCCGATGATGGGGCAGGCCAACGTCTTCACGCGCTACTTCCCCGAACAACTTCCGTCGGTGATCGACCGCTACCGTCGCGAAGGACGGCGGTTGCTGGAGGTGCTCGACGGGCATCTCGCGGGCAACGAGTACCTGGCGGGCGACTACTCGATCGCGGACATCGCCAACTGGTCGTGGGCGCATACCTACGCGTGGCCGGGGATCTCGGTGGACGGGCTGGACCACCTGCAGCGCTGGATGGCGGCGATCTCGGCGCGGCCTGCCGTCGCGAAGGGCCGCACCGTGCCGCCGCGTGCGGAGGAAGCGGCGACGGTGGAAAGCGCCAAGGCGATACTTGCTTGAACCCTTGTCCTCCCCTGCCTTTGCAGGGGATGGTGGAGGGGCGGAGCCGAAGGCTCACACGATGCGCAACGTCGTTGAAGAGGCGGTGGGAGGTCTTGTGGAGAGATCTGCGCCAAGAAGCCCCTCCGTCAGCCTTCCAGGCTGCCACCTCCCCCGCAAAGACGGGGGAGGACGGTTGAGCCTCCAAGCTCTGGAAAACCGGCATCCGATTTGCCTCTGTCCTACAGCCCTCCGCCTCTGATATGCCGGTCCGCATGAGGACGCACGCCGCTCCCGCTATTGTCTCGCGCGCGCATAATCGGCGTTTGGAAACCTCGCTCCCCCATGCTTTGGGGTGTGACCTTTCCGTGACCTTCGCCCCCGTTTCAGGACCCAAACCATGAACGCTCCCGCCCGAATCACCGCCCAGCCCGCCTACTCGGATGCCGTGCAGGCGTTGCTCCGCCGCGAGCCTTCGCTGTTCATCGACGGCGCGTGGACCCCGTCTTCGCACGGCAGGACGATCGCCATTCACGATCCCTCCACCGGCCGGGAGATCAGCCGCATGGTCGACGCCTCGGACGCCGACGTCGATCGCGCCGTCGCCGCCGCCCGCACCGCGTTCGACGACGGCCGCTGGACCGGGCTGCCCGCCATGCAGCGCGAGCGCCTGCTTCACCGCCTCGCCGACCTGATCGAGGCCAACCAGCGCGAGCTGGGCGAGCTGGAGGCGATCGACAACGGCAAGCCCGTGGCGCAGGCGATCGGCTACGACATCGCGCGCTGCATCGGACAGCTGCGCTACACCGCCGGCTGGGCGTCCAAGCTGACTGGCGACCATCTCGAACCCGTCGCTTCCCCCGTGGGCACGTTCCACGCCTATGTCCGGCGCGAGCCGATCGGGGTGTGCGCGCAGATCGTGCCGTGGAACTTTCCGCTGATGATGGCGGTGCAGAAGATCGCCCCCGCGCTCGCCGCCGGCTGCACGGTGGTGCTGAAGCCCGCCGAGCAGACCTCGCTCACCGTGCTGCGCCTAGGCGATCTCATCGCCGAGGCCGGCTTCCCGGCGGGCGTCGTCAACATCGTCACCGGCATGGGCGAGACCGCGGGCGGCCGCATGGTTCGGCACCCGGACGTCGACAAGGTCGCGTTCACGGGCTCGACGGAGGTCGGCAAGATCATCAACCGCGCCGCGACCGATACGCTGAAGCGCGTGACGCTGGAATTGGGCGGCAAGTCGCCCGTCATCGTGTTGCCGGACGTCGACATCGCCGCCGCCGGCGCGGGCGCGGCGCGCTCGATCTTCGCCAATGCGGGGCAGGTGTGCATCGCCGGCTCGCGCCTCTACGCGCACCGCTCGATCTTCGATGAGCTGCTGGAGGGCGTCGCCGCCGCCGCGGGCCAGTTCAAGGTCGGGCCGTCGCTGGCGCCTGACACCGTCATGGGTCCGCTCGTCTCCGACGAGCAGCACGAGCGGGTGCGCGGCTATATCGAGGCCGGCCGCAAGGCGGGCGCGTCCGTGTTCCACGGCGGCGACGCGCCGGAGGGAGACGGCTATTTCGTCAACCCGACGATCCTGGTCGACGTGAAGCCCGACATGAGCGTCGTGCGCGAGGAGATTTTCGGCCCGGTGCTGACCGCGCAGCGCTACGACGACCTCGACGAGGTCGCCCGCCAGGCCAACGACACGACCTATGGCCTCGCCGCCAGCGTGTGGACGCGCGACGTGTCCGCGATGCACCGCCTTGCCGCCAAGCTGAAGGCCGGCATGGTGTGGGGCAATGCGCCGTCGGCGGTCGACTATGCCTTTCCGTTCGGCGGGTTCAAGCAGTCGGGCATCGGCCGCGAGGGCGGCCGGCACGGGGTGGAGGCGTACACCGAGCTCAAGACGGTGGTGGTGGCGCTGTGACCCCGCGCCGATGGCGGCGCGGTTGAGCCTCGCGAAACTGGCAGCTTTGCTCGCATCGGCTTGGTTGATGCAGGCGTCGGCCGTTCAGCTTCCGCTACTCTCCGCGCCGGTCCCTCGCACCTTTACGGATCTCCCATTCATCGCCGCCCATCCGGGCTTCGTCACCCGCTCCGGCAGGACGCTGACGTTCAGGAACGGAGAGACGCTCACGGACGAGGGCGACTGCAACGAAGGAGACTGCATTGAATGGCGCGCGGACGATGTCTGGCATGATCGCTTTGTCGGCGTCAGCGAAACGCAGTACGAGGACTCCGGCTACGTCATCGTCAATCTCGGCGTGAACAACTCGCTCGTCAGCACCGCATCGCGCCCGATCCCGTCCCCGAACGGCAAGTTGTTCTTTGCCGGGCACCATGACGACCGCGCTTGGGACCCGTTGCATGGCGCTGCGATCTGGGCGTTCGACGAGTCCGGCCCTAACCGTCTGCGCCTCGTCGATACGCATCTCCTCATGTTCGATCGTTTCGTCGCTTGGCGGGGCGACGCATGCGTCGAGTTCACCGGCGCGCGCGGTTACAGCAGGGGATTGAAGCCGACCCGCACCTACTGGCTGGCGGAGGAGGCGGGGGATTGGCGGTTGCTGGAGGCACCATCCGCCGTGTGCGAGGTCAGCCGCCCTTTACCGGCGGCAGCACCTGCGCGGGGTCGAAATAGGCGCGGAAAGCCGTGATGCCGCCTTCGCCCCATTCGATGACGCTGACGCCGCCGTAGCGGAACGGACCGTTCTTGCTCGTGCCCTCGCTGACCCATTCCAGCAGCGACGCCTTGTCGTCCTCGACGATGTTGCGGAATTCCGAATGGATCGTCTCGAATGCCGCGCGGTAGCTGGTCCAGAACGCAGCAGCGCCGCCTTCGCCTTCGTGCACGTGCTTGACCAGCGGATTAGACACGTCGGCGTAGGGCGCGAACAGCGCGGCGATGGGCTCGACCTCGCGGTCGTGCTCGAGGCGGTACAGCGCCTGGATGAAGGTGTCGGCCTTGGCTGGCATCGATGGGGCTCCTCGTCGGGTTCGGTTTCGCAAGCGCCAGGAGCGGGCTTTGGTTCCTGGCCTTCCGCTACTGTTTGGTGACCACGGCGCCGATGGCGGCGATCCGCTCGACCTCCTCGTAACCCGGGTGGTCGAGCTGATCGCCGAAGATGTCGGGGTCGAGCTCGCGATAGCGCAGGGTGCAGCCAAGCGCGGGCAGCTCGTCCTCCAGCGCGCGGCGCAGGCCGTCGACGCCGCCGACGATCGAGGAGCCGGTGTACAGCAGCACGCGCCCGCCCGGCGCGACCTTTTCCGCGGCCGCCAGCGTCCAATCGAGCGACAGCCGCGCGCCGTACATGTCGCCGCCCGCGCGGTAGGCGGGGCCGTTGTCGTCGATGATGAAGGGCGGGTTGGCGATCGCAACATCGAAGCCGGGCTCGACGGCCGCCACGGCGTCGCTCTCGTACGTCGTCGCCGCGACGCCGGCATGGGCGGCGTTGACCCGCGCCAGGCTCAACGCGGAGCGGTTGATGTCCACCAACTCGATCGCCGCATCTGGCAACGTCATCCCCGCGATGATCCCGCCGGCGCCAGCGCCCGCGCCGATGTCGACAAGGCGGGCGACGCCATCGCCGGCGGACAGTTCCGCGACGAGGAAGTCGGCGAAGCGGATGCTGTCGGGCCCGAGGAACACGGACTCGTCGGACGTGGTCGGATAGGCCGAATGCAGGAACAGCTGCCCGCGCACGCAGCTCGCGCGAACCTTGCTGACCAGCCCGGCCGCGGTATCGCGGAGCAGCCGCGCCCGCGTCATCAGCTCTAGAATCTCGGGCCCGACCACGGCCGCATCGAACGGCAGGCTCCACCCGAACACGCCGCGCAGATCCCGCGCGGTGCGCATCGACGCGCGCGCCACGACACGCCGGTGCGTTTCGGGCGTCGGCGCGGTGAAGGCGTAACCGGAGGCGTCGAGAGTGCGCAGCAAGGCAAGAGCCGCCTGCTCGGCGTCGGACAAGGTCATAAGCGTCGGGGCGTCGGTCAGACGGACGACCTTGCGAGCGGCATGGTGAGGCAATGGATGCCGCCGCCGCACCGCGTGAACTGCGACACGTCGACCGGCAGGACCTCGTAGCCGCGGCGGCGCAGTTGCGTGTTGACGTTGTCGTTGTCGGCCGAGGTCAACACGCGCCGGTCGCCCAGGCTGACGACGTTGCACCCGAGCTTGCGCGCCTGCTTGTAGCTGACGGGCAGGATTTCCATGCCGTCCGCTTCCATCTCCTCGATGAAAGCGTCGTCGAGCACATCGCGGCAGCCCAGCGCCAGATCGTCGTCGACAACGGCGAAGATCGTATCGAGGTGGAGGAAGTGCGGGTCGAAATGGTGCAGCATCGCGTGCCAACCGCGCCGCCGGAACATGCCGGCCAGCGCTTGGGCACCCTCTTCATCGGTGCGACCGCCTGTGACGCCGATGATCACCAGGCCAGGGCGCAGGATGCATATGTCACCCCCTTCGATCATGCCGCGTTCTATCCGTCCCAGCACGGGCACGCCGGCCGCTCTCGCCTCGGCCATGACGTGGTCCACCTCGGCGCGGCGGTGAAAGGCGCCGGGGCGCAGGCCGACGAGACCCCAAGGCGTCATCAGCGTCGTGTCGCGGGCGAAAGCCTGGTCGGCGAGACCGGGCGCGGCGCGAGCGATCACCGTTTCTACGCCTGCGTCCTGAAGCGTCTGAACCAGCGCGGCATGCTGCGCCGCCGCGGCGCGCGGCGACACGTTCATGCCCTTTCGCAAAGCTTCGCGCGTCACCGAGTTGCACGGCACCATCGCAAGGTGATCCGGCGCGGACAACAGCACCCGAGTCAGTCGGCCGAACTCGCTATCGACACCGAACTCCCGCCGAGCGGGTCCCCGCGACGTCTCGGTCTTGAGAACCCCGGTGTGCGGAGCGTAATCAGTGTACATCCCGCTCAGCCCCACAGCGCCGCGCGATAACGCGCGAAGCAGCGCTCGCCGGCCTTCAGGCGGATCAAGGCGCCTTCCGCGATGCCCCGGGCGCGGCGCGGATCCTCCGAAATGAGCGGGATCAGCGCGTCGCGGTTCCAATCCTCGCTGTGTTTGATGTCGAGGACGGCGTGGAGATCGAAATATCGGCGTTCCGGACCCGAGAAACCCAGCCGGCGAAGCCCCGCGCCTGTCGCGGCGGCGCGCGCGGGGGCGGTGAGTTCAATGACGCCCAGCGCGCCGACCGACTGCCAGGCATAGCGGCGCGTCGCGGCCATCGCGGTCATCGCGTTGGCCAGTGCGAGGCTCTCCCAAACGGTGGTCTCGATCCGCGGCTTGAGGCCCAGCGTTTCGATCAGTCCGTCCAGCATCGGCCCGTGCATGCCCCTGATATTGCCGCGGCCCATTTCGTCCCAATAATTGCGCGCCAGCTCCATCTTCGGGGTCGCCGGCAGCTTTACCTGCGTCATCGCAACGAGATCGTCGAACCCCGCCTCGCCCGCGGCCTCCTGTTCCAGGAACCAGGCGAACTCCTCACGCGTCGCGGTTTCCGCGAGCCAAGGGAACAGCGGGTCGTTCTCGCCCGGGCCCGTGCCCTTCAACGCTTCGAACCAGGCGATGAAGCCATCGACGTCGGTGGGCGCGGCGGCGGCCTCGTCCGCGACCTCAGCGCGAAGCTCCTCCATGAAGCCGCCTTCCAGCCGCTGCATGCGCACGTCGTTCTCGAACCCTTCGCGCCAGTCGGCGGTGGCGAACTGCGGCGCCAGCCGCTCGTGGTTCCACGCGCTCAGCGCCTGCTGGAACCCGTCATTCAGAAACTGCGACGCGGACGCAGCCGCCACGCCGGTGAATTTGGTCGCCATGCGAGATGTCATCCGTTGCGTATGGAGACTCGATCAACACGCCGGTTGCCGGTCCGTTCCTGCCTCGCGCGCCGCCGAACCGCGCTGGGACAGTCAAGCTGCGCTCTATGTTAACGCAAAGCCGCAGAATGACGTTCGCAGATGAAAGCGGTGCGTTTGCAGAAGAGCGGGCGCGCGCCGCAGCGGCCGCACCGCGCCGCCTTGCAAATCGCCCCGCCGCTTGTAGCGTCGAGACAGCACGCCTCCCAAGAAAGAAGCATTCATGATCAAGCCCTTGCTCCTGGCCGGCCTGGCGACTTTCGCGCTCGGCGCCGCGTCGGCGCAGACCGCCCGAACGCCTGCCAAGACGCCCGCTAAGGCCTCCGCGAAGCCGGCCGCCGCCGCAGCCAAACGCCCGACCTTCGGCAAATGGGGCTTCGACGTTGCCGGAATGGACCGCACGGTGAAGCCCGGCGACAGCTTCTTCGGATACGCCAACGGCAACTGGGACAGGAACACGCCGATTCCCGCCGACAAGTCGTCCTGGGGGGGCTTCGGCGTGCTGCGCGACCTGTCCGACCAGCGCACCCGCGCCATCCTGGAGGAGGCGGCGCGCAGCAACGCCGCCGCCGGGAGGCCCGCGCACAAAGTCGGCGCGCTTTACGCGACCTTCATGGACGAGGCGGCGATCGAGCGCGCGGGCGTCGCGCCCTTGAAGCCCTATTTCGCCAGGATCGATGCAATCAGCACCCCGGGCCAACTGGCGCACGCCTTCGGCATGGCGAACCGCATGGGGATATCGACCCCGATCGGCGGCGGCGTCCGCCAGGACCTCAAGGACAACACGCAATACGGCGTGTACATGAGCCAGGGCGGGCTCGGCCTGCCCGACCGCGACTATTATCTGGACGACGCCAACCCCAAGTTCGTCGCCGCGCGCGCCGCCTACCAGACGCACGTCGCCAACATGCTGCGCCTGGCCGGGATCACCGACCCCGCGGGCCGGGCGCAGCGCATCTACGAACTGGAAAAGAAGATTGCGCAGGCGCACTGGACCCGCGCGCAATCTCGCCAGGTCGAAAAGCGCTACAACCCGATGCCGACGGCGGGCCTGGGCACCGCGATGCCCGGGTTCGACTGGAACGCGTACCTGAAAGCCGCCAGCCTCGACACGCGGCCGCAGGTCATCGTGTCGCAGCCCAGCGCGCTGACCGGCACCGCGCAGCTGATCGCGTCCGAGCCGCTGCAGACGTGGAAGGATTATCTGACGCTGCGCACGCTGTCGCGCGCGGCGCCGATGCTGTCCAAGGCGTTCGTCGATGAAAGCTTCAACTTTTACGGCAAGACGCTGGCCGGCACGCCGCAGATCGAGGAGCGCTGGAAGCGGGGCGTCGGCTTTGCCGGAAGCGCGATGGGCGAGGCCGTGGGCGAGATGTACGTCGCGCGCCACTTCACGCCTGAGGCGAAGGCCAAGATGGACGTGCTGGTGAAGAACGTCATCGCGGCGATGGATCGGCGGCTGGCGGGCCTCGACTGGATGGCGCCCGAGACGCGGGTCAAGGCGCGCGCCAAGCTGGCCGCGTTCACGCCTAAGATCGGATACCCCGAGAAATGGCGCGATTATTCGCGGCTGGAGGTGCGGCCGGGCGACCAGCTGGGCAACGCGTTCCGCGCCATCGAATTCGAGTACCAACGCAACCTCGACAAGATGGGCAAGCCCGTCGACCGCACCGAATGGGGCATGACGCCGCAGACGGTGAACGCCTACGCCAATTTCGGCATGAACGAGATCGTGTTCCCGGCCGCGATCCTGCAGCCGCCGTTCTTCGATCCCGACGCCGACGACGCCGTGAACTATGGCGGTATCGGCATGGTCATCGGGCACGAGATCAGCCACCATTTCGACGACCAGGGCCGCAAGTTCGACGCGGCGGGCAACCTCGCCGACTGGTGGACGCCGCAGGACATCGCGCGGTTCAAGGCGCTGACCGACAAGGTCGTCGCGCAATATGCCGCGTACGAGCCGCTGCCTGGCAGCAAGGTCAACGGCGAGTTGACGCTGGGCGAGAACATCGCCGACCTGGCGGGGCTGACCGTCGCCTACGACGCTTACAAGATGAGCCTGGGCGGCAGGCCGGCCAAGGTCATCGACGGCTATACGGGCGACCAACGCTTCTTCCTGGGCTTCGCGCAGGTGTGGCGCAACAAGTATCGCGAGCCCGCGCTGCTGCAGAACCTGGTGACGGACAGCCACACGCCGGGGCACTTCCGCCCCAACGTCGCGCGCAATTTCGACCCTTGGTACGCGACGTTCGGCGCCAAGGCGGGCGACGCGCTGTACCTGTCGCCGGAAGACCGGATCCGGATCTGGTAGGGTGAAATCCTCTCCCGCGTGCGGGAGAGGGTGCCTTCAACTCTTCGTCATCCCGGCGGAAGCCGGGACCCAAGTACGCGAGATTTGCGGGTGTGGGACGAACTCGTCGCTGGACCTGCGAAGTTCCGTGTACTTGGGTCCCGGCGTTCGCCGGGATGACGGTATGCCAACCTGGATGTTCCCCTGCCCCACTTCGCCTTCATCGCGCCGCCGCTTCCCGGCCATTTCAACCCGCTGCTGGCGCTGGCTGGCGAACTCGTGCGGCGGGGGCATCGGGCGACGTTTCTGCATCAGCCGGACGCCGCGCGCATGGTGGCGGGGGCGGGGATCGGGTTTCATGCGATCGGCGCGGACACATACCCGCCGGGATCGCTGGACGCGTGGATCGGGCGGATGGCGCGGCTCAACGGGCCGGTGGGCCTGCGCGGCCTGATCGCCGAGACGGCGGCGCAGACAGACATGATCGCGCGCGAGGCGCCGGGTGCGATGCGCGCGCTGGGCGTCGACGCGGTGGTCGCGGACCAGATGGAGCCCGGGGCGGGCCTTGCCGCCGAGCATCTGCGGCTGCCGTTCGTCACCACCGCCACGGGCCTGCCGATCAACCGCGAGCCGGGCGTGCCGCCGCCCTACGTCGCCTGGGACTATGACGCGTCCGAACGCGGCGTGTGGAAGAACACTGGCGGCTATCGCGTTTCCGACTGGCTGATGTCGGGGGTCGGGGACGTCATCGAGGGCAATGCCCGCCGCCTGCGCCTGCCGCGCCGCCGCCGCGCCGATCAGGGCTTTTCGCCCTACGCGCAGATCGCGCAGGCGGTGGCGGGTGTCGATTTTCCCCGGCGCGAACTGCCCGGCAGCTTTCATTATCTCGGGCCCTGGCGGGATGCCGACGGCGAGTGGACGCTGCCCGATCCCGACGGGCGGCCGCTGGTCTTCTGTTCGCTGGGTTCGCTGCAGGGTTCGCGCGGGGAGATCTTCCGCAACGTCGCGAGCGCCTGCCACGAACTCGGGCTGCGGCTGGTGGTGGCGCACGGCGGGCGGCTGGCGCCCCGCGATGCGGCGCGGCTGCCGGGGGACCCCCTCGTCGCCGCCTATCTGCCGCAGCGCGCGGTGCTGGCGCAGTGCGCGGTGGCGATCACGCATGCCGGGTTCAATACGGTGCTGGACGCGCTGAGCTTCGGCGTGCCGCTGGTCGCGATCCCGCTGGCGTTCGAGCAGCCGGCCACGGCGGCGCGGCTCGCGCGCGCGGGGGTGGCGGAGATCGTTGCAAAGGGGGCGGGGCCGAAGGCGCTGAAGCGGGCGGTGGCGCGGGTGTTGGCCGAGCCGGGGTATCGCGAGGCGGCGGGCCGTGTGCGGGCGGACATCACGGCGGCGGGTGGGGTGACGCGCGCGGCGGATCTGGTGGAGGGGTGCCTCTAAAGTCTTCCCCCCGCTCTCGCGGTGGAGGGATCATGCCGCGAAGCGGTGTGGTGGAGAGGCATCTTCGACGATGCCTTGGCGCTGCAAAACCCCTCCACCATCCGGCTTCGCCGGACGGTCCCCCTCCCCGCAAAGGCGGGGGAGGACTGAAGGCTAGCCCCGCCGCTCGGCCGGCAGTCTCCACCAGGGCAGATGCGGCGCGCGGTGGTGTTCGTGGTGGTAGCCGAAGTGGAAGCAGGTGATCAGCGACAGCCAGCCGGGGTAGTCGTTGCTGCGGGCGCGGTGCCGGTCCCGAAAGTCTTCGGCCTCGTGACGGTGCGGCAGGAAGGTGCCGAACGCGAACAGCTGCAGCGATGACAGGATCGACGGCACGCCCCAGAACAGGATCATGTTGAGCGGCGGCGCGCCCAGCGCGAGCAGGTAGAACCAGAAGATCGCGAAAAGCACCGCGAATTCGCGCAGGCCGAAATATTCGCGGAAGAAATTGAGGTACCAGGGCCAGAACCGCGTCGGGTGATCTTCGGCGAAATCGGGATCGTCGGCGGTGCCGGCGTGCCGGTGATGCGCGTGATGCTTGGCGAGGAAGCGGTCGAACCAGAAGCCTGCATAGAGCGCCAGCGCGACCCGCCCGACCCAGCGGTTCACCGCCGGCCGCCCGGGCGCCAGCGAGCCGTGCATACAATCGTGCGCGACGATGAACAGGCCGACGTTGAGCCAGCAGAGCACGGGCACGAGCAGCGCGGCGGCGAGGAGGCCCCAGCCCGCAAGCTCCAGCGCGAAGACCGCATAGATATGAAGGACCACGTAAGAAACGGCGACGCCGCCGGCGAGCGCGAGGCCGATCGCGGCCTGGCGGTCCTTGGCGGCCGAACCGGAGAGGGGCAGCGAAGCCATAAGCGGAGCTTAGCCTAAACGCGCGCTCACAGGAAATATTTCATCCGCACTGGCATGCGCGACGCGCCCGCGGGGACGGCGAAGCGGACGTCGCGGAAGGCGGGCGGGCCGAAGCGCACCACCGGATTGCGCGAGAAGCCGAAGCCTTCGCGCGGGATCTTCATCGTCGTGTCGAAGCGCCCATTGCGGTTCTCGTCGTGCATCACCGACAGCGCGTAGTCGCGGGGCTTGAGCGCGTCGAAAACGAGGCCGTCCGCCTTGCCGGCGGGCACGCGCAACTTGCGCGCGGCGGGATCGGCGGCGCAATCGGGGAAGTGCCGGGGGTTGGCCGACAGGCAGAGGAAGAGTTCGCCCTTGGCGTTGCGCACGCCCGACAGGTCGACGCGCAGTTCGCCCGTCGGCTCGGCGGCGGCGAGAAGCAGCGGGGCGGCGGCTGCGGCCAAGAGCAGTCGAGTAGCGTGTGTTTTCATCATCGCGCGCTGCGCCTCCGGCCTTGAACGCGGGGTTAAGCCGCCTTTGCTCTGGCGACCACGTCCGCGATCAATTCCACCAGCTCGTCTTGGTGCGAATAATGGACCATGTGGCCCGCCCCGGCGATGCGGCGGAACAGGCTGCCCGGTAATTCGCGATGCAGGCGTTCGGACTCGTCCGTCGCGTCCACCAGCAGATCGCCGTCGCCCGCGGCGATGCCGACGGGCATGGCAAGGTCGGTGCATCGTTTGGCGAGGCCGACAGCGCTGGGCACCATCAACGCGGCGTCGGCGGCCTCCGCGCGGATCTGCGACGGGCGCAGCGCCAGGTCGCGATTGGCGGTCATGAACCGCTCGTCCAGTTCGGCGGGCGCGAACAGTCCGGCGGCGACGCCGCGGAACGTGGCGGCGCCCATCACCGGCGACAGCGTGTGACGAAGAACGTCGCCAATCAGCGGAATGGCCGGCGGGGCGCCGACCAGCACGTCGACCCGGACGGAGGGGTAGTAGTAGCCGGACAGCAGGACGAGGCCCGCGACCTCCGGATCGCGGCCGAGGCCCAGCGCTACCGCGACCAGCGTGCCAAAGCTGTGGCCGACGACCACCGGACGCTCGACGCCCAGGATGCGCAGCACGCGCCCGATCAGCGCGGCCTGCGCGGCGGGCGTCCACAACGTGGTGCGCGGCCGATCGGTATAACCGTAGCCGGGTCGGTCGATCGCGATGACGCGGTGCGTCGCGGCGAGGCGATCGAGCAGTCCGCTCGCCGCCCAGTCCTCCACGCTGGTGCCGTTGCCGTGCACCAGGACCAGCGCCGGCCCCTGTCCCCGATCGATGACATGGACGTTGACGCCGTCCACCTGGACCAGGCGCCCGAGCGCGGGATGCCGCTGCTGCGTGCGAAGCGTGCGCGACCGGTTGTAGATGGCAAGGCCCGCGAGCGCGGCGGTGCCGATGGCTGCCGCCGCGCCCCACCCGCCCTTGAACGTCCTGCCGGAAGGGACGGCGCGCTGATCCTTGTGGCGTTTTGGCATTCTAGGCTTTCTTCAATGCGTCGGGTTTGTGCGCGGCCAGCGCGCCCTTGTCAGTCTTGACGATAAACTGCGGGTCCTCGGGTGTCGCGGCGACCTTGTGGCTCTTGATCATCGTCTCGCTGGTCTGCTTCTTCTCAACGGTGCCGTGCGCCTCGCCGCCATGCGACTTCCACGTCACCTTGTCGCCCTTCTTGAACTCGGTCATCATTTCGCTCCTGTCGTGTCGGGCCCTAATGCATAGGCCACGGTACTTGTTTCGCGCCGCTTTGCATTGGCGCGGGCGCGGCGCTAGCGTGAGGGCGCTCAGGGAGACGGTTGAACATGCGCAAGGCTTTGGGATCATTCGCGGCCTTGTCCGCCTTGGCGCTGACCTTGAGCGGCTGCGAAACCCTGGCGAGTATCGAGGAAAGCATCCTGGGGCCGTTGCCGGAGGACCAGCAGGCGGCCGCGATGCCGGCGGACGGGCCGGCGATCGTTTCCGGCGATACCACGGACGCTCCCGCGCCGATTGCCGGCATGACGCCCACGGCCGCCATCGCTTCCGCGGCCCCCGCCGACTGGCGCGCGATCGATCCGGCCAACCTGCTGCTGATGGACCTGCGGGAGGCGAACGGGCAGCCGGCGCGGCGCGTGGTAATCGAACTGGCGCCCGCGTTCGCGCCCGTGCACGTCGCCAACATCCGCGCCTTCACCCGCGCCGGCTGGTGGAACCGCAGCGGCATCTACCGCGTGCAGGACAATTATGTCGCGCAATGGGGGAACGGCGAGACGTCGCGAGGCATGCCCGCCGGCGTGGTGCCGGTGCCGCCGGCGGAATACGACCGGGATCTGGAAGGACAACGGCCCCGCCCGCTCGGCTACCGCGATGCCTATGCGCCCGCGGTGGGCCATCTGGCGGGGTGGCCGGTGGCTTGGAACCCGCGCACGGGGCGCGTCAATCTGACGCATTGTTACGGCATGGTCGGCGTCGGGCGCGGCGAGGCGCCGGACACCGGTTCGGGCGGCGAGCTCTACGCGGTGATCGGGCACGCGCCGCGCCACCTCGATCGCAACATCGCGGCGGTGGGGCGGGTGATCGACGGCATGGACGCGCTGTCGGCGCGGCCGCGGGGCACCGAAGCCTTGGGCTTCTACAAGGTGCGCAGTTCGGACATCCCGATCGCGCGGGTCACGCTTGCCGCCGACCTGCCCGCGGCGCAGCGCCCGGCCTACGAAGTCCTCGATACCGGCAGCGCCGCGTTCGGACGTTATGTGGCCGCGCGCGCCAATCGTCGCGACAGTTTTTTTGCAACGCCCGCCGGCGGCGTGGACATCTGCAACGCCCCCGTGCCGACCCGCAAGCGTTAGCACGGCAAAACGCGCCGGAAGCCAGGCTTCCGACGCGTCGCCGATCATTATTGGTGGAGAAGGCCGATCAGGCGGCCCAGGCGTGCTCGGTCCGCATCTTGCGATGGCGGACCAGCACGGGCGCGGGGTGGGACATCGTCGAGGCCTCCGCCAGCGGCAGCGCGGTGGCGCAGAACGCGCATTCGGCGCTGGTGCGGCCGATATACCAATGCGTGCGGCCGCAGCCGGGGCAATGGTTCACCTCCGCCTCGCGATAGGCGACGTGGTAGCCGCGATCCGCGACGCTGGAATGAAATTGCTTGCTGACCATCGGAACGAGTCTCCCGTACTTGCCCCTTAGAACGGGCCGATGGGCAACCGGTTGCATGAACGAAAAACAACAAACAACGGCTGTGTCTTCGCGGTCCCAGCTTGAAACGGAATCCACCGGACGCCCTAACCGCGCGACGGGCCGCGCGGGTGATCGGCGAAGCGGAAGCGAAATCTTAACCAAATTCGCCTTACGCTCGCGGGTGGAGGCCTTCCCTGTTTGTCGGGAAGCTCGTTCAAAAGGGCGATCGCCGATGGGTCAGGTTCTACGCGCGGAGGTGATCGAATGCCGTTCGGTTGACCGATCGGACGTCCTGATCGAGACGCAAATCTCGGTCGCGCACCGTTCGCGCGCGATCACACTGGTCAATCTTTCGAGCCACGGTTTCATGGGCGAATGCCCGGCCGGAGTGCCGTTGCGGTCGCGGATCAAGCTGGACGTTCCGGGCGTCGGCCCCGTCGATGGTTACGTCCGCTGGTCGGTCGGACGGCGCGTGGGCGGCCGTTTCGACAGCCCGCTGGACGAGCTGCAATTGGCCGACGCGCTGGCCGCCGCTTTCGCCTAGAATCCCCGCTCGACTGAGCGCGGCGTTCACGACCGCTTTACCGGTTCACGAATAGGGACCGGTCACGGCAGACGTGACCAGGACGGGTGAATGCGGGAATCGCTTGAAAGTTTCGAAGGCTACCAGCAGCGCAGCGTCGAGCGCTGCCACGTCCTTATTGAAACGCAATTGCGCGTCGACGGCGTGGTCTACCCGTTCGAGGTGCTCAACATATCGACCATGGGTTTCGGAGGCGCGAGCGCGCTGACCCTGCTGATGGGTTCGATCGTGGAGATCGATCTGCCGGGTATGGGCTTCGTGGATGCGCATATCCGCTGGGCGCTGGCGGGCCAGATCGGCGTGCAGTTCGTCACGCCATTGTCGCTGGACCAATGCCGCCGGGCCATCATGCCCGATCCCGAGGACCGGCGCGGACCCGTGCGGACGGCCTGATCAGGCGGCCTGATGCGGGGCGGGCGTGCCCCGCACGTCGGCGGCGACGCTGTCCAGCAGGCCGTTGACGAAGCCCGATTCGACCCGGGCGTAAAAGGCCTTGGCGACGTCGACATACTCGCTGATCACGCTGGCCGTCGGCACGTCGATGCGGGCGAGCAATTCGTACGTCCCGGCGCGCAGGATCTGTCGCATCGGCTTGTCGAGCCTCTCCAGGCTCCACCCCGAAGCCAGCCGCCGCGCGATCAGGCCGTCGATCTCGGCGCGCCGCGCATCGACACCCGCGACCACGTCGTCGAAGAAATCGATCTCGGCATCGATATATTCGACGTCCTCGATCGTCGCGCCAAGGCGATGGGCGTGGAATTCGTGCAGCAGGATGCGAAGGGGCGTGCCCTCCATTTCCTGCTGGTAGAGCGCCTGCACGGCGGCCAGCCGCGCGGCGGAGCGCGATCGGGCGCGTTGGGATGTCTTGGTTGCCATGAGAACGGGCGACTTAGGCGCTGATGGGGCGGGCGACAAGGAAGTCGCGGATCGCGGCCGTCACCGCGGCGGGCGCTTCCCACGTGACGAAGTGCCCGGCCTCGGGCACCGGGACCAGAGTCAGGTCGCTCACCAGTTCGTCCAAGCCCTCCAGCTGCACGGGAAGCAGCGCGGTGTCCTTCATCCCCCAGACCACCAGCGTCGACACCGCCAGGCTGGGGAAGGGCGCGTCGAGCCATGGCGGCCGCGGCGGGTCCTCGTCCGGTCGCGGCACGACGATCGGCGACGCGCGATACCAGTTGAGCATCGCGGCCATGGCGCCCGGCTGCCGCCATTCGGCGATCGTCTGCGCCCGGTCCTCCGCGGTCAGCTTGCCGAGGTCGGCATGGCCTTCGAAGATCTTCGCGAACAGCGTTTCCCATCCGGCGACCGCCCCCGTCACTTGCGCGGCGGCCGGAAGCAGGACGTCGCCGGCGGGCATCCGGAAGCGGTTGATATACTGCGACGCGGCGCGCTGGGCGGGATCGTCGAACAGCGACCGCTGAAAGATCAGCGGGTGCGGGGCGTTGGCGATGACCAGCCGCGCGACCCGGTCGGGGTGCCCCAGCGCCGTCGCCCACGCGACCGCGCCACCCCAGTCGTGGCCGGCCAGCGTGATCCGGCCCCAGCCGAGCGCATCGGCCAGCGCCAGCACGTCGGCGACCAGCCGGTCGATCCGGTAGTCCGCCTCGCGCGGCGGCTTGGAGGAGCCGGCGTAGCCGCGCTGATCGGGGGCGGCGACCGGGTGGTGGGGGCCAAGGTCGGCGAGCTGGTGCCGCCATGTCCTCCGCGACTCAGGAAAGCCGTGCAGGAAGAGGATGGGGTCGCCGTCCGCCGCGCCGCCCACGGTGACGTCGAGCTCCACGCCGGTGGAGAGGGGAATGCGTCTGGTCTCAAGAGCCATGGTATTCCGTTCGTCCCGAGTGAAAACGAGGGGCGTGATCGACGGCCCCTCGGCGCCCCTCGTTTACACTCGGGACGAACGAACCTTGCAAGCGGTTCTCAAGGATAGCTGACCGTCTTCGGCACCGCCGGAATCTCGATCCGCTCCGCATCGTCCGGCACGGTGGGAAACCGCCGGGCCGTCCAGTCCTCGCGCGCCTGGCGGATGCGGTCGGGGCGGGAGGAGACGAAGTTCCACCACACGTGGCGCGGCCCGTCCAGCGGCGCGCCGCCGCACAGCATGATGTGGGCGCCACGGTCCGACCGCAGCGTCGCGGGAACGCCAGGGGCCAGCACGTACAGGACGGACGGCTCGAGCGGCATGCCATCCAGGCTCGCCTCGCCTTCCGCGACGTACAGCGCGCGTTCGTCCCCCTGCGCGTCGATCGGCACACTGCCGCCGGCACCAAGCGCGATGTCGGCGTAGATCGTCGCGCTGTGTTGCGTCGTCGGCGCGGTGACGCCCCATAAGGTTCCCATGATGACCCGCGCGGTAGCGCCAGGCGCCTCCACCGCGGGCAGCGCGTCGGCGGCGACATGTTCGAACGCGGGGTCGATCTCCTCCCGGTGCGAGGGCATGGCGAGCCAGGTCTGGATGCCCGACAGCACGGGACCGTGGGCGCGCTCGTCGGCCGGCGTGCGCTCGGAATGGACGATGCCGTGGCCCGCCGTCATCAGGTTCACCGCGCCCGGCGTGATCGTGCGCAGCGTCCCCAGCGAATCGCGATGATCGATCGCGCCGGCGAAGAGGTAGGTCACGGTGGCCAGGTTGATGTGCGGGTGCGGGCGGACGTCGATGCCATCGCCGGTGGGCAGCTGCGCCGGACCCATCCGGTCGAAGAAGATGAACGGGCCGACGGTGGTGCGCAGCCGGTGGGGCAGGGTGCGATGAACCTTGAAGCCGCCGAGATCATGCGTGACGGGGGTGAGGGTCTGGAGGATTAGGTCGTTGGTCATGGGCGATCTCCGTCATGCCAGCGCAGGCTGGCATCTCCGCCGGTGAAAAGCAGGGTCATTGGGATTAACGACAGTCCGCCTCCGCACGCGCGAAACCCCTCCACCACCCTGCGGGTGGTCCCCCTCCCCGGCAAAGGCCGGGGAGGATTCATTCGCCCGGCGCCCGCGCCTTGATCGCCAGCGCGTGGACGCGTTCGACGAGGAGTTCGGCGAGGGCCAGGTTGACCATGCGCTGGCGCTGCACCCGCCCGACGCCGGTGAACAGCGGGCTTTCGACCTCGACGGTGAAGTGGCTTTCGCCCCGGGCGTCGTGCCCCGCATGGCCGCGATGCGCCTCGCTGTTGTCGATCACGGCGAGCCGTGTCGGCTGCAAGGCGCGACGTAGACGGTCTTCGATTTCCTGTGCGACGGGGCCGGTGGCGGAGAGCGACATGCGCCCCATATAGCCCGATTGCGGAGCGGAGACGAGAGTGGCGCCACGTAGCGGTTCAGGGTCAAATAGGTTTTACGGACGGGTCGAGCGCGAGGAGCCGTGCGCCGAGCCGGGCTGCGACGCGCACGGCGAGTTTCGCGCACCCGATCCGAACGGCAACGCGCCGGGGCCGGACGGGCCGGGCGACTGGCGCTTCCTGTGTCTGGACCATGTCCGCGCGTTCAACGGCGGATACAACTACTTCAACGGCATGAGCCCCGACGAGATCGAGGGCCGGCAGTCGATCTACGGCGGCTGGGAGCGGGAGACGCGCGCGTTCGCGAGCAACGGCGATCCGGCGCCACGCTGGGGAGACTATGCCGACCCATTGGACGCGATCGGCGCGCGCTTCCGCCGCCCGGAGCCACCGCGCGCCGACGGGCGGGAGCTGACCACGGCCGACCGCCGCAACCTCAAGGTGCTGGGTCTGTCCGTCGACGCCGACCGGCGGACGCTGCGCACGCGCTACGCCGAACTCGTCCGCCGCTACCACCCCGACCGCAACGGCGGCGACCGCAGCCATGAGAAAGCGCTGCAGGCGGTGATCGCCGCCTATACGGCGCTCAAGTCGGCGCGGGCGTTCGCCTAGGCGGACCCTGCCGGACCGGTCGACGCGTCCGCGCCGGCGATCCTTTCGCGAAGCCGCTCCTCCTGTGCCGCCAGTTCGGGCGTGAACGCCTCGCCGAAATCGGCCGCGTCGAACAGCGGCCGGATCTCGATTTCGCTGCGCGTCGGCATGGGGTTGGGGCAGCGTTTCGCCCAGGCCAAGGCCTCGTCCACCTGCCACAGCCAGAACCCCGCGGCGATCTCGTTGGCGACCGGGAAAGGCCCGTCGACCACCGTCCGGTCGGCGCCGTCGAAGACCACCCGCTTGCCCTTGGACGAGGGATGCAGGCCCTCGCCGGCCAGGAGAATGCCCGCATCGGCGAGCTCTTCGTTGTACCTGCCCATCGCCTCCATCAACTCGGTGGGCGGCATGGCGCCCGCTTCGCTGTCGCTCGTGGCCTTGACCAGAACCATCACACGCATCTTCCAAGCTCCTTATCGTGACATTCTCTTGATTGCGTCGTTAGGCGGCGGTCGGCTGGCGCGCCTCGAAGTCGGACAGCTGCGCGTCGTGGGCGCGGCGGAACGCGGGCCGCGCGGTGCCGCGCTCCATGTAGGCGAGCAGGTTCGGCCGCTCCTGCAGCAGATCGGTGTCGTCGACGATGCGCAGCACGTCGATCATCAGCAGGTCGCCAGCGGTGAAGGCATCCTCGAGCCATTCCTTGTCGCCCAACCAGTCGGCCAGCCGGTCGAGCCGCCTGCCGATCATCTCCAGCACCTGCGGCCGCCGCTCGGCGGTCCAGGCCTCGCCGCGGTGGAAGATGTCGATGGTCGGCAGTTGAGCAAGATACGGTTCGACGCTGTTGAGCGCCGCGATCGCCCAGGCCGTAGCGCGCGCGCGGCCCGCCTCGTCCGGGGGCAGCAGAGCGCCGTATCTGCGGCCGATGTGCAGCACGATCGCGCCCGATTCGAACAGCTGCACCTCGTCGTCGCGGTAGCTGGGAACCTGGCCCCAGGGCTGCTCGGCGAAATAGTCCGCCGGCCGGTCGCTCAGCGCATCCAGCTTGCGCACAGCATAGGGCACGCCCGCCTCCTCAAGGGCCCAGCGCACGCGCAGGTCGCGGACGCGGCCTTTCGCGAAGTCCGGCACCCAATTGAAGGCGGTGATACGCACGGCGGCGTTCGGGTCGATCGGCATGGTGTTTCTCCTCAAGCGGCGACGGTGTCGCCAGCGGCGGCAGCTTCGATGGCGGCGATGTCGATCTTCCTCATCGTCATCATCGCCGCCATGGCGCGTTGGGCACGGGCTTGGTCAGGGTCGGTGGTCAGTTCGAGCAGGCGCCTGGGCGTCACTTGCCAAGACACGCCCCACCGGTCCTTGCACCAGCCGCACGCGCTTTCCGCACCGCCGTTGGCAACGATCGCATCGTACAGCCGGTCGGTCTCGGCCTGGTCCTTGGTCTCGATCATGAACGACACCGCTTCGGTCTGCGGGAACATCGGGCCGCCGTTCAGCAGACAGAATCTCTGCCCGGCCAATGTCAGAATGGCAGTCAGCACCATGCCGGCGGGTCCCGACGGCGTGTCGATGGGCGAGCGGTTGATCTGCTCGATGCGGCTGTCGGGGAGCAGCGAGACGTAGAACGCCGCCGCTTCCTCGACCTGGCCGTCGAACCACAGAGTGGGCGTGATCTTGCTCATCGTCATTCTCCCGATTTGGCCGTGGCGATGACCATGAACGCCGCGCCCTGCGGGTCGGTCGCCTGGATGACCATGTCGCCGCCGGGGACTTCCGCCGGCCCGAAGTTGATCGTCGCGCCGCCATCTCGGATGCGGCGCTCCGCTTCTGCAATGTCGGGGACGCGGAAGCAGAAGCTCCACGACGGGCGCGGGTGGTGTGGCGTCTGGGTCATCACCGCGCCGATCATCTCGCCGCCATGCTCGATGAACTGGTAGTCGCCCATCTCGCCCATCGGCATGGCGTCGCCCTTCGTCCAGCCGAACTGGTTCTGGTAGAAGGCGAGCGCGCCTACCTGATCGCTGGTGACGAGTTCGTTCCACGCGGCGTGGCCGTGCGCGTCGGGCGCGAACGACGTGCTCGGCGCGTCGCTTGAGCCGCGCATGACGTAGAAGGGCGCGCCTTGCGGGTCGGCGACCATCGCCATGCGGCCGACGCCTTCCAGGTCCATCGCGGGCATGTGCACCGCGCCGCCGGCGGCCACGATCCTGGCGACCGCCGCATCGACATCGTCGACGCCGATATAGCCGACCCAGCCCGGGTGCATGTCGGGGCTGGGCGCAGCCATGAAGCCCGCCACGTCCTCGCCGCCGATCGACAAGAGACGGTAGTCCATCCCCTCGACGCCCGCATCGCGGGACTGCCAGCCGACGACGTCGCCGTAGAAGCGCGCCGCGGCGTCGGGATCGGGGGAAACCAGTTCGTACCAGACGAAGCTGCCGTGCGCGTTGCGCGCGTCCGCGGCGGGACGTTCCGCGGTTTGGGTCATCTCGCTCATTTTCCGTTCTCCTTTGCCAGGGTGACGACGGGCGTGAACCCGCCAAAGATCATGCGCTTGCCGTCGAAAGGCATGGGCTCGCCCGTCATCCGCGGGTCCTTGCGCATCGCGGCCATCGCGGCGTCGCGCGTCGGCTTGTCCGGCCACTCGATCCACGAGAACACCACCGTCTCGTCCGCCTTGGCCTGCACCGCACGGTGGAAGTCGGTGACTTCGCCCTTCGGTACGTCGTCGGCCCAACCCTCCACGACTCTGAGCGCGCCCATTTCGAGGAAGATGGGGTCCATGCGCTCGGCATGTTCGATGAACTTGGCCTTGTCCGCCGTCGGCGCGGCGATCACGAAACCGTCGATATAGGTCATGCGGGTTCTCCTTGTCGGGTCGGTCAGGCGGCGACGCTCTCGGGCGCCATCGCCTGCTGCGCGGCGGCGAGGTCCATCCACATCGGCTCCCAGATGTGGCCGTCGGGGTCGGCGAAGCTGCGGCCGTACATGAAGCCGTGATCCTGCGTCGGACCAGCCCCCGCGCCGCCCGCTGCCAATGCGGCCTCCGTCACGCGATCCACGTCCGCGCGGCTGTCGGTGGAAATGCAGAGGAGGACCTGGCTGCTCGCGTGCGCATCGGCGATCGGGTGCGGGGTGAAGCCGGCGAACTTTGCGTGGGTCAGCAGCATGACGTGGATGGTGTCGGAAAACACCATGCAGGCGGCGGTGTCGTCGCTGAACTGCGGGTTCCGGGTCGCGCCCACCGCTTCGTAGAAGGCGACGGAGCGGGGCAGGTCGCTGACCGGCAGGTTGACGAAGATCATGGTGGCCACGGGTTTTCTCCTGTTCGCGAATCGACTGGTCTTGTCTTTGTGCATGCGGTAGTTACATATTGCAACTATGAAGTTAGAAAAACTAACCGACTCTCTGGAAAGTGCATCGCGCCGCCGCTACGACGACGCCTGCGCGGCCGCGCACGCGATGGACATCTTCGGCGAACGCTGGGCCGTGCCCGTGATGCGCGAACTTATGTTCGGCCCGTTACGGTTCGGCGAATTGCGCGCGGCGCTGCCGGGGCTGAGCGCCAACGTCCTGACGCAGCGGCTGGAGGGGCTGGAGGCGGCGGGCGTCGTCGCGCGCCGCCGGCTGCCGCCGCCGGCGTCCGTTCAGGTCTACGAACTCACTGCCTGGGGCTACGAGGCCGGGCCGATATTCCAGGCTATGGGCCGCTGGGCGGCGCGCTCGCCCACTCACGATCCGGGCCGTCCGTTCAGCCCGGCCTCGCTGATGCTTTCATTTCGCACGATGGCGGACCCGGCGCGCGCCGCGGACCTGACCGCGCGCATCGGCTTCCGCCTGGGCGCGGCGGAATATCTGCTGACGCTGGACAGGGGCACGGTGACGCCGCGCCGCGCGGCGATCGAAGGCGCCGACCTCGTCCTGAGCGGCGACGCCGCGACCTTGGCGGCTGCGGTTTACGGCGGCGCGCCACTGGACGTGCTGGAGGCGGAGGGCAGGCTCGGGATCGAGGGCGATCGCGCGCTGGCCCAGCGGTTCGTGGCGCTGTTCCCGCTGCCTGCCAAGGCATCACAGGACGTTGCGGGCGCGGGCGCGAGGCTCTAGCGCAACGCCGCATGACCGACATCCCCAACGTCCAGCCCGACAGCCGCGACGCGACCATCATGGACGCCCCCGACAAGATGCTCCGCGTCCGCGACGCGTTCGGCATCGATTCGGACATGGAGGTCCCGGCCTTCAGCGAAGCCGACGAGCGCGTCCCCGATTGCGATCCGACCTACGTCTTCGACCACGACACGACGCTGGCGATCTGCGCGGGTTTTGCCAAGAACCGCCGCGTCATGGTCCAGGGTTATCACGGCACGGGCAAGTCGACGCATATCGAACAGGTCGCCGCGCGGCTCAACTGGCCGACGGTGCGCATCAACCTCGATGCTCATATCAGCCGCATCGACCTGGTCGGCCGCGACGCCATCGTGCTGCGGGACGGGCAACAGGTGACCGAATTCAAGGAAGGGCTGCTGCCCTGGGCGCTGCAGACGCCAACCGCGTTGGTGTTCGACGAATATGACGCGGGCCGCCCCGACGTCATGTTCGTGATCCAGCGCGTGCTGGAGGTCGAGGGCAAGTTGACGCTGCTCGACCAGAACCGCGTCATCCGCCCCAATCCCTGGTTTCGCCTGTTCGCGACCACCAACACGATCGGGCTGGGCGACACCACCGGTCTCTACCACGGCACGCAGGCGATCAATCAGGGGCAGATGGACCGCTGGAACATCGTCGTGACGCTGAACTACCTGCCCGCCGCGACCGAGGCGCAGATCGTGCTCGCCAAATCCGGCGAATACGACAAGCCGGAGGGTAAGAAGGAGGTCGAGCGCATGGTCAAGGTCGCCGACCTGACGCGCCAGGGCTTCATCAACGGCGACATCTCCACCGTGATGAGCCCGCGTACGGTGATCAGCTGGGCGCAGAACGCGCTGATCTTCGGCGACGTCGGCTTCGCATTCCGCCTGAGTTTCTTGAACAAGTGCGACGAGGCGGAGCGCAGCCTGGTGGCGGAATATTACCAGCGCGTGTTCGGCAAGGATCTGCCGGAGAGCGTCGTTGGAAAAACCAAGTAGCGAAGAAACCCGTTCGGGCTGAGCTTGTCGAAGCCCTCTCCTTCGGACCAAGGAGGAAGAAGCGCAGCCCTTCGACAGGCTCAGGGCGAACGGAGTTGGAGTGCCCGAACAGGATAGTCCCCTCGAAGCCTTCCGCCACGCGCTGGCCGGCGCGTCGCGCGCTCTGGCGCGCGAGACGGAGGTGGAGGTCAGCTTCACCACGGACGCGCCCGTGTCCGCGGGCAAGCAGCTCAAGGTGCCGATGCCCGCGCGCAACCTGCCCGAGCGCGATGTCGCGGAGGCGCGCGGGTCGGCCGATTCGGCGGCGCTGAAGCTGCGCCACCACGACGCGCCGCTGCACGCTCGGCTGTCGCCGCAGGACCCGACCGCGCGCGCGGTGTTCGACGCGGTTGAACTCGCCCGTGTCGAGGCGCTGGGCAGCCGGGCGATGGCCGGGGTGCGCGCCAACCTCAATGGCATCACCGAAGCCCGCATGCGCAGCGACCCGATCTCGCGCGCGCGGGCGCCGGGCGAAGTGCCGCTGGGCACCGCGCTCGGCCTGCTGGTGCGCGAGCGGCTGACGGGCGAGGTGGCGCCCAAGGCGGCGCTGGCGGGGCTCGCGCTTGTTGCGGAGTGGGCCGAGGAGAAGGGGGGTCGCGGACTCGACGGCCTTGGCCTGGCGATCGACGACCAGGCCGCGTTCGCGCAGCTCGCGACGCGGCTGTTGCAGGATCTTGAGCTGATCGAGGGGGAACCTGAGCGGCCGGCCGAGCCGGACGAGGGCGAGGAGAGCGAAGGCGAGGCCGATTCGGGCAGCGAGGATGCGGACGATGCCGACGACGAGTCGGGCGGCCAGTCGGGCGAGACGGAGGCCCGCGCCGAGACGGGCGACGAGGAGGACGACGGCGACAGCGAGGACGACGGATCGTCCGAGGAGTCGATGTCCGACGCCGAAAGCGGCACCGGCGACGACGGCGAGGAAGGCGCGGTGCCGACGCGGCCCAACCGCGTGCCCGCGGACGTCACGCCGCAGTTCGACTATCGCCCTTATACAACGGCTTATGACGAGATCGCCCACGCCACCGAGCTGTGCGACGAGGAGGAGCTGACGCGGCTTCGGACCTATCTCGATACGCAGATGGTTCACCTGCAGTCGGCCGTGTCCAAGCTCGCCAACCGCCTGCAGCGGCGGCTGATGGCGCAGCAGTCGCGGTCGTGGGATTTCGACCAGGAGGAAGGCCTGCTCGATGCGGCGCGCCTGGCGCGGGTGGTGGTCAATCCGGCGCAGGTGCTGAGCTACAAGGTCGAGCGCGACACCGAATTTCGCGACACGGTGGTGACGCTGCTGATCGACAATTCGGGTTCCATGCGCGGGCGGCCGATCTCGATCGCGGCGATCAGCGCCGACATCCTGGCGCGGACGCTGGAGCGCTGCGGCGTCAAGACCGAGATCCTGGGCTTCACGACGCGGGCGTGGAAGGGCGGGCAGGCGCGGGAGAAGTGGCTCGCCGACGCGCGGCCGCCGCAGCCCGGGCGGCTCAACGACCTCCGCCACATCGTCTACAAGCGCGCCGACGAGCCGTGGCGCCGCGCACGCCGCAATCTCGGGCTGATGATGCGCGAAGGGCTGCTCAAGGAGAATATCGACGGCGAGGCGCTTTTGTGGGCGCACTCCCGGCTGCTCGCGCGGTCTGAGGACCGGCGCATCCTGATGGTTATATCCGACGGCGCGCCGGTCGACGATTCGACGCTGTCCGTGAACAGCAGCACCTACCTGGAAAAGCACCTGCGGCAGGTGATCGGCTGGATCGAGACAAAGTCGCCGATCGAGCTGGCGGCGATCGGGATCGGCCACGACGTCACGCGATACTATGACCGCGCGGTGACGATCATGGACGCCGAGCAGCTCGGCGGCACGATGGTGGAGCAGCTGGCGGGTCTGTTCGCCGCCTGAGCTGAAACGCGTTGAGGGCCGGCATGCTTTCGCACACCGGCCCCCGCCCTCGTTACGCGACGCGAGGGATCTCTGGGTACGCATCCCCGGAATACAACCCGGTGAAACTGATGATGAGGCTGGGCGGGAGGCGCGGCCCTGGTGGCGGCGCGCCTCCCGGCTAGCGGAACTCTGCCTTGGCGACAGAGCGCTGCTTTAGCGGCAGCGCTTGTCCCGGGTCAGTTCGCGACCCGCTAGACCGCCGCCGGCGGCGCCGAGGATGGTCCCCGTGGTGCGGCTGTTGCGAAGGACTTCGCGGCCGAGCAGGGCGCCGGCGGCGGCGCCGAGAATGGCGCCGGTCGTGCCCGAACGGCACCGCTGACGCGACTGGCCGTAGTAGCGGTTGTCGTAGCCGCGGTCATAATCGCGCGCCTGGTGGCTGTGGCTGTAGCCGCGGCGATGCGCCTCGGCGGGGGCGGGGGCCACGGAAGCGGCGGTCATCGCGGCGACGGCGGCGAACATGGGAAGCTTACGCATTGAAACTCTCCTGAAGGGGAACTGTAATCCGGCATCTCGTGTCGGCGTTTCGTTCGTCGGCTTGGATGCCAGCGTTTCGTCGACAACACTCATATGCCCCGTGCCGCTTGGACCTTTCCTGAATGTGCGTGACAGCGCCCGTTCATGCGATTTCGACCGCTGCCCTCCCGCCCAGAAGCGGCTAGGGCTGCGGACGTGCGCCGCCCCCTTCTCCTGATCCTGCTGCTGGGCACCGGCATGTCCATGACGCGGTCCGAACCGGTCATGCAGGCGCAGACCCGAAGCGTCAGCCGAATCGTCGCGACGCCGCTGACCGGCGAGGCGCGCCCGGGACAGCGTGTGGGGGCGTTGCGCTACCTTGTCGGTTACGCACTGACTTCCGCGGACCCGCGCTTCGGGGGGATATCGGCGATCGCGCGCACCGCGGACGGGTTTCTCGCGCTCAGCGACGGCGGCACCGTGATGAAGATGGCGGCCGCAAACGGACGGCCGACGTCCTTGAATCTGCTGCCGTTGCCGGCGGGGCCGGGCGACGCGGCGATCAAAGCCGACCGCGACAGCGAAGCGTTCACGCGCGATTTCCGGGGCCGCATCTGGGTCGCGTTCGAGCGACACAACAGCGTCTGGCGATACGCTCCCGGCTTTTCGGAGGCGCAGGCCAGTCACGCACCGCCCGCGATGCGGCGCTGGCGCGCGAATTCGGGAGCGGAAGCGATGGTGCGGTTGGACGACGGCCGCTTCCTGCTGTTTTCCGAGGGCGCTGGGGAGGTGCCGCGCTCAAGCGATGTGCTTCTGTTCGACCGGGATCCGACGGACCCCCGTGCCGAGGCCACGCGCCTGAGCTACCGGCTTCCCGAAGGGTTTTCCGTCACGGACGCCGCGTTGCTCGGGGACGGGCGGCTGGCGACCTTGCACCGGCGCGTGTCGCTGAGTTCCGGATTCGTCGCCGGCATCGGGATCATTCCATTAACGGCCTTCCGGCCCGGCGCCGTGGCCGAGCCGCGCATCGTCGCGACGCTGGAACGGCCGTTCCCGACCGACAATATGGAAGCGCTCGCGATCGAACGCGTCGGCGAGCGGACGCTGATGTGGGTCGCGTCCGATGACAATTTCAGCGGACTTCAGCGCACGCTTCTGCTGAAGTTCGAACTCGTCGACTGACGAGGCTTCAAGCGCGGGCCGGGCTTAAGCAGAAGCCGGGCTTAAGCGGAGGCCGGCTCGCCCGCGCCCGATTCGGCCGTCTTCTTGACGATCTCGCGCTTCAGGCGACGCGCCTTGAGGCTCAGCTTGTCCTCGCCAGTCTTGGTCAGCCAGTTGTCGAGGCCGCCGACATGCTCGACCGAGCGCAGGCCGTTCATCGACACGCGCAAGCGGATGCCGCGGGCCAGCGCGTCGGAGATCAGGGTCACGTTCTGCAGGTTGGGCAGGAACGTGCGCTTGGTCTTGTTGTTGGCGTGGGACACGTTGTGCCCGACCTGCCGGCCCTTGCCGGTCAGTTCGCAAATGCGCGACATGATGAATGGTCCTGACGATCTGTTGGTAGGGAACGGACGTCCAAAAGAGCCCGCTGCAAGCGGCGCCGGATAGCGCGGCGATGCCGCGGGGTCAACGTGCAAGGGGGCACGGGGGGCGCGGCTGGCCGCAATCGCGTTGCGCCGCCGCGACGCTTTGCATTAAGGCGGGGTGGCTCAAGCTTAGCGAGTAAAAAACGGGAGGACTTGTTTCATGGCCAACGGCTCGAACAACAACAACGGCAACAGCGGATCGCGCACGATCCTGATCATTGCCATTCTGGCGATCCTGGCGCTGATCGCGGCCTTCGCCTTCGGCCTGATCGACATCGACCAGGAAAAGGGCGCCAAGCTCCCCAGCGTCGAGGTCGATGCCAAGGGCGGCCAGATGCCGACGTTCGACGTCGACACCGCGGATGTCGATGTGGGAACGACGAACACCACCGTCGAAGTGCCCACGGTCGAGGTCAACTCCAAGGAGACCAAGGTCGAAGTGCCGACGGTTACGGTCGGCAAGCAGGCCGATTGATGCTGCGGGGTCGCGGCGCATCGCCCCCGGCAGGCGCCGCGGCCCCCATCCATAACCGCCCCGCCTAGACGCATCGGCGATGGCGGGCATCGACACCGCGCCGATGGCGCGCGCGTTGCGCCTGGCGGCGGAGGCGGCCGCGGCGGGCGAAGTTCCCGTGGGCGCGGTCGTGATGCGTGGAGGCGTGGAGGTCGCCGCCACCGCCAACCGCATGGTGGCCGGCAGCGACCCGACGGCGCATGCCGAGATCATCGCTCTGCGCGAGGCGGGACATGCGCTAGGAACGTCCCGGCTGGACGAATGCGACCTGTGGGTGACGCTGGAGCCCTGCGCCATGTGCGCGGCGGCGATCGGGCTTGCCCGCATCCGCCGGCTCTACTTCGCGGCGCCCGACCCTAAGGGCGGCGCCGTGCTGCACGGACCGCGGTGGTTCGGCCAGCCCACCTGTCACCACCGCCCCGAAGTCTATGCCGGCATCGGCGAGTCCGCGTCGGCGGCGCTGCTGCGCGATTTCTTCGCGGGTCGTCGCTGACAAGAGAAAGGCGCGAAGAGTTGCCTCTCCGCGCCTTGTTTTGTCCCCGATCGGACGCTTAGCGGGCGTCCGTCAGCGGTACGATCTTGATCTCCACCCGGCGGTTGGCCTGCTTGCCCGCCTCGGTGTTGTTGTCCGCCACCGGCTGCGTCGCCGCGTAGCCGCGCGTTTCGATACGTGCGGACTGGACGCCCTGTCCGACGAGGTAATTCGCCACGGCCTGCGCGCGGTTCTGCGACAGCGGCACGTTGATCGCGTCGCCGCCCGTCGAATCTGTGTGGCCACGCACGTCGATGAACGTCTGCTCGTACGATTTAAGCGTCTGCGCGACCTGATTCAGCGTGTCGCGGAACTGCGGCTGGATCGCGAAGCTGTTGGACGCGAAGGTGATGCCGGACGGCATGTTGAGCACGAGCTCGTCGCCCTGGCGGATCACGTCGATGCCGGTGCCGGCGGTTTGCCGCTCGAGTTCGCGCTGCTGCCGGTCCATGTACGCGCCCACCGCGCCGCCGGCGATCGCGCCGATGCCCGCCCCGACGATCTTTTCCGTCCGATCGCGCTTGCCGCCGATGAGGTCGCCCGCGAAGAAGCCGGCCACCGTGCCGCCCAGCGCGCCGATGGCGGCGCGGGACAGGCGGCGCTCGCCGGTTTCCGGGTTGGTGGTGCAGGCGGTGGTGGCGAGCAGCGCTGCGGCGAGCGAGGCCGTGCCCAGTCGATGAAGGTTGCGCATGATGACGTCTCCTGTTGACCTATGCAAATAAACGGAACGGGCGCGTAACCGCCGTCCGATGCGCGTTGTTCCCACTTCGCCCGTGAACCCGTCGTGACGCGGCGGTTGTGCGAGGGACAGATTTGCCGCTAGGATCGTCTCACCCCCAGCGATGCCCGCGCCGAACCCTTTCCCCTGGCCCGACGTGCTGATCATCCTCGGATTGATCGCATTCAACGGCGTGTTCGCGATGTCGGAGCTCGCCATCGTCTCCGCGCGCCGGCCGCGCCTGTCGGGCATGGTCAAGAACGCACCGTCCGCCGTCCTGCGCCGCGGGGCCGCCGTGGCGATCGAGCTGGCGGACGAGCCGGGACGGTTCCTGTCCACCGTGCAGATCGGCATCACGCTGATCGGCATCGTCGCCGGCGCCTATTCCGGATCGACGCTCGGCCGACCCGTCGGGGACTGGCTGGCGAGGACGGGAGTGGCGCCCGACACGGCGGCGACGCTGGGCTTTGCGATCGTGATCGCGCTGACGACCTACGCCAGCCTGATCATCGGCGAACTCGTCCCCAAGCAGTTCGCGCTGCGCCGGCCCGAAACGATCGCGGCGGCGGTCGCCATTCCCATGCGCTGGCTGGCGATCGCCACCGCGCCGCTGGGTTGGCTGCTCGACCGGTCGAGCGCGGTGATCTTCCGGCTGCTGGGCCTTGCCCGCGAAAGTCGCCACAACGTCACGGCGGAGGAACTGCACCATGTCGTCGCCGAAGCGCACGGCGCGGGCGTCCTGGAAGAATCGGAGCGGCAAATCATCTCGGGCGTCGTCCGCCTCGCCGACCGCCCGGCGCGCGAGGTCATGACCCCCAGGGTCGATGTCGACTGGATCGATGTCGATGCGGACGAGGCCGGGCTACGCGCGGCGCTGGTCGCGTCCGCGCACAACCGGTTTCCGGTAGCCGAAGGCTCGGTCGATACGATTGTCGGGGTCGTGCAGGCGCGAGACATCGCCGCCGCCTTGATCGAAGGCCGGGCGCTGGTCCTTCGCGACCTGATGCGCACCGCGCCCGTCGTGCCCGATCAGATGGACGCGATGGACGCGCTGCTCGTGCTGCAGCGCGCGGACGTGCCGATGGCGTTCGTTCACGACGAGTACGGCCATTTCGAAGGGCTGATCACGGCCGCCAACATCCTGTCGGCGCTGGCCGGGGACTTCGCCTCGGACGCGGACGAAGGCACCGACCCGCCGCTGGTGGAACGCGCCGACGGCAGCTGGCTGGTCAGCGGATCATTGAGCGCCGACGCGCTTTCCGACCGGCTGGGCGTCACGTTGCCCGACGATCGCGATTACGCGACCACGGCGGGATTCGCGCTGTCGGTGCTCAAGCGGCTGCCTGAAACGGGCGAACGCTTCCGGCACGACGGCTGGCTGTTCGAGATCGTCGACATGGACGGCCGCAAGATCGACAAGCTGCTCGCCAGCCAGGAAACGGCCTAGAGCTTGCCGAACGCGCGTTCGTAGCCGGCGCGGTCACCGACGGCGAGGAAGGCGGCCTGTTCGACGATGCGGTCGCGTACGAGACGGCCCTTGAAGGCGCCCAGATGCGTGTCGAGGCGGGCGAGATCGTCGGGTGTCAGCGCGGCGATCTGGTCGAAGCGCGTGAGGCCTTCGGCCCGCAACAGGCTGGCGAGCTTGGGCCCGACGCCCTTCATGACCTGCAGGTCGTCGTGGACGGCATCGGCACCGCCGCCGGTCGCCTGTGACCCCGGGTGGGCGTCGATGCCCAGGAACTGGTCGGCGACGTCCTCGATCGCCGCCGCCGCCCCGGAAACCACATCGCTGTCAGCCACGTCGCGCCCCGCGCGCCGCGCCAGCACCTCGGGCTCGGGCCGCGGGCTGGCGCGTTCGGAATACAAGGGTTCGGGGGCGGGAGCCGGCCTGTTCTCGACATAAGGGCGGCGCAGCGGCGCGTCTTCGGTCAGCACGCGGGTCGGCGTGTCGCGGGTGCTACGCGCGAATTTCCAGATCCAAAGACCGGTCACGAACCCGATCAGCAGGGCCACGAGGATGGGAAGGAGGTTCTCGCCGGCGACAAACATCATGGGAAGCGGGTCCTAACGGTAATATTGAGTGCGGCGGCCGAACATGCCGTAGGCGGCGGCCAGGCCCAGCAGGTAGGCGCCGATCTGCCAGATCAGGCTTTCGGCGAAAAGCGGCAGGTTCATCGGGCGTCTCCGTTGGCCGAGGCGGCGGCCGGGGCGGCCGACGGAGCAGGCGTGCGGTCCCACCCCACCGACCGCAAGCCGCGGATCTCCTCGTCCTGGATGATCTCGACGAAGCGCTGCCGCTGAAAGGAATTGGCTTCGCCCGAAAAGCGCAGGTCGCGTGACAGCGGGCGGGGGAAGCGAGCGGTGACCGTCTTCAGCTCCTGTTTGGCGACGACCTGCTGCACGTGGGCGTCCAGCTTGCCGATCAGGCGCTGCCCGTAGCCGGCCGGGCCGTGAAACAGCCAGGCGGACAGCACGGTGGCGGCCAGCCCGATCAGGGCTTTCAACGATGGCGGCATTGCGTGTTCATCCCCGACCTCATTCCTGCCTGATTAGAACCGGCGACGGGGCAAATCTATCCCGCCCAGCCCCGCCCCGCCCCGCCCGTTCCGCCCCGCGCACGCGCCTCTTCGCGCCAGCCGATGTCGCGGCGGTGAAATCCATCGTCGAACCGCACGGCGTCCACGGCCCGGTAGGCGGCGTCGCGCGCTTCCCCGATGTCCGCGCCCAGCGCGCACACGGCGAGCACGCGGCCGCCGCTTGCGACCAGCGTGTCGCCCGCCAGGCGCGTGCCCGCCTGGAAGACCTTGGCTCCCGTCGCTTGCGCATCGGCGATCCCGGCGACCGCGCCGCCGGTGGCCGGCGCGCCGGGGTAACCGCGGGCGGCGACGACCACGCCCAGCGCGACGTGGGGGATCATCGCCGGGGGCGCGCGTTCGGCGAGCCGGCCGCGGGCCGTGGCGAGCATCAGGTCGAGCAGATCGTCGCCGAGCCGCAGCATCAGCACCTGCGCTTCCGGGTCGCCGAAGCGGGCATTGTATTCGATCAGCTTGGGTCCTTGCGCGGTCAGCATCAGCCCGGCGTAAAGCACGCCGGAGAACGGCGTCCCCGCGGCCGCCATGGCGCGAACCGTCGGCTCCACGATCTCGGCCAGGGCGCGCGCCTCCAGCGCCGGCGTCAGCACGGGGGCGGGGGAGTAGGCGCCCATGCCGCCGGTGTTGGGACCCGTGTCGCCGTCGCCGACGCGCTTGTGGTCCTGCGCGGTGCCCAGCGGCAGCACGGTGACGCCGTCGGTCAGCACGAACAGGCTGACCTCCTCGCCCCGGAGGAATTCCTCGACGAGCACCTCGTCGGCGCCGACCGCGAACAGCGCGTCGATCGCGGCGTGAGCTTCGCCGGTCGTGGCGGCGACGGTGACGCCCTTGCCGGCGGCGAGGCCGTCCGCCTTGACGACGACGGGCACGCCGAAACGCGCGCAGGCGGCGCGCGCCGCCGCGGCGTCCGGCGCGCGTACGAACCCGGCCGTTGGGATGCCTTCGCGGGCGCACAGGTCCTTGGTGAACCCTTTGGAGCCTTCCAGCCGGGCGGCGGCGGAGTTCGGGCCGAACACGAGCAGGCCGGCGCGCCGCAATGCGTCGCCCAGGCCCGCGACCAGCGGCGCTTCCGGGCCGATAACGACGAGATCGATGGTCTCCGCCCGGCAGAAGGCCATCACCGCCGCGTGATCGTCCGGGTCGAGCGCCACCAGTTCGGCATGTTCGGCGATCCCCGGATTGCCCGGCGCGCAGAACAGCTTCGACAGCTGTTCCGATTGCGAAAGCTTCCACGCGAGCGCATGTTCGCGCCCGCCCCCTCCCACCAGCAGAACGTTCATGGCCACCGCTCGTCCTTCCGGCGCAAATCCTCCCGGCCTGCTAGCCGACAGCCCCCCGGGCGACAACGCGGCGCCGTTCACGGTGTCGGAGCTTTCGGGCGCGCTCAAGCGCACCGTCGAGGGCGCGTTCGGCCATGTCCGCGTCCGCGGCGAGATCTCAGGGTTCAAGCGGCACGCGTCCGGCCACTGCTACCTGACGCTGAAGGACGACCGGGCGTGCATGGACGGCGTGATCTGGAAGGGGTGCGCAGGAATGCTGCGCTTCCGCCCGGAGGACGGTATCGAGGTCGTCGCCACCGGCAAGCTGACGACGTTTCCCGGGCGATCCAAGTACCAGCTGGTGATCGATTCGCTGGAGCTGGCGGGGCAGGGCGCGCTGATGGCGCTGCTCGACCGGCGGCGGCAGGCGCTGGCCGCCGAAGGGCTGTTCGACGCCGCCGCCAAGCGCCGGCTGCCGTTCCTGCCGGCGCGCATCGGCGTCGTGACCTCGCCCACCGGCGCGGTAATCCGCGACATCCTGCACCGCCTGGCCGACCGCTGCCCGACGCACGTCCTCGTCTGGCCTGTGGCGGTGCAGGGCGACGCGGCGGCGGGGCAGGTCGCGGCGGCGGTCGCGGGCTTCAACGCCATGCCCGCGGCGACGCGGCCCGACCTGATCATCGTGGCGCGCGGCGGCGGGTCGATCGAGGACCTGTGGGCGTTCAACGAAGAGGTGGTGGTGCGCGCCATCGCCGCGTCCGCCATCCCGACGATCTCCGCCGTGGGCCACGAAACCGATACGACGCTGGCCGACCACGCCGCCGATGTGCGCGCCCCGACGCCCACCGCTGCTGCCGAGATCGCCGTGCCCGTCCGGGCCGAACTGCTGGCGCAGGTCCGCGAGCTGTCGACGCGCACCGCGCGCTGCGTCCAGCGCGCGCACGAACGCGCGGGCGAGATGCTGGCGGTCAGCGCCCGGCGATTGCCCGAGCCCGCCGGACTGCTGGGGCCGCAGCGACAGCGGCTGGATGACCTCGGCGACCGCCTGCCACGCGCATTGCGGTCGGAGGTGACGCACGCGCGGTCCGAACTGAACCGCGCCGGCGGTGGCTTGCGCCCGGCGGTTCTGCACGGGCTCCTGCGCGCGCGGCGCGAGCGGCTGGACAATGTGCGGCTGCCGGCGGACGCGATGCGCCGCCGCTTGGCGGAAGGCTCGGCGCGCCTGCAGGCTCTCTGGCGGCTAGCGGAACTCGCCCATCCCGACAAGCCATTGGCCCGCGGGTTCGCGCGGGTCACTGCGCCGGACGGCGCGACGCTGACGAGCGCCGCGGCGGCGGGGCGCGAGGCGCGGCTGCGGCTGATCTTCCACGACGGCGAAGTGGAGGCCGCGACCGGCGCGGCGAGTCCGCCGGGCAGGGTTGAGCGCCCGCGCCGGCGCGGCTATCCGGCCTCCAATGACCAGCCTGGACTTCTGTAGATGCTGATGCGGGGCGGCGGCGCGCCGGCGCGCGTGCACTATATGGCGGGCTCGTTCCGGCTGCTGACCACGGGCGATTACGTCGTGTGCGCGGTGACCGGCGCGCGCATTCCGCTGAACGAGCTGCGCTACTGGAGCGTCGCGCGGCAGGAGCCCTATGCCTCCGCCGCCGCCTCGCTTGCCGCCGAGCAGCGTGCGTGAAGCGCCTGGCGGCCGCCGTTGCGGCGGCGACGGCGGTGGTCGTGCCGGGTTTCTCCGCTGCGCAGGGGCCCACGCCGGGCGTAGTGGCCGCAGGCGACGCCGTCACTCTTGAAGGTGACTTCCGGCAGGGCGGCTTGGTTCGCGGCCGCGCGCCCGGCGCGAGAGCCGTCTCGCTGGATGGACGACCGGTGCCGCTGGCGCCCGATGGCGGGTTCCTCCTTGGCTTCGGCCGCGATTCGGCGACGGTCGCAAGGCTGAGTGCGACTTTCGCCGACGGCCGCATGGTCGAGCGGCAGATTGCGGTCGCCCGCCGCGCCTGGCCGGTGCGCAACCTGCGGACCTTGCCCAAGGGCACGCCCCGTACCCCGGCCGAGATCGCCCGCCGCGCAGACGAGGTGGCGCGCGTCGCCGCCGCTCGCGCCCGCTTGCAGCCGTCGGAAGGGTGGCGGCAGATGTTCCGCTGGCCGGTCACGGGACGCATCAGCGGCGTCTTTGGCGCGCAGACGATCTACGCGGGCGAGCCAGGCAGCTACCACAGCGGCGTCGACATCGCACGGCCAAGGGGCACAGCTGTCACATCTCCTGCCGATGGCATCGTCGTGCTGGCCAGCCCGCCGCAATTCAGTGTCGAGGGCAATCTGCTGATCGTCGACCACGGCATGGGCCTGTCCAGCGCCTTTCTGCACCTGTCGCGGATCGACGTGCCCGTCGGCGCGCGCGTGCGGCAGGGGCAGGTCGTGGGGGCGATCGGCACGACCGGACGATCGACGGGGCCGCATCTGCACTGGGGCGTGGTGTGGCAGGGGGTGCGGGTGGATCCGCGCAAGTTGCCAGGTTCTATGACTGTGGGGCGTTAGCGGAACCGAACGGTACGCAGCGCAGTGCGACCCTTGATCCACGATTCATAACTTCCAAGCCGACCGCGGCTGATCTTCACGGTGTCGCCAACTTCCGGATCCGCCTGGTAAGCGTTGACCTCCGTTGTGCGTCAGACGGCATCGTCCACTCGGATCACCCACTTGCCATCCAAGGCCCTCGTGAAAAACCGGATCGTGCCCTCCACCTCTTCGTACGCCTCGTCCTGGCAGCCGCCCTTGACCAAGGCTCGAACGTGAGCGACCCGCGTCGTCCTGATTTTGGACGTGGGACCCCGTACTCGATGGCGGCCGAACGGATGTTGCTCCGCAGCTAGTATCGAACGGCGATCACCAGTAATCTAAGTTCGGAGCCACGCGACCTAGGCTGACGGCGCGGTAGAACTCTCCACCCGCAGTCTTCCCTCGCCTTCATCTACCCGGACGCTTGCACCGTCCGCCACCTCCCCGCGCAGGATGGCGTCGGCGAGCGGATCCTGCAGGTACTTCTGGACGGCGCGTTTAAGCGGACGAGCGCCATACACCGGGTCGTAGCCGACGCGGCCAAGCCAGGCGCGGGCGGCGTCGGTGAGGTCCAGCGTGATCTTGCGGTCGGCGAGCAGGCGGGCGACCCGCGCGACCTGGATGTCGACGATGGGGGCCATGTTCTCCTGGCTCAGCCGGTTGAACAGGATGATCTCGTCCAGGCGGTTGAGGAATTCGGGCCGGAAGTGCGCGCGCACGATTTCCATGACGGCGGGCTCGACGCTGGCGGCACTCTGCCCGTCCGGGAGGTTGGCCAGGTACTGGCTGCCCAGGTTCGAGGTCAGAATGATGATCGTATTGGAGAAATCCACAGTGCGGCCCTGACCGTCGGTCAGACGGCCGTCATCCAGCACCTGCAGCAGGACGTTGAAGACGTCACCGTGCGCTTTCTCGACCTCGTCGAACAGGATCACCTGGTACGGCCGGCGACGAACCGCCTCGGTCAGCACGCCGCCTTCCTCATAGCCGACATAGCCTGGGGGCGCGCCGATCAGGCGGGCGACGGCGTGCTTTTCCATGTACTCGGACATGTCGATGCGGACCATCGCGTGCGGGTCGTCGAACAGGAACTCGGCGAGCGACTTGGTCAGCTCGGTCTTGCCGACGCCCGTCGGCCCCAGGAACAGGAACGAGCCGAGCGGGCGGTTGGGGTCCTGCAGGCCCGCGCGCGAGCGGCGGACGGCGCGGGCGACGGCGGCGACGGCGTCTTCCTGGCCGACGACGCGCTTGCGTAGCTCGTCTTCCATGCCGAGCAGCTTGGCGCGCTCGCCTTCCAGCATGCGTTCCATGGGAATGCCGGTCCAGCGCGCAACGACGGAGGCGATGTCCTCGGGCGTTACTTCCTCACGCAGCATGGCGCCGCGGCTGGCATTCGCAGCCTCGGCAAGCTGGCGCTCCAGGCCGGGGATCGTGCCGTAGGCAAGCTCGCCGGCCTTGGCGAGGTCGCCCGACCGCTGTGCCTGCTCCAGCTCCAGCCGCGCGGCGTCCAGCGCTTCCTTGAGCTTGGACTCGGCCGCGATCTTCTCCTTTTCACCCTGCCACCGCGTCGTCAGCTCCGACGACTGCTGCTCGAGATTGGCGAGTTCGCCCTCCAGCGTCGCGAGGCGGTCCTTTGATGCGCGGTCGCTTTCGCGCTTCAACGCCTCGCGCTCGATCTTGAGCTGGATGATGCGGCGGTCGAGGCTCTCGATCTCCTCGGGCTTGGACTCGACCTCCATGCGCAGGCGGCTCGCCGCCTCGTCCATAAGGTCGATCGCCTTGTCGGGGAGGAAGCGATCGGCGATGTAGCGGTTGGACAAAGTCGCGGCGGCAACCAGCGCGCCGTCGGTGATGCGGACGCCGTGGTGCAGCTCGTACTTCTCCTTGAGGCCGCGCAGGATGGAGACGGTGTCCTCCACCGTCGGCTCGCCCACGAATACGGGCTGAAAGCGGCGGGCGAGCGCGGCGTCCTTTTCGACATGCTTGCGATATTCGTCGAGCGTGGTGGCACCGATGCAGTGCAGCTCGCCGCGCGCCAGCGCGGGCTTCAGCAGGTTGGACGCATCCATCGCGCCTTCCGACGCGCCGGCGCCGATCAGCGTGTGCATTTCGTCGATGAACAGGATGATCTCGCCGGCCGCGCCGCGCACGTCGTCGAGCACGCCTTTCAGGCGCTCCTCGAACTCGCCGCGATACTTCGCGCCGGCGATCAGCGATCCCATGTCGAGCGACAGGAGACGGCGGTCCTTGATGCCGTCGGGCACGTCGCCGTTGACGATGCGCAGCGCCAGCCCCTCGGCGATTGCTGTCTTGCCGACGCCGGGCTCGCCGATCAGCACCGGGTTGTTCTTGGTGCGGCGGGCCAGGACCTGGATCGTGCGGCGGATCTCCTCGTCGCGGCCGATCACCGGGTCGAGCTTGCCAGCGCGCGCCGCTTCGGTGAGGTCGCGCGTGTACTTCTTGAGCGCGTCGTAACGGTCCTCCGCGCCCGCCGTGTCGGCGCTGCGGCCGCCGCGCAGCTGTTCGATCGCGGTGGCGAGCGTCGCGGGCTTGAGGCCCGCTTCGGCGAGCGCACGGCCCGCGTCGGTAGTGGTCGCCAGCGACAGGGCCAGCAGCATGCGCTCGACGGTGACGTAGGCGTCGCCCGACTTGCTCGCGATCTGCTCGGCGCTGTCCAGCACGCGCATGATCTCGGCGTCGAGCCCTGGGGCCTGCGTCGCGCCCGAACCGCTGACGGCGGGCTGCTTGGCGAGCGCGGCGTCGGTTTCGCGCACTGCGGCTTCCGGCACGCCGCCAGCGGCGCGGATCAGGCCGGCGGCCATGCCCTGCTCATCCTCCAACAGCGCCTTGAGCAGATGCGCGGGCGTAATGCGCTGATGATTGTTGCGGACCGCAACGGTTTGCGACGATTGTAGAAAACCCTTGGCGCGGTCGGTGAATTTCTCGAGATTCATGGGTGGCCCCTAATGCTGTCGAGCGGGAAATAGTGTTGCGTGTTGGCAACACAAGTGTTGCCCGGCGGAGAAGCTTCGAGCAGAGAAGCGCTCGGCTTCAACGCAGAACTCGCGACGATACTTCTGGATCGACAGCCGGCGTCGTCAGGATGCGATTATCCGTCGCAACGCGAAAGCCCCCGTCCAGCAAGAACTGCCGGACACTGGGATCGGTGCTGAGCCCGGCCGCCGTCCGGGCGGCGGACCAGGCCATCTCCTCGTCACCCCCAAGCCAGCAGGTCCGCGCCCGCGCCGCCCACCACGGCTGATAACCGGATGCACGCGCGATCCCGTCCAGTTGTCGCAAGCCGGATGCAGGATCACCGTTCTCAGCATGCGCGACCGCGCGCGCCACGAGCACGCCCGTGGTCGGCGCCATGCCCGCCAGCACGTCATAGAGTTGCGCGAGCGGCTCCGTGAAGCGTTCGCCCGTCATCCGCTGGTGGGCGTGGAGCGACTGGATCGCGGCCTCCGTCTGGAAACGCCCCGGCGCGTTGGCCCGCGCGGCGGAACGGAGCAGCGCTTCAGCCTCGACGATCATCGGACGCGACCAGAGTGCGGTATCCTGCCGGTGAAGCGGAACGAACCGGCCCGCCGGATCACGCCTGGCGGTGCGCCTGGACTCGCAGTGGAGCATGAGGGACAACAGCCCCATGACTTCGGGGTCGCCAGGCAGGAATCGCCGAAGCAGGCGACCGAGCCAGATCGCTTCCGCTGAAAGCCCGACCAGCTTGCCGTCGGTCCCGTTGACGTCCTCCCATGCCGTGCCGAACGCGGCGTACACCGCCGACAGGACGCCGCCGACCCGTGCGGCAGCGCTCGCCGGTTCGGGTACGGCAAAGGCGATTCCGGCATCGCGGATCTTGCGTTTGGCCCGGACGAGGCGCTGTCCCATCGTCGCGCTGGAGACCAGGAAGCATGCGGCGATGCGCGCGGCGTCGAGGCCGAGCACGGTTTGCAGCATCAACGGCGTCTGCGCCTCGGCGTCGATGGCGGGATGGGTGCAGACGAACATCAGCGCCAGGCGCTCGTCGCCGAAGGCGCTTGTCACCGCCTCGTCGCGCTCGTCCTGAAGCAACTGCACCAGATCGACCGCCCACTCGGCGGTGCGCCGTCGAGCGTCCGCATGGCCGATGCTCCGGCGGGCGACGGTCAGCAACCAGCCGGGAGGGTTGGCCGGCACGCCGTCGCGGGGCCATTGCACGAGAGCCGCGGCGAAAGCGTCGGCAAGCGCGTCCTCGGCGGAGGTGATGTCGCCTGATCGCGCGGCAAGGATCGACAGCAGCCTGCCGTATGAAGAGCGCGCCGCATCTTCCGCTTCGCGGCCGGCGATGCGGCGCGCTTCGTCCATCAACTGGCGGGCGGCGGCAGGACCGGGCGGATTTCGACCGACCCGGCCGTGGCGCAGGGCGCGCGCGCCGCCCATTCGAGCGCTGCATCCAAATCGGCGGCATCCAGGATCACGTATCCGCCCAAAATCTCCTTCGTATCGGCGAATGGCCCATCGACGATGTGGCGCTTGCCGTTGTCGACCCGGATGGTGGTGCTGGTCTCGGGCGGCTGAAGCGCGTTGCCGCTCACCATTACGCCACTCTGGGCGATCGCGCCCATATAGGCCGTCCAGCCGCCCCAATAGGCGTCCGCTTCGGACGGGTTGGTACGCTTGGCCAACTCGGCCGGCGTTTCGTTGAACAGCAGCATGTAGTGCATCGGTCGCGTCCTTCATCTCGCCTTGCATCGCCACGCATCGTACCCGGCGATTGAGCGACCGTTGAGCCGCTCATCTCCATGTGCGGCGAGACAATACAATTTCGACCGTTGCTCGTGAGGCAACTGCTCAATCAGGTTTTCGTCCGATTGACAGACGAAACGGCGACCGTCGGTGAAGAGCCAGACCTAAGTGTCGCAAGCCCTCGGTTCTTCGCCGAGCCTTACGCGCAGTTCTCTGCCGCTTGCGCATTTGAGCCGGAGCGGCTTACCGAGCCGCCACCGGCCGGGTCGCGGACGCCGGGTTGAAGAAGCTGTCCGCGTTCCAGCGGGGGGCGGCGTCGGCGTTGGCGATTTCGCGCGCGATGCGGAAGTTGATCTCGGCAAAACGCGCGCCGGCGTTCCAGTCGATCGGCAGCTTCAAGTCGTCCGACGGCTGGTGATAGTGGGTGGCGAGGAAGCCCTTGAAGCGCGCCTCGCCCTGGCCCTCGAACCCCGTCATCAGGAACACCGACGGAATGCCTTCGCGCACGAACTTGTAGTGGTCGGAGCGGGTGAACAGGCCCTCGGCGGGCAGCGGGTCGGGGGTGAGCCTGACGTTCATGCCGGCGGCGGCGCGCTGCACGATCGGACCCAGCGTGGAGTGGTTAGCGCCGAAGGCGATGACGTCGGTGAAGGGGTAGAGCAGCACGGGCATGTCGAGGTTGACGACGCCGACCACCTTGCCGTTGCCGACCACCGGGTGCTTGGCGAGATATTCGGCGCCGAGCAGGCCCTTCTCCTCGGCGGTGACGGCCGCGAACAGGATCGAGCGGCGCGGGCGATCGGGCGAGGCGGCCATCGCGCGCGCGACCTCCAGCATCGTCGCCGTGCCCGTCGCGTTGTCCATCGCGCCGTTGTAGATGGCGTCCCCTGTCCCGCCCGCCCCGAGCTTGGCCGGGTTGACCCCGACATGGTCGAGATGCGCCATCAGCAGCACATATTCGTTCGCGAGCTTGGGGTCGGACCCGGGCAGCACCGCCAGCACGTTGGGGCTGGTGATGCGCCGGGCGACCGTCTGACGCTCCAGCCGCACCGGTGCCTTCAACACGAAACCGCGCGGCTTGGCGCCCGGACGCGCGGCTTCCGCGGCGACCGCATCGAACGATCGCGATGCGCCCGCGAACAGCGCACGGGAGGCGGCGGTGTCGAACGTCGCCGCGCCGCGGATGCCGGGTGCGACGCTGAACGGCGCGCCGTCGGCGCGGGTCCAGGCCAGGCTCGGCTCGCGCATCGCCTCCGTGCGGCGGGCCCAGGGGCGGCGCGCGAGCTCGGCGGGAGTGAGCAGCGTGATGACGCCGATCGCGCCGCGGCGTTCGGCCATGCGCGCCTTTTCCGCGTTCAGGTGCGCGCCGATCTCGCTGGGCGTGCCTTCGGGATAGCCGCCGAGGATGGCGACCCACTTGCCGCGCACATCGAGCCCGCGATAGTCGTCGAAGCCCTGTGCCGGCGCGTCGAGGCCGTAGCCCGCGAACACCGCGCCCGCCGCGACGCTCTGCGTCAGTTCGGCCGCGTACGGGCGGACGAGCACCCCGTCGCCGTTAGCGAAGACGCGGCCGCCGATCGTGACGCGCGCAGGGGTATCGGCCAGCGTCGCGGTGACGAACGGCACCTGCTGGTACCATCCGGCCGCGCCGTTCGCGGCCGCCGGGGTCCCGGCGGGTCGCAGGCCGAGCGCCTCGAACCGGCTGGCGACGTAGCGCGCGGCGATCTCGTAACCGACGCTGCCGGCGTCGCGGCCCTGCAGGAGATCGTCGGCGAGGAATGTGACGTGGGCGCGGAACGCCTCGGGGGTGAACGTCGGGGCCGAGGAGGCCGCCACGGGCCCTTGCGCGAGCGCGGCCCCGGCGAAGACGAGCGCGGCGGCGCAGGCGAGGGCGGCGGATAAGCGCTTCGATCGAACAGGCATGGGCATCCTTCTGGCAGGCGTGACTGAGGATGGGCAGAACCGTTCGTAGATGCAACACGACCGTTTGCAGATGGCGGCGCGACGAAACGATTGCGTGGGCAGGACGAACGGTTATGGTGAAGGCATTATCGTCTTGAGCTTTCAAGGAAACCGCATGCGTCTTCATCTGCTTTGCGTCACCGTCGCCTTTGCGCTCGCGGGGTGCACCACGATGGGCGCGGACGGCGGAATGGAGCCGGTGCAGGCGGCGGGAACGCAGACGTCGTCGGCCGCGGGCGCGCAGTCCAGTCGCGCGCAGGCCGGAAACGCCGTGCCGGTGTCGCAGCTCGTCAACCAGATCGATATTCCGTATCAGCGGTTCACACTCGCCAACGGCCTGCGCGTTCTCGTCCACGAAGATCGCAAGGCGCCGATCGTCGCGGTGTCCGTGTGGTACAATGTCGGGTCCAAGGACGAACCCAAGGGCCGCACCGGCTTCGCGCATCTGTTCGAGCATCTGATGTTCAACGGATCGGAGAACGCGCCCGGCGATTACTTCGCGCCGTTGCGCACGATCGGCGCCACCGATCTCAATGGCACGACGTGGTTCGACCGCACCAATTACTTCCAGACGGTGCCGACGCCCGCGCTGGAGCGCGCGCTGTTCCTCGAAGCCGACCGCATGGGGTATCTGCTGGGCGCGGTGACGCAAGCGAACCTGACCAACCAGATCGGGGTGGTGCAGAACGAGAAGCGGCAGGGCGACAACGAGCCCTATGGCCTGGTGGAATATGCGCAGCTGGAGGCGCTTTTCCCCGAGGGGCATCCGTACCGCCATTCGACGATCGGATCGATGGCCGATCTCGATGCGGCGACGCTGGACACGGTGAAGGACTGGTTCCGCAGCAAATACGGGCCGAACAACGCGGTGCTGGTGCTGGCGGGCGATGTCGACCTGCCTACCGCGCGGCGGCTGGTCGAAAAGCAGTTCGGCGCGATCCCGCGCGGACTGGTGAACACGCCCAAGCAGGCATCCGTGCCGACACTACCCGCGCCCAAGACCGAAGTGCTCAAGGACCGCGTCGCGCAGACGCGGATCTACCGAACCTGGGCGGTGCCTGGCATGCTCGACAAGGACGCCGCGGCGCTGGACGTCGCCGCCTCCGTGCTGGGCGGGCTGTCCTCCTCCCGTCTGGACAACATTCTGGTGCGGCAGGAGCAGCTGGCGACCAACGTCACCGCCAGCCACCAGGCCTATCATCGCGTCGGCATGTTCGAAGTGACCGCCGACGTGAAGCCGGGCGTCGACGCCAACACCGTGGCGGCGCGGCTGGACGCGATCATCGCCGACTACATCAAGAACGGGCCTACTGAGGACGAGGTGCGCCGCGTTGCGGTAAGCGATGCCGCCGCGCGTATCCGTGGGCTGGAGTCGGTGGGCGGTTTCGCGGGCAAGGCCGTGGCCCTGGCCGAAGGCGAACTCTACGCCAACGACCCCGAATTCTACAAGAAGCAGCTGCTGGCCTTGGGCCGCGTCACCCCCGCCGACGTGCGGCAGGTGATGGCCAAATGGCTGACGCGCCCGGTCTATGCCTTGCGCGTCGAGCCCGGCGAGCGTCCGGCGTACCAGGAAGCGGGCGGCAGGGCCGGCGGCGGGTCCGCGACGCAGCGCCCGCGCTACTACCGGACGCCGGAGGCCGGCGAGCAGATGATGGCGCCGGAGGGGCATTCGCCGCGCGGGCCGCGTACGCTGGCCCCGCGGCCGATGCCGGACGTCGCCGAGGTCGCCAATCTCGACTTCCCCGACGTGCAGCGCGCGACGCTGTCGAACGGCATCCAGGTCGTCTACGCGCAGCGCGACGCGGTGCCGGTGACGCGGATCGCGGTGGAGTTCAACGCGGGCATCGCCGCCGATCCCGCCGACAAGCTCGGCACGCAGAGCCTGATGTTGTCGCTGATGGACGAGGGCACGACGACCCGCAATTCGATCCAGATCGCCGAGGAGCAGGAGCGGCTGGGCGCGCAGATCGGCGTCGGCGCCTCGCTCGACCGCACGGCGGTGACGCTGGCGGCGCTGACGCCCAACCTTGCGCCCTCGCTCGACCTGCTCGCCGACATCATCAAGAATCCGGCGTTCGCGCCGGCCGAAGTCGAGCGGCTGCGCGCGCAGCAGCTGGCGGGCATCGCGCAGGAGCTGACGCAGCCGCAGGCGCTGGCCGTCCGCGCGCTGCCCAAGGTTCTGTTCGGCGAGCAGCATCCGTACGGCAAGCCGTTCACGGGCACGGGCGATCCGCGCGCGGTGGCCGCGGTCAGCCGCGAGGAGCTGCGGCGCTTCCACGCCGGCTGGATCCGCCCTGACAACGCGCAGATCTTCGCCGTTGGAGACCGACCTCTCGCTGAGCTGATGCCGTTACTGGAGACGCGATTCGGCAATTGGGCGCCGCCCGCCGCGCCCAAGGGCGTCAAGGCGTTCACCGCCCGCATCCCCGCGCCGCGACCGCGAATCGTGCTGATCGACCGCCCGCAATCGCCGCAATCGGTGATTCTGGCGGGCGCGGTGCTGCCGATGAAGGGCACCGACGACATCGTGCCGCTGACCGCGGCGAACGAGGCGCTGGGCGGCAACTTCCTGTCGCGGCTCAACATGGACCTGCGCGAGACCAAGGGCTGGAGCTACGGCGTCAGCGGGCGGCCGAGCCAGTTCGAGCAAGCCGTGCCGTACATCATCTCGGCGCCGGTGCAGGCCGACCGCACGGGCGATAGCGTCAAGGCGATCCTGGGTCAGATCCGCGAGTTCACGACGACCAAGGGCATCACCTCCGAAGAGCTGACGCGCGCGGTGAACGGCAACACGCGCGGGCTGGCGGGCAGCTTCGAAACGTCGGGCGCGGTGCTGCAGGCGCTTCGCAGCAACGCGCTCTTCAAGCGGCCGGACAATTATTTCGAAACGCTGGCCGAGCGGTACCGCGGGCTCAACACGTCGGCGCTCGACGTCACCGCGCGGGCGGCGATCCGGCCCGACCAGATGGTGTTCGTGATCGTCGGCGACGCCGCCAAGGTGCGCCCGCAGCTCGCCGGCATCGGCCTGCCGATCGAGATGATGACGGTTCAATAGGAGGACCCCAGCATCGGGTGAACAGCGCCCAGCGCAGTTCAGGTCAGGCTGGGGGCCTGACCGGCCCGATGCTCCTGAAGGGAAGCTCTTAGCCCGTCGACACCTGCGTTACGTGGCCCATCTTGCGGTCGGGACGCGGCGCGCCCTTGCCGTAGAGGTGGACGTGGGCGCGGGGAAAGCGCCGCAGGAGGTCGTCAAGCGGCGCGTCGCCGTCGCCCCGACCGCCGACCAGGTTGGTCATCCGGACCTCCGCACCAAGGCTTGACGTGTCGCCCAGCGGCAGCCCGCAGATCGCGCGGATGTGGTTTTCGAATTGCGACGTGACCGCGCCCTCGATCGTCCAGTGGCCGCTATTGTGGACGCGGGGGGCCATTTCGTTGAACAACGGGCCTTCGTCCGCAGCGAAGAACTCGCAGGTCAGCATGCCGACGTGGCCCAGCCGCTCGGCAACGGCGCGGGCCAGCGCGATCGCCTCGCCAGCCTGTGCCGCGACGAGGTCGCCGGCGGGGACGACCGAGCGATCCAGGATGCCGTCGACATGGAGGTTGCGCGGCGTGTCCCAGACCGCGACCTCGCCGCCGCGCCCGCGGCAGAGCAGCACGGAGAACTCGGCCGCGAAGGCGACGCGGCGCTCCAGGATGGCGGGGACCCCTTCGGCATGAGCGCGCGGCGCTCCGATCGCCTGCCATGCGGCGTCCGCGTCGCCCGGGGCGTCCACTCGCGCCTGGCCCTTGCCGTCATAACCCAAGCGGGTGGTCTTCAGGATCGCGGGCGTTCCAAGGTCCGCGACCGCCGCGTCCAGCGCGCCGCGGTCGGAGACGAGCCGGTACGGAGCGGTGGCGCCGCCGAGTGCTTCGACCAGCGCCTTTTCGTTGGGCCGGTACTGCGCCGCCTCAAGCGAGGCGGCGGAGGGGCTGACTTCCACCCGCGCGGCGAGGTGGGCGATGGCGCGAGGGTCGATGTTCTCGAATTCGAACGTTACGACATCGACGGCGGCGGCGAACGCGTCGAGGCTGGCGACGTCGTCATAGGCGGCCTGCGTCCACGCGGCGGCGACTTCGGTCGCGGGTCCGCTCGCCTCCGGCGCATAGATGTGGCAGCGATACCCCAGTTGCGCCGCGGCGAGCGCCAGCATGCGGCCGAGTTGCCCGCCGCCCAGGATGCCGATCGTGCTTCCGGTGGGCAGGGTCATTCGGGGTCGGTCGCGACGCCTTCGGTCTGCGCTTGTCGCCAGGCCGTTAGGCGCTCCGCCAAGGCCGGGTCGGCCAGCGCCAGGATAGCGGCGGCGAGCAGGGCGGCGTTGACAGCGCCCGCCTCGCCCACGGCCAGCGTGCCCACGGGGACGCCGGCGGGCATCTGCGCAATGGAGAGGAGGCTGTCGAGGCCGTCCAACGTGCGCGACCGTACGGGTACGCCCAGCACGGGCAGGGTGGTGAGCGCAGCCACCATGCCGGGCAGATGGGCGGCGCCGCCGGCCCCCGCGATGACGACGTGAAGGCCGCGCCCGGCCGCGCCTCGGGCGAAGTCGTACAGGCGGTCGGGCGTGCGATGGGCGGACACCACCGCGCGTTCGTGAGGGATGCCGAGCGCCGCCAGCGTATCGGCGGCGTGACGCATCGTCGCCCAGTCCGACCGGCTGCCCATGACCACCGCAACGCGCGCGGGGCCGGCGGCGGATGCCGGGTCGGCGGATGGTGAAGGAGACGCGCTGTCGGTCATACGGGGTCGGTCATGCGGGGCTTTGCCGAACGGGGCGGGAGGCGATGGCCTAGCGGGACCGCCGCGCCCGCGCAAACGGGCAGTGATCTTCCATTAACCCCTCCTGCGCTATAGCCTGGGTCGACAATCGCTTTGCAAGAAGAACATCCACCGTGGCAGCAACCAGCAACCCCCTGCGCAGCAACGAGGCCAACGTGACGGAGCTGCGACCCGACCTGGCGGAAGAGAACCGCCGCCTCCGCGCGACCGTGGACGAGATGCAGCTTCGCCTCGCCGAGTTGGAGAAGCTGGCGGACTGCGACACGCTGACGCCGCTGCCCAACCGCCGCGCGTTCGTGCGCGAAGTCGAGCGCGTGCTGCGCCAGGTCGAGCGCTACGGCACGCCGGCGGCGCTGCTGTACGTCGACGTCAACAGCCTCAAAAGCATCAACGACCGGTTCGGCCATGCCGCGGGCGACGCCGCCTTGTGCCATGTCGCCCGGTCGCTGTCCGACCTTGTCCGGCAGACCGATTTCGTGGCGCGCATCGGCGGCGACGAGTTCGGGCTGGTGCTCGACCATCTCGACGGCGCGTCGGCGGCGGATACGGCCGAGCGTATCGCCGAATGCATCGCCAATGTTCCGGTCAGCACCGGCGGATGCGATATCGTGGTCAGCGTCGCCACGGGCATGACCACGATCGACAAGGGCGACAGTGTCGAGGGCGCGATCGCGCGCGCCGACCGCAACATGTACGCGGCCAAGGCGGCCCTCTAGCGTTGCTTCGTCTCCCGGGAAGGCGGGAGAGGGTCTTAGCGGTCCTTCAGGTAGTAGCGGTCGGTTGCGTTGAGGTCCGCGTCCAGTTCGTAGACGATCGGCTGCCCGGTCGGGATCTCCAGCTCCGCGATCTCGTCGTCGGGTATTTGCGACAGGTGCTTCACCAGCGCGCGCAGCGAGTTGCCGTGGGCGGAGATCAGGACGCGCTCCCCATCGCGCAGCGCCGGCGCGATCCGCGCGTCCCAATAGGGCAGCACGCGCGCGATCGTGTCCTTGAGGCTTTCGCTTTGCGGCACCGAAATTCCTGCGTAGCGGCGGTCGGCAGCGAGGTCGTAGGGCCCGCCCGGCTCCATCGGCGGTGGCGGCACGTCGAACGAGCGCCGCCAGATCTTGACCTGCGCCTCGCCCGCTTTGGCGATGGTCTCCGCCTTGTTAAGCCCGGTCAGCCCGCCATAATGCCGTTCGTTGAGGCGCCAGTCCTTCTCGGTGGGGAGCCACAGCCGCCCCATGCCTTCCAGAGCGATGTTGAGCGTACGGATGGCGCGCGTCTGGAAGCTCGTAAAGGTCTGGTCGAAGTCGAGCCCGCGCTCGGCCATCAACGCTCCGGCAGCTCGGGCCTCGGCGATGCCCTGATCGGTCAGGTCGACGTCCCACCATCCGGTGAAGCGATTTTCGAGGTTCCAGGCGGATTGGCCGTGGCGAACCAGAACAAGCGTCGGCATCTTAGCGGATCCCCTTCAATCGCGCGCTGATCGCGTACAGCGCATCCATGCAGGCGCGGCCCAGCAGCGCCGAGCGCTCGGGTGACCAGCCATAATCTTCGTCGGGCAGGTCGGCATTATCCTTGAACGGCATCTCCAGCGTCATCGTCAGCGCGCCGAAGCGTTCGGCGAGCTGCGTCGTCGACATCGATAGATTGGCTTTGCCCGGCGGCACGGCGGCGTAGCCGTGCGTCCTCTGGAAGTCGGGCGACAGGTTTTCGAGCACTTCGCCATAAGCATTGTAAAGCGCCTGCTGCTCCGGCCGGAGCGAGGGAATGCCTTCGAACCCGGCGAGGAAATTATACGGGATCGCCTCGTCCCCATGCACGTCGATCGCGAAGTCGACGCCGGTCTCGTCCATGGCATCGCGGACGCACAGCACTTCAGGCGAGCGTTCGGGTGTCGGCGCGTGCCATTCGCGGTTGAGGTTGACGCCCGCCGCGTTGGTGCGCAGGTGCCCGCGCCGCGTCCCGTCCGGGTTCATGTTGGGCACGATGTGGAAGGTAAAGCGTTCGCGCAGGCGGCGGGCCACCGGGTCCGCCTCGTCCGTGAGCTTTTCCAGCGCGCCTTCCATCCACCATTCCGCCATCGGTTCGCCGGGATGCTGGCGGCCGTAAATCCAGGCCTGCAGCGGCCCGTCGCCGATCCGCAGATAGTCGATCGTGTCGCCGTCAAGGCTATGCCCAAGCGCACGGTACGTGACGCCCGGCAGGCCGGTGACCGAGGCGATCAGGTCGTGGTGCCGTTCCATCGTGTACGGCGCGAAATAAGCGAACCAGACGCTGTCGACAGGCGGCGTGACGCTGATGGTGAGCACGCCGTCTTCGTAAGCCGTCGGCACGCGCGGCCACGTCTCGCGATCAGCCGACATGCACGCGCGGTAGCCAGGCCAGCCGTTGGGATAGGCGGAACCGGCGCAGTTGGTGATGCGCAGCGTCACCTCGTGGTTCGCGGCGCCCGTCAGGCGGAAATAGAACCACTGCAGGAATTCGGAATGTGCGTCGGCGACGATTTCCAGGTCAAAACCGTCAGGACGCGCGGCGACGACACGGATATTGCCGCCGTCAAAGGCGCTTGAAATGGCCAGGGTCATCGAAACCTCATTGTCGACCGGCGGCAGGACGCCGCCGGTTCTTACGCCCGTGCCGCGCCGAACGGGACAGGGCTATCGAACGAGAATAGTGCGCCCCGACTCGCCCGGAAAGTCCTTAAACAGGGCGCGCGCGAGGTTGCGCACGGTACCGGCGGACGGAACGCTGCCGGCGCGCGCCGGCGCCCGCGCCCGGCCTTCCCAGACGATGGAACCGTCCGACCGACGCTTGAGTTGTACGGCGAGCTGCGATGCGACGTCGGCCGACACCGCCGCCGGAGCCGCGCCTGGTGCGGGCGCGCGCGCCGCCAGCGCCGCGCCGGTGCCCGTGGCGACATCGACGGTCGCGACGAATTCCGAGGCCGCGGGAGTGGCGGCGGGCGTGAAGCCCAAGGTGCGCAGTTCGCCGGCGACGGCGGCGCCGAAAGCGGGCTCGTAGACGCCGCCCGCGGCCTGCGTCGTGAAGCGTGGCTCCACCGCAACCTCCCCACGGGCGATGGCGCTGCCCAGGTGAATGCGCGTCACGCTGGTCCCGCGCTGAGACGCGTCGCCGCCGCCGACCGTGCTGCAGCCGGCGACAAGAGCCAGTGCGGCGGTCGCGCCCAGAAAGCGCAAATTGATGGCCATGACGTTTTTCCTCACCTGACGAGACGGTTCCACCTTGGCCTAAGCGCGCTTCGGGGCCAATCGTTTCGTTTGCACCGTCTCGAATCGCAGCAACGCGCAAGGATCCCCATGACCGGCCACATACCCAATGATCCCCACAGCGTCCTGGTGACGGGCGGCGCCGGCTATATCGGCAGCCACGCCGTGCTGGCGCTGCGCGACGCGGGGCGGCGCGTGTCGGTGATCGACAACCTGGTCACGGGCTTCCGCTGGGCGGTGCCGGACGGCGTGACGTTCTACGAAGGCGATATCGCCGACGCCGACCTGCTGGCGCGGATCATCACCCAACAGTCGATCGGCGCCATCATGCATTTCGCAGGTTCGATCGTTGTGCCGGAATCGGTGGTCGATCCGCTGAAATACTACAACAACAACACCGCCAAAAGCCGCGCGCTGATCGAGGCGGCGGTTACCGGCGGCGTCCGGCACTTCATCTTCTCGTCCACCGCCGCGACCTATGGGACGCCCGAAACGGTGCCGGTGCGCGAGGACATGCCGACCGTGCCGATCAACCCGTATGACCGGTCCAAGCTGATGACCGAATGGATGCTCGCCGACATCGCCGCCGCGCACCCAATGAATTATTGCGCGCTGCGCTACTTCAACGT